>NZ_JBICMM010000046.1:0-224994 GCF_043106425.1 Pseudomonas sp. FYR_2
TCAACCTTCAGCTGGCCACAAAGTTCGGCGGCGACACCAGCTCGACAGTCTGCTGTTTGCGCGGTGCCAGAATCTCGGCCTCACCCTCGACCACCAGCTCATCGTTCTGGTTGTACACATTGGTGGCGATACGCACCTTGAACTTCGGCAGCTTCTCAAGAATTTCCAGGCGCACGGTCAGGGTGTCGCCAATTTTCACCGGCTTCTGGAAGCTCATTTTCTGGCCCAGGTAGATGGTGCCAGGGCCGGGCAGGGTGCAGGCCACTGCTGCACTGATCAATGCGCCGCTGAACATGCCATGGGCAATGCGCTCGCGGAACATGCTCTTGGCGGCGAACTCGGCGTCCAGGTGCACCGGGTTGTGGTCGCCGGACATGGCGGCGAACAGCTGGATGTCGCGCTCTTCAACAGACTTCTTGTATTCGGCCTTCTGGCCGACTTCGAGGGCTTCGTAAGGCGTGTTGGTGACCTGGGACATCGGGGCTTCCTTAAGCGGTGGGCGAGGGCGGCTATCATTCACTGCGCACAGGGCGGCCGAGGGCCAGCGCCTGTTCAAGCCAGCCGAGAATATCGGCGGTGACCTCGTCACGGTTGGTTTCGTTGAGCACTTCGTGCCGCGCCTCAGGATAGACGCGCAGCTGTACATGTCGATTGCCGGTCGCGCGCAGGGCGTCGGCCAGATGGGTGAGACGCTTGCCGGCACTGACCGGATCACATTCACCACCGATCACCAGCATCGGCAAGTTCGGATCGATCTGCGCGAGGTTACTCGGCTGGCTGATCTGCGCCAAGCCTTGCAACAGGTCGAGCCACAGCTGGTTGCTGCAACGAAAGCCGCACAACGGGTCTTTGACGTACAGGTCGACTTCGGCCGGGTCGCGGCTGAGCCAGTCGAATGCCGTGCGGTTGGGCTTGAAAGCCTTGTTGAACGAGCCGAACGACAACCATTCGATCAGTGCACTTTTGCCCAACGGCCCCTGACGCCAGGCTTCCAGCCGGGCAATCTGCCGGGCCACGCGGTAAAGCGTCGCCGGCTGGTAGTTGGAGCCACTCAGGATGGCCCCGTGCAGGCTGGCACTGTGGTGCAGCAGGTAGGCCTGGGCGATGTAGCTGCCCATGCTGTGGCCGAACAGGAACAGCGGTGTGCACGGGTATTGCTGACCGATGTGCTGGGCCACCCGGCCGAGGTCGTTGACCACGGCATTCCAGCCATGATGGCGGGCGAACAGGCCGAGGTTGCCCTGTTCGGCAGTGCGCCCGTGACCGCGCTGGTCGGCCGCGAACAGGGCAAAGCCGGCCTCGCTCAAGGCCTGCCCCAGGCGTTGGTAGCGCCCGGCATGCTCGGCCATGCCATGGGCCAGCAGCACCACGGCTTTCGCCGGTTTGGCCGGCAGCCATTGGTGCACATACAGGCTGCAGTGCTCGCTGGCGGGTAGCCAGAAGGCGTCGTGAGGCATGGCGGGTCCTTGTGCGCACAGGTACCCGAACAGTGTATGCACAACCGGCCGGATTGCAGGAAGGGCACAAATAAGATTCACAATGTTAATGGCGGCACTTGGCGTATATGCCACCTTGGACTTACCTGTTAACGTCGGATCAACGCCTGTTCGCCGGCTGGCGATCAGGTAATGGACTAAAGGACGCAGTGCAGGTCCAGGCAGAGGAACAATAATAAATGCAAGCCGACTTCTGGAATGACAAGCGCCCGGCGGGCGTGCCTTCCACCATCGACATCAATGCATACACCTCGGTCGTCGAGGTGTTCGAGCGCTGCTGCAAGCGCTTTGCCGACCGCCCGGCGTTCAGCAACCTGGGGGTGACCCTGACTTACGCCGAGCTGGAGCGCCATTCAGCCGCCTTCGCCGGCTGGTTGCAGCAGCACACCGACCTCAAACCGGGTGACCGCATCGCGGTGCAGATGCCCAACGTGCTGCAGTATCCCATCGCCGTCTTCGGTGCCATGCGCGCCGGCCTGATCGTGGTCAACACCAACCCGCTGTACACCGAGCGCGAAATGCGCCACCAGTTCAAGGACAGCGGCGCGCGCGCACTGGTGTACCTGAACATGTTTGGCAAGCGTGTGCAGGAGGTGTTGCCCGATACCGGCATCGAATACCTGATCGAGGCGAAGATGGGCGACCTGCTGCCCACCGCCAAAGGCTGGCTGATCAACACCGTGGTCGACAAAGTGAAGAAGATGGTGCCGGCCTATCACTTGCCCCAGGCGGTATCGTTCAAACAGGTGCTGCGCCAAGGGCGCGAGCTGTCACCCAAACCGGTGCCGCTGAGCCTGGACGACATCGCCGTGCTGCAATACACCGGCGGTACTACCGGCTTGGCCAAAGGCGCGATGCTCACCCACGGCAACTTGGTGGCCAACATGCTGCAGGTGCTGGCCTGCTTCTCGCAGCACGGCCCCGACGGGCAAAAGCTGCTCAAGGACGGGCAAGAGGTGATGATCGCGCCGCTGCCGCTGTACCACATCTATGCCTTTACCGCGAACTGCATGTGCATGATGGTCACCGGTAACCACAACGTGCTGATTACCAACCCACGGGATATCCCGGGCTTCATCAAGGAGCTGGGCAAGTGGCGTTTCTCCGCACTGCTGGGGCTGAATACCCTGTTCGTTGCGCTGATGGATCACCCGGGGTTCCGTCAGCTGGACTTCTCGGCGCTGAAGGTCACCAACTCCGGCGGCACTGCGCTGGTCAAGGCCACTGCCGAGCGCTGGGAAGCGCTTACCGGATGCCGCATCGTCGAGGGCTACGGCCTGACCGAAACCTCGCCGGTGGCCAGCACCAACCCCTATGGCAAGCTTGCCCGACTGGGCACGGTGGGCATCCCGGTGGCGGGTACCGCATTCAAGGTGATCGACGATGACGGCAACGAGATGCCGCTGGGCGAGCGGGGCGAGTTGTGCATCAAGGGCCCGCAGGTGATGAAGGGCTACTGGCAGCAGCCCGAGGCCACGGCCCAGGCCCTGGATACGGACGGCTGGTTCAAGACCGGTGATATTGCGGTGATCGACCCGGACGGTTTTACCCGCATTGTCGACCGCAAGAAGGACATGATCATCGTCTCGGGCTTCAACGTTTACCCCAACGAGATCGAGGATGTGGTGATGGGCCACCCCAAGGTCGCCAACTGTGCAGCCATCGGCGTGCCGGACGAGCGTTCCGGCGAGGCGGTGAAGCTGTTCGTGGTGCCGCGTGAGGGGGGGCTGAGCGTGGATGAGCTCAAGGCCTACTGCAAGGCCAACTTTACCGGCTACAAGGTGCCCAAGCACATTGTGCTGCGCGAGTCGTTGCCGATGACGCCGGTGGGCAAGATCTTGCGGCGGGAGCTGCGCGACATCGCTTAATGCCGGGTTGGCTGCTTCGCGGGCTTGCCCGCGAATGCCTTTAAACGGCTCTAACCGGCTTGTTACAGCCTGATCTGCGACATTTTGGTTAAAAACTCTAAAAATGACTTGTATTGTTCATTGAGTCATTTTTGTGACTGTAAGGCCTGTTTTGGCCTCTAGGCGACCCCAGGCAAAGCTGTTACTCTCGGCCCGCTTTCAGACGATCCGGTTTGCAACGAACCGCCGTCTCATATCAATAATAAGCGCATCGACGCGCCAATCGAACTTCGCTGTTGCTGAAGGAGTGGGCTTCCATGATCGAACATTTTTGGAAGGATAAGTACCCAGCCGGGATTACGGCGGAAATCAATCCTGACGAATTCCCCAATATCCAGGCAGTACTCAAGCAATCCTGCCAACGCTTTGCCGACAAACCGGCCTTTAGCAACCTGGGCAAGACTATCACTTATGGCGAGTTGTATGCGCTGTCGGGGGCGTTTGCGGCCTGGCTGCAGCAGCACACCGACCTCAAGCCGGGTGACCGCATTGCCGTGCAACTGCCCAATGTCCTGCAATACCCGGTCGCGGTATTCGGTGCCATGCGTGCCGGGCTGATCGTGGTCAACACCAACCCGCTGTACACCGTGCGGGAGATGGAACACCAGTTCAACGACTCCGGCGCCAAGGCCCTGGTGTGTCTGGCCAACATGGCCCACCTGGCTGAAAAGGTGGTGCCCAAGACCCAGGTCAGGCACGTTATCGTCACCGAAGTGGCCGACCTGCTGCCGCCGCTCAAGCGCTTGCTGATCAACAGCGTGATCAAGTACGTGAAGAAGATGGTACCGGCCTACAACCTGCCGCGTGCCATACGCTTCAACGACGCGTTGGCATTGGGCAAGGGCCAGCCGGTAACCGAGGCCAACCCGCAGGCCAACGACGTGGCGGTGCTGCAGTACACCGGCGGCACCACGGGCGTGGCGAAGGGGGCGATGCTGACCCACCGCAACCTGGTGGCCAACATGCTGCAGTGCCGGGCGCTGATGGGCTCCAACCTGCACGAAGGCTGCGAAATCCTTATCACGCCGCTGCCGCTGTACCACATCTATGCCTTTACCTTCCATTGCATGGCGATGATGCTGATCGGCAACCACAACGTGCTGATCAGCAACCCGCGTGACCTGCCGGCCATGGTCAAGGAACTGGGCAAGTGGAAGTTCAGCGGCTTTGTCGGCCTCAACACCCTGTTCGTTGCCCTGTGCAACAACGAGGCGTTCCGCGCCCTGGACTTTTCAGCGCTGAAAATCACCCTGTCGGGCGGCATGGCCTTGCAACTGAGCGTGGCCGAACGCTGGAAGGCCGTTACCGGCTGCGCCATCTGCGAAGGTTACGGCATGACCGAAACCAGCCCGGTGGCGGCGGTGAACCCGGCAGAGGCCAACCAGGTGGGTACCATCGGTATTCCGGTGCCTTCGACCCTGTGCAAGATCATCGACGACGCCGGCAACGAGTTGCCTTTGGGTGAAGTGGGCGAGCTGTGCGTCAAGGGCCCGCAGGTGATGAAGGGCTACTGGCAGCGCGAAGACGCCACCGCCGAAATCCTCGACAGCGAAGGCTGGCTGAAAACCGGTGACATCGCCCTGATCCAGGCGGACGGCTACATGCGCATTGTCGATCGCAAGAAGGACATGATCCTGGTCTCGGGCTTCAACGTGTACCCCAACGAACTGGAAGATGTGCTGGCGGCCTTGCCGGGCGTGTTGCAGTGCGCTGCCATTGGCGTGCCGGACGAGAAGTCGGGTGAAGTGATCAAGGTGTTCATCGTGGTCAAGCCGGGCATGACCCTGACCAAGGAGCAGGTGATGGAGCACATGCGTGCCAACGTTACCGGCTACAAGGTACCGCGCCAGATCGAATTCCGTGATTCGTTGCCAACTACCAACGTGGGCAAGATCCTGCGTCGCGAGCTGCGTGATGAAGAGCTGAAGAAGCAGGGCCTGAAGAAGATCGCCTGATAGACCTCACTGGTCTCTTCGCGGGCACGCCCGCTCCCACAGGTATCGCGCTGAGCCAGAGGGCTGCGCTGTAACTGTGGGAGCGGGCGTGCCCGCGAATGCTTCAGCGCAGTTTCTCAAGCAACTGGTAGTACCACATCCCCGCCGCCAGCAGCGGGTTCCCCAGCAAGTCCCCCATCGGCACCCGCACATGCTTGCACTGCGCGAAAGTGTCGAACTTCTCCAGCGTCCCGGTCAACGCCTCGGCCATGATCTCGCCCATGATGTGGCTGGTGGCAATGCCATGCCCCGAGTAACCCTGGCAATACCACACGTTGTCCGACAGCTTGCCCAACTGCGGAATGCGGTTGACCACGATGCCCATGGCACAGCTCCACTGGAACTCGATCGGCACGCCCTTGAGCGCCGGGAAGGTGCGTTCGATGCACGGGCGCAGTTCGCCTTCGATGTCGCGTGAGTCCTTGCCCGAGTAATTGGCGCCGCCACCAAACAGCAGGCGTTTGTCGGCGGTCAGGCGGTAGTAGTCGAGCACGAAGCGGCAGTCGTATACCGCCAGGTCCTGCGGGTTGATCTGCTCGGCCAGCTCACCCAGCGGCGCGGTGGTGACGATGCCGCCCATGGCCGGGAATATCTTACCTTTGAGCTGGCGCTTTTCCAGCTTGTGATACACATCACCGGCCAGCATTACCTGGCGCGCTTCGACCCGGCCATGGGCAGTGACCACTGCCGGGCGCGGGCCGTGAACGATGTCCAGCACCTCGGAATTCTCGAAGATCAGTGCACCCAGGCTGTAGGCCGCACGGGCTTCACCCAGGCACAGGTTGAGCGGGTGCAGGTGCAGGTTGCGCAGGTTTTTCAGTGCGCCCAGGTACAGCGGGCTTTGCAGGTGATCGGCCACTGCCGCACGGTCCAGCAATTGCACCTGCTCGCCCATGCCACGGCGGCGGGCCTCGGCCTCGAAGGCGCGCAGTTCGTCCATGTGCGAAGGTTTCATTGCCGCATGCAGGTGGCCGCGCTTGAGGTCGCAGTCGATGCCATAGCGCGCCACGCGCTGCTCGATCACCTGATGTCCGCGCCAGCGCAGGTGCCAGATGAAGTCGTCGACTTCGCCACCCAGGTGGTTGCGCATCTGCGAGCGCATGGCCTCATCACCCGACAGGCTGCCGGTGACCTGGCCACCATTGCGCCCGCTGGCACCCCAGCCGATGCGGTTGGTTTCGACGATGGCCACCTTCAGGCCACGCTCGGCCAGCTCCACCGCCGTGGCCACGCCGGTAAAGCCTCCGCCGATGATGGCCACATCCACCTGCACCGTGCCCTTGAGTTGCGGGTACTCGGTGTGGTCGTTGAGGGAGGCGGTGTAATAGGACGGCGCACGCTGCGCCGGGCCTTTGTTCAATGCTGCGTTCATGGGTGTTCCTTGTTAGGTAGGGGCTCAGGCCTGGTGCAGGTACCAGCGCCAGTCCTGCTCGCTGACTTCGGCCATGAACTGGCGGTACTCGGCACGCTTTACCTTCAGGTACACGCCAAGGAAGTCGTCGCCCAAGGCTTCGCGAGCCCAATGGGAATGCTGCAGGGCATCGAGGGCGGTCAGCCAGTCGGTGGGCAGGTGCTCGGTGGCCTGGGCATAGCCGTTGCCTTCCACCGGTGCGCCTGGGTCCAGCTGTTCGCGGATGCCGCGATGGCTGGCAGCGAGGATCGCTGCGGCAGCCAGGTAAGGGTTGGCGTCGGCGCCGCAAATGCGGTGCTCTACATGCCGGCTGTTGGCCGGGCCGCCGGGCACGCGCAGGCTTACGGTGCGGTTGTCCACGCCCCAGGTCGGCGCCAGCGGCGCATAGCTGTTGGCCTGGAAGCGGCGGAACGAGTTGGCATTGGGGCAAAACAGCAGCAGCGAGTCGCGCAGGTGGCGCAGCATGCCCGCCACGGCCTGGCGCAGCAGCGGGGTGCCGGCCTTGTCTTCGCTGGCGAACAGGTTGTTGCCCGTGCTGTCGGCCAGGCTCAGGTGCATGTGCATGCCGGTGCCGGCCAGGTTGGCAAACGGCTTGGCCATGAAGCAGGCCTGCATGCCGTGGGCGTGGGCCACGCCTTTAACCAGGCGCTTGTAGCGCACGGCCTGGTCCATTGCCTGCAGGGCGTCGCCGTGTTCGAGGGTAATTTCCACCTGGCCGGGGGCGTACTCGGAAATCGCAGTACGCGCCGGGATGCCCTGCGCCTTGCAGGCGGCGTACAGGTCGGCGAGGAAGGGTTCGATCTGTTCCAGTTCACGCAGGCCATAGACCTGGGTGCTGCGCGGGCGGCCGCCATCATTGTCCAGTGCCGGTTGCGGGCGGCCCTGGGCGTCACGCTCCTGGTCGAGCAGGTAGAACTCCAGTTCGCAGGCCATTACCGGGCGGTAACCGTCGGCTTTTAGCGCCTCGATGGTGCGTAGCAGCACATGGCGCGGGTCGGCGATGCTGGCTGGCAGGCCTTCGCTGGGGTGCATGCTGACCTGCACTGCGGCGGTCGGCACCCGGCGCCAGGGCAGACGCACCAGGCTGCCTTCGAGTGGGTAGGCGCGGCAGTCGATGTCGCCCACGTCCCACACCAGGCCCGAGTTTTCAACGTCGTCGCCGTTCAGGGTCAGGCCAAGGATAGTGCTGGGCAGCGGCCGGCCGGTCTGGTACACGGCCAACAGTTCATCACGGTGCAGCAGCTTGCCGCGTGGTACGCCGTTGGCGTCGAGGATGAACAGCTCGAACAACTCGACATCGGGGTTTTCAGCCAGGAAACGGGTAGCCTGCTCTACAGGTGCAAAGTGCATGATGAATTCGCTCACAAGCGCACAGGACATTCGCGCAAAACGCGCGGTCCAGTTGAGTCAAACGGCCAGACGATGGCCGGGTTTGGTCACAAAGGCGTGAGCGAGCAGTCCGGTGGGCGCGCGTGGCGGCAGTGCCACAGTGCCCAGAAGGCGAGGATGATGTGCACCAGCGGATTTTCCCCGGCACGGCTCCGGGCCTTCGGTAGCGAAGGGCGGGAAGACGGTGGGGCGATGGGCTGGGCGGGAGTCATGCTTTTGATACTCACATGCGGCGTAAGGTTGATTAAAGCAGTGAATGGCAACCTTTACATCGCACATGGCTAAACATTTGTGCGGCTGCCACTGGCCTCTTCGCGGGCGCACCCGCTCCCACAGGGAGCCCACAGGTCTGAGCCCTGATGCGATCCCTGTGGGAGCGGGCAAGCCCGCGAAGAGGCCGGTACAGGCAGCAGAAAACCGGCAAATCTGCGACAATCGCCCAACTTTCCGAATGCTGATCATGAAAAAGCAGGCTCACCTGCATCACTAAAAAGCCCCATGACTGACCACGCCATCGACAAACTGTTGCAAAACCTCGACCACGCCATGATTGCCGACCGCCATCGTCTGCGCCGGCAACTGCACGAACTGCGCAAGCGCCCCGACGAAGCGAAGCTTTCGCAGTGGGTGGAAAAGGTCCAGGCGTCCTGCGCCCAGGTCACTTCACGTCAGCAGAGCGTGCCGACCGTGCGCTACGACGACAACCTGCCGATCGCCGCCAAGCGTGACGAAATCAAGAAGGCCCTGGCCGAAAACCAGGTGCTGGTGATCGCCGGCGAAACCGGTTCGGGCAAGACCACCCAGCTGCCGAAGATTTGCCTGGAACTGGGCCGTGGCAGCCATGGCCTGATCGCCCACACCCAGCCACGCCGGATCGCCGCGCGCAGCGTGGCAGCGCGGGTTGCCGAAGAACTGGGCACGCCGCTGGGCGGGCTGGTCGGTTACCAGGTACGTTTCGAAGACCAGAGCGATGCCAATACCTTGGTCAAACTCATGACCGATGGCATCCTGCTGGCCGAAACCCAGCACGACCGCTTTCTTGAGCGCTACGACACGATCATCGTCGACGAAGCCCATGAACGCAGCCTGAACATCGACTTCCTGCTCGGCTACCTGAAGACACTGCTGCATCGCCGGCCGGACCTGAAACTGATCATCACGTCGGCCACCATCGATCTGGAACGCTTTTCCAAACACTTCGATGGCGCGCCAATTATCGAGGTGTCCGGGCGTACCTTCCCGGTGGAAACCTGGTACCGCCCGCTCACCAGCGAGCAGGACGAGGAAGGCAACCAGATCGAGGACGACCTCACCGTCGACCAGGCCATCCTCGCCACCCTGGACGAGCTGGCGCACCACGAACGCAGTGAAGGCAAAGGCCCGGGCGATGTGTTGATCTTCTTGCCCGGCGAGCGGGAAATCCGCGATGCCGCTGAAATTCTGCGCAAGGCGCAGTTGCGCCACACCGAGATTTTGCCGCTGTACGCACGCCTGTCGCCGGCCGAGCAACAGCGTATCTTCCAGCCGCACACCGGGCGCCGTGTGGTGCTGGCCACCAACGTGGCCGAAACCTCGCTGACCGTGCCGGGCATCCGCTACGTGATCGACACCGGCACCGCACGCATCAGCCGCTACAGCTACCGCGCCAAAGTGCAGCGCCTGCCCATCGAAGCTGTGTCCCAAGCCAGTGCCAACCAGCGTAAAGGCCGTTGCGGCCGGGTCGAGCCGGGCATTTGCGTACGCCTGTACAGCGAAGAGGACTTCAACAGCCGGCCGGCGTTTACCGACCCGGAGATTCTGCGCACCAACCTGGCGGCGGTGATCCTGCAGATGTTGCACCTGCGCCTGGGCGCGATCGATGCGTTCCCGTTCATCGAGCCGCCGGATGGCAAGGCCATCAGCGATGGCTTCAACCTGTTGCAGGAACTGTCGGCGGTCAACCGCGAAAACCAGCTGACCCCGATTGGCCGCCAACTGGCGCGCCTGCCCATCGACCCGCGGCTGGGCCGCATGCTGCTCGAAGGCGCCCGACTGGGCAGCCTGCAGGAAGTGCTGATCGTTACCAGCGCACTGTCGGTGCAAGACCCGCGCGAGCGCCCACCGGAGCGTCAGCAGGCGGCCGATCAGGCTCATGCGCAATGGAAGGACGTGGACTCCGACTTCGCCGCGCTGGTCAACCTGTGGCGCGGCTTTGAAGAGCAACGCCAGGCGCTGACGGCCAACCCGCTGCGCAACTGGTGCCGCAAGCATTTCCTGAATTACTTGCGCCTGCGCGAGTGGCGCGATGCCCACCGCCAGCTGGCGCTGATCTGCCGTGACCTGCAGTTGACGGTGAACAAGGAACCGTCCGACTACCAGAAGATGCACAAGGCCATCCTCAGCGGCCTGCTCAGCCAGATCGGCCAGAAGACCGAAGAGGGCGACTACCAGGGGGCGCGTCAACGGCGTTTCTGGGTGCACCCGTCTTCGGGCCTGGGGCGCAAGCGACCGCAGTGGGTCATGGCCGCGGAACTGGTCGAGACCACCAAGCTGTATGCGCGCATGGTCGCCAAGATCGAGCCGGACTGGATCGAGCCGCTGGCCGGCCATTTGGTCAAGAAAAACCACTTCGAACCACACTGGGAGAAGAAGCGCGGGCAGGTGGTGGCTTATGAGCAGATCACCCTGTACGGCCTGATTCTGGTCGGCCGCCGCCCGGTGCATTTCGGCCCGATCGACCCGGTCACTTCGCGTGAGCTGTTCATCCGCGAGGGCTTGGTGGGTGGCGAAATACAGTCGCGGGCCAAGTGCCTGGCGGCCAACAAACGCCTGCTCGAAGAACTCGACGAGCTGGAGGCCAAGGCCCGCCGGCGTGACATCTTGGCTGACGAGGAAACGCTGTACGCCTTCTACGAAGCGCGCCTGCCGGCGGAAATCCACCAGACCGCGACCTTCGACAGCTGGTACCGCATGGGCAGCCAGAAGGATGCCAACCTGCTGATCATGCGTGAGGAAGACGTGCTGGCCCGCCAGGCTAGCGAAGTCACTGCCGCGCAGTACCCCGACAGCATGCAGGTCGGCGAGCTGCGCCTGCCGCTGAGCTACCACTTTGAACCCGGCCACCCGCGTGACGGCGTGACCGTGCGGGTGCCGGCACCGTTGCTGCCAAGCCTGCCCGGCGAGCGCCTGGAATGGCTGGTGCCAGGCCTGCTGGAAGCCAAGTGCGTGGCGCTGATACGCAACCTGCCCAAGGCCCTGCGCAAGAACTTCGTGCCGGTGCCGGACTTCGTCAAGGCTTCGCTGGCGCGTATGACCTTCGGTCAGGGCGCACTGCCGCAGGCTTTGGGCCAGGAGCTGCTGCGCATGACCGGTGCGCGGGTGTCCGACGAAGCCTGGGACGAGTCGGTCCAGCTGGTCGAAGGCCACCTGCGCATGAACATCGAAGTGGTCGACGGCCAGGGCAAGTTCCTTGGCGAGGGCCGCGATCTGGCCGAGCTGACCGCGCGCTTTGCTGCCGCCAGCCAGGCTGCCCTGGCAGTGCCGCGCACTGAAAAGAGCGAGCAGCCGGTGCAGGCCAAGGCCTTCAGCGAAGTGAAGCAGACCGCCCAACAGAAGATTGCCGGTCTGTCGATGACCGTGTACCCGGCGTTGGTGGAAGAGGGCGGTAGCGTGCGCGAAGGGCGTTTCTCGACCCAGGCCGAAGCCGAGTTCCAGCACCGCCGCGCCCTGCAGCGCCTGTTGTTGCAGCAACTGGCCGAGCCGGCCAAGTACCTGCGCGGCAAGCTGCCGGGCCTGACCGAGCTTGGCCTGCTGTACCGTGAAATGGGCCGGGTCGAGGCACTGGTCGAGGACATCCTGCTGGCCAGCCTGGACAGCTGCATCCTTGAAGGCGAACAGCCGTTACCGCGTGATGGTGCGGCCTTGGCCGGGCTGGCTGAGCGTAAGCGCGGCAACTGGGCCGAATATGCCGAGCGGCTGGCGCGCCTGACGCTGGAGGTGCTGAAGCTGTGGCATGGGCTGCAGAAGCGCTTCAAGGGCAAGATCGACCTGACCCAGGCGGTGGCGCTGAACGACATCAAGCAACAGCTGGGCAACCTCGTGTACCCGGGCTTTGTGCGTGAAACGCCCGGGGTTTGGTTCAAGGAGCTGCCGCGTTACCTCAAGGCGGTGGAGCTGCGCCTGGAGAAGCTGGGTTCGCAGGTGCAGAAGGACCGGGTATGGAGCGGTGAGCTGGCCAATTTGTGGGCACAGTACAAGGCCCGTGCCGACAAGCATGCCCAGGAAGGCAAGCGCGATGAGCAACTGACGTTGTACCGCTGGTGGCTGGAGGAATACCGGGTGTCGCTGTTTGCCCAGCAGTTGGGCACCAAGGTGCCGATTTCCGACAAAAGATTGAGCAAACAGTGGAGCCAGGTGGAAGGCTAACCTGCCCGATTTGTGGCAAACTTCAGGGAGTTTGGGGCCGCGTTGCGGCCCTTCGCGGGCGAACCCGCTCCCACAGGGTGCACGTACGCCCCTGAATTGGTACTAAAGTGCCACTAACTTGTCATATTCCCAGCCAGCGCCCTGTGGCGATGGCCTTTGACCAGAGGAACGACCGTGCATAATGTCGTGATCAGCGGCACCGGCCTGTACACCCCGGCCCAGAGCATTTCCAATGAAGAACTGGTGGCTTCCTTCAACGCCTGGTCGCAGCAGTTCAACCAGGACAACGCCGCTGCCATCGAGCGCGGTGAAGTTGAAGCAGCGCCGCTGTCCGATGCGGCCTTTATCGAAAAGGCCTCGGGCATCAAGAGCCGCTTCGTGATGGACAAGGCTGGCATCCTCGACCCGCAGCGCATGAAACCACGCCTGCCCGAGCGTTCCAACGACGAGCCCTCGGTGCTCTGCGAAATGGCCGTGGCCGCTGCCCGCCAGGCCCTGGAGCGCGCTGGCCGCACAGCTGCCGATGTCGATGGCGTGATCGTCGCCTGCTCCAACCTGCAGCGCCCGTACCCGGCCATCGCCATCGAAGTGCAACAGGCGCTGGGCATCCAGGGCTTTGCCTTCGACATGAACGTCGCCTGCTCGTCGGCCACCTTCGGCATCCAGACTGCCGCCAACAGCGTGGCCCTGGGCCAGGCGCGTGCGGTGCTGATGGTCAACCCGGAAGTGTGCACCGGGCACCTGAACTTCCGTGACCGCGACAGCCATTTCATTTTCGGTGATGCCGCCACTGCGGTGTTGCTCGAGCGTGCTGACAAGGCCACCTCGGCGCACCAGTTCGACATCGTCAGCACCAAGCTGTGGACCGAGTTTTCCAACAATATCCGCAACAACTTCGGCTTCCTCAACCGGGCAGCGGAAGAGGGCGAGGGCGCCGCAGACAAGCTGTTCATCCAGGAAGGCCGCAAGGTGTTCCGTGAGGTGTGCCCGAAGGTGGCCGAGCTGATCGGTGAGCACCTGCAGGAAAATGGCCTGCAACCGAGCGATGTGAAGCGCTTCTGGCTGCACCAGGCCAACCTCAGCATGAACCACCTGATCGTCAAGAAGTTGCTGGGGCGTGAAGTGGCCGAGGAAGATGCGCCGGTGATTCTGGACCGCTATGCCAATACGAGTTCGGCAGGGTCGGTGATTGCCTTCCACCTGTATCAGGACGACCTGGCCAAGGGGTCGTTGGGCGTATTGAGCTCGTTTGGTGCAGGGTATTCGATTGGTAGCGTGATTCTGCGCAAGCGCTGATCCTTAGTCAGCCTGTACCGGCCTCTTCGCGGGCGAGCCCGCGAAGAGGCCGGCGCATTTCTCACAGGCAAAAAAAGCGGGAAACGCCGGATGGGGTCGGCATTTCCCGCTTCAGGTGAAGCAGAGGAGGGGGGTGCTTAGAACTTGGCTTCCAGGTCCACCTGCAGCGTGTCTACATCAGCATCGCTGTTCGGCAGATTGGAGTAGTCGGTCTTGGCCATCATGTAGGCCGCGCCCAGGGCGAAGTTCTTGTCGATTTCGTAACCCACCTTGAACTTGTGGCCACGGGAACCGGTGAAGCCGTTACCGAAGTCGGAGTCGGTGAACAGGCTGACAACACCGTTACGCTGTACGTCGCGGTAGTTGTAGTCCAGGCTCCAGGCGCCGATCTTGCTCTTCAAACCAGCCAGCCAGGCCTTGTCCTTGCCGTCGGTGCTTTCGGTGTTCTTGACGAACTGGCCGTAAGCCGACAGTGGAATGGCGAAACCGGTGAAATCGACCTGACCGAAGCCTTCAACCAGGTTGAACTCGTCGGTGGTGTTGCCCAGCGAGCGCAGAGCAGCCGAGGCCTTGTCGTTGTCGTAGCCGTATACGCTGCCGCCAACGGTAACCTTGACGGTGTCAGCCGCGTTGAACTTGGTACCCAGCTGGGCCGCGTACAGTTGCGCGTCGTGCTTGAACTGCACGCCGTCGCCGTCGACGTTGTCCTTCAGGTTGTAGTGGCCGATGCTGCCGAACACTTCGGCCGGGCCGAGGTTGGTCTTGTAGGTAGCTGCCACGCCTTCCGGGTTGATGTCGCTGTCCCAGATGATGTCGCCCATGCTCACCCATGGCTGCATCATCTTGCCGCCAATCAGGTGCAGGTTAGGTACGGCAGTCGGGTGCCAGTCGAGGTAGGCCAGGTCGACCCACAGCGATTTCTTCTCGAAGTAGTTGTCCAGGCTCTGGTTGGTCGAACGGGCATCGGCGCTGCTGCCGGTGGCCACACGCACGCCAGCGTCAACCTGCGGGTTGATCTCGCTGTAGAAGCCGACACGGGCACGTACGCGCTCACGGTCCTGGTTGCCGCTGCGGGAGATCGGGTTGTCAACGTTGACGTCTTCGTAACGCAGGCGCACATCACCCTTAATCTGGGTCTTGGCGGCCCATGCCACTTTCTGTTCGAAGTTGCTCATCCGTTCAGACTGAGCTTTCTGGTCGGCCCTTTCCTTGGTTTCTTTTGCCAGGTCGCCCTGCAGTTCGTTGTACTGCGCCTGGTTGATCGAGCCGTTGGCGCGGAGCATTTCGAGCAGCTTGGCGTCGACAGCAGCACTGGCCGGGGCGCTCAGAGCCAGCATCATGCCGGTGAGGCTCACTCCGGTAAGTGTAGAAACAAGACGCATAAGGTTCTCCCTACTGAAAAAAATGGGGGAGGCTCAAGCGCCTGCCCCTGCGTTGGCATGTCTTCGGAAAGGGCCTGACTAGACAGGTTCTGAGGTTCCGGAAAACAGGCGCAAGTATTGCGGGGGCCAATGACAGATTAATGTCTAATTAGTGGCACTGCGGTTAAGTAATTGAGAATAAAAGGGTCAGCCCGACGTTCGTCATTTGAGTGCCGGGCCTTCCTTGAGGATACTGAAGGCCTTCACACAGCGAGCCGAAACCGTGACCAGCCTGTACAGCCTTGCCCATTTGCGTGATCTTCCGGCAGCCACCTGGGACGCCCTGGTGCCCGCAGGCCAACCGTTCCTGCGCCATGCCTTCCTCAGTGCGATGGAGGACAGCGGCAGCGTGCAGCGCAGCACGGGATGGGCTGCCGAGCACCTGGTGCTGGAGCGTGACGGGCAGGTGAGGGCGTTGTTGCCGGCTTACCGCAAGTGGCATTCGTTTGGCGAGTACGTTTTCGACCATGGTTGGGCCGATGCCTGTGAGCGGGCAGGTATTGCCTACTACCCCAAGCTGCTGGGGGCAGTACCGTTCAGCCCGGTCAGCGGCCCACGCCTGTTGGCGGCGGACCCTGCCGACGGTTTGATGATGCTGCAGGCCATGCCCGAGTACCTTGGCAAGGGCGGGTTATCCGGTGCGCACATCAACTTCACCGACCCGGCACTGGACACACAGCTGGCAGGCCTGCCGGGCTGGATGGAGCGCCTTGGGTGTCAGTTCCATTGGCGCAACCGGGGCTACAGGGACTTTCAGGACTTTCTCGACAGCCTGAGTTCGCGCAAGCGCAAGCAGATGCGCAAGGAGCGTGAGCAGGTGGCCGGGCAGGGCATTGATTTTCGCTGGTACCGTGGCGATGAGCTGGACGAGGCGCAGTGGGATTTCGTCTTCCTGTGCTACGCCAACACCTATGCGGTGCGCCGCCGTGCCCCCTACCTGACCCGCGTATTTTTCAGCCTGCTGGCCGAGCGCATGCCCGAGGCTGTGCGGGTGGTGATGGCGCGTCAGGGTGGGCGCGATGTGGCGATGGCGCTGAGCCTGGTGGGGGGCGACAGCCTGTTTGGTCGTTACTGGGGCTGCCTGGATGAATTCGACCGGTTGCATTTCGAGACGTGTTTCTACCAGGGCATGGACTTTGCCATTGCCGAGGGCTACCAGCGTTTCGATGCCGGGGCGCAGGGGGAGCACAAGTTGATACGCGGGTTCGAGCCGGTGTTGACGCGGTCGTGGCATTACCTGCTGCACCCCGGGTTGCGGCGGGCGGTGGAGGATTTCCTGGCGCAGGAGCGGGAAGGGGTAAGGGGGTATGCCGAGGAGGCACGGGGAATGTTGCCCTTCCGCCAGGAATGATGCCTTCGGTGATGCAGGTTGGCTTTGGTGCGCCTCTAATCTAGAAACTGACCGAAGCCGACAGCCGAGCCGTACGTGGCGCCCCCTGGAACAGGTAGTTATCCCCCAGGTAATCCCCTGCATCACGCCAGTAGCGTTTGTCGAACACGTTATCAACGGTCAGCCGTAGCACCGTGTCATACCCGGCAATACGCGTTCGGTAGCGGCTGCCAAGATCGAATACCGCATAGCCGCCAACCTCCACGTTTCCCGCCTGGCTCGCAGACTTGCCGGCGCTGTAGCGCGCCCCGCCCAGCAACGCCAGGCCTGGCACCGGCAGTGTGTATTCTGCCTGCAGCGCTGCCCGGAACCTGGGCACGTTGATCGCCTGATGGCCTTCATAGGCCTCGGTGCCGCTGTTTTGCACCCGCGCCCGAATGGCCGCAGCGCTGGCTTGCACCTGCAGGTTGTGGGTCACCCAGCCGCTGACGCCCAGTTCCAGGCCGGTGTTTTTCTGCTGGCCTTGCTGCACATAGGTGAAGTTGCCGGCGCCGTCCGGGCGTGCGTACTGGTAGGCCTGGCGGATCTGGAACAGCGCGGCGCTGAAGCTCACACCTTGCCAATCGTGCTTCAGGCCCAGTTCCAGTTGGTGCGAGGTAGTGGGCGCGAGGATTTCGAATTTGTTCAGCGCAAACCACGGCGCTGTGCCGCCGGCCGACAGGCCTTTGGAATAGCTGGCGTATACCGTGGTATCCGGCTGCGGTTTGTATATAAGCGCTGCGTTAGGCAGCAACTCGTACTGCCGGGTGTGGCGACCAGTTGCGCCGTCTTCATTCCAGGTTTTCTCGTCCAGGCGTACTTCACGTGCACCCAGCACGATCTGCCATTGCTCGTTGAAGCTGATTCGGTCGCTGAAAAACAGCCCATACTGGCGGCTGTCCAGGCGACGCTCGCTTGACCTGATGGACTTATCGGATGGATCAAAAGCCGGTGCACCAGTATACAGGTTGCCTGTACCGACCCATTCCATATAGCTGGGTCGCTGATCCAGCGTACGCCGTTGCGCACTGGTCCCCACGGTCAGCTCATGACCCAAGCCCAACGCATCGAACCGCCCATTGAGCATGGCCTGCGCCTCATCGGTGCGGCGGGTGTCGTCGGGGCTGCGGAAGTCGTAGATGTCGTAGTCGCCATTGTTGCCGAAAAATGCGCCTTCGCTCGAACCCCAGGCGAACGAACTGTAGTCGTCGATCACCACCTTGCTGCGCGAGGCACTCAAGGTGCCGGTCCAGGCCTCGTTGAAGCGGTACTCGAAGCGCCCGCCCAGGTTCAGCGAGTCGTTCTGCACCGGCTTGGCCCAATCCTGGTAGGCCAGGCGGTCATCCGGGTCGATGCCGTGGGGCACTTCAGTGCCGCCCAGTAATTGGTAACCCGGCACCGAGCGCTGTTCGCGGTGCTGGTATTCGGCATCCAGCTGCAGGGTGGCATCCGGGTTGATCTGCCAGTCGAACGCCAGCGAGGCGAAGTCGCGCTTGCCGTCGGCGTGGTCGACGTAGGCGCGGATGTCTTCATGGGCCAGGTTGGCGCGCAGGCCAAACTGTTTTTCGCTGCCGAACCAGCCGCCCAGGTCGGTGGCCAGGTAGCGTTCGCCTTGCTCATTGGTCGATACCGTGACGCTGCGCACGTCTTCGGCACGCTTGGTCACGTAGTTGACCAAGCCGCCGGGCTCCGACATGCCGCTCTGCAGCCCTGACAGGCCCTTGAGCAACTCCACCTGCTGCTTGTTCTCCAGGGCCACGTTCTGCTCACCGGCGATGGTCTGGCCATTGATGCGGTAGCTGCTGGCGGCATTCAGCTCGAAGCCGCGCACATTGAAATTTTCGTAGTAGCCGATGGGGGCATAGCTGTCGCCAACCGAGGCGTCACTTTGCAGCACTTCGCTGAGCTTGCGCACCTGGCGGTCTTCCAGCAGTTGCTGGGTGAATACGCTGACCGAGGCGGGCGTATCGAGCAAGGGCGCGGGCTGCAAGCCACCCACCGCGGCCTGGCGTGCCTGGTAGCCATCGTTGGCATAGGTGTCGGACACCTGCAGCGGCGCCAGCACCACGCTGTCTTCGGCGAGCACATGGTGGCAATGCAGGGCCAAGCCCAGGCTGAGCAGGCTCAGGGGCAGGCGGGGGTGACGCGGCGGCATGCGGGGGCTCCGACCATGAAAAAGGCGGCATCTTAACAGCCGCCTTCTGCATAAAACGATCCGGGCCCCGCGATATTCAGTCCTGGTTGGCGGGCCGCTTGTGCTGCCGCCAGCTGTCATCGATCTTTGACCAGGTTTTGCCGTCGGTTATCGCCATGAGCTTGCGCCCATCCTTGAAGGTGGCCAGGAAGGTGGCTTCTTCCTCCTTGCCACCCAGCCACAGCCCGGCCAGCAACCCTACCGGGCCCGCCACCAGAGCGCCGGCCACACCCCAGCCCAGGGCGCTGCCCAGGCTGCGGCTTGATTCCAGGCTGGCCAGCCTGAGGTCGCTGATGCGCGCGAGTGAAATCCGCTCGCCCGGGGAGGGGCTGCGCGGGGTCTTGAGTGTGAGCGATCCGTTGCGATACTCGCCTTCACCTTGCAAGAAATCGCCGGATTGCACCGTGAGTCTTGTCATAAAGTCGTCCTGTCAGGGAAAGGGCATTGACCAGCGCCTACTGAGCGCTGCCCGGGCAGGCAAGTCAACGCCAATACGACGGAGGGTAGTGCGGTGCGATGTCGCCCCTGTGTCAATCAAACGGCCTTTCGATTGGCCAGCCCCCACGCCAGCAGCGCCAGCCCGCCTATCACCAGGCCTGCTACCACAATGCCCATCCAGCCCTGGTGCTGGAACAACTGTGTGCCCAGCAGCGAGCCCAGCGCCCCGCCAATGAAGTAGCAGGTGATGTACCCGGCATTCAGCCGCGTGCGTGCCTCGGGCCGCAGGGCAATCACTGCGTTCTGGTTGCTCACGTGCACCAGTTGCACTGCCAGGTCGAGCATCAGCACGCCCAGCAGCAAGGCCAGCAGCGACTGCTGGGCAAACCCCAGCGGCACCCACGACAGCAGCAACACGACCAAGCCCACAGTGGTACCCAGCGAGCCTTTGCCACGGTCGGCCAGCCGCCCGGCCCAGTTGGCCGACAGCGCACCCGCCGCACCAGCCAGACCGAACAGGCCGATCACGGCATCGGAATAGTGGTAGGGGCCTTGTGCGAGCAGAAACGCCAGCGGTGTCCAGAACAGTGCGAACAGGCTGAACGCCAGCAGCCCAAGCAGTGAGCGCAGGCGCAGCACGGGCTCTTCGAAGAACAGGCGGAACACCGAAGCGATCAGCGCCGGGTACTTTAGCCCAGCATGGCTGTGGTGCTGTGGCAAGCTGCGGTACAGGGCCAGGGTGGTAATCGCCATCAGCACGGCGGCCAGCACATAGATGCTACGCCAGCCGCCCAGTTCGGCCATGAACCCGGCTGCGGTGCGCGCCAGCAGGATCCCCAGCAGCAGGCCGCTCATCAGCGTGCCGACCGCACGGCCGCGCTGATTTGGCGCGCTCAGGGTCGCGGCCATGGGGACCAGGATCTGCGCCACCACCGAGAACAGCCCGGTGAGCGCCGTGCCCAGGATCAGCCAGGGCAGGCTCGGCGCACAGGCACTGATGACAAGGCCCAGCGTGGAAATAGCGGTCATAACGGTGATCAGCCGGCGCTGCTCGAACAGGTCACCCAGCGGCGCAAGCAACAACAAGCCGGCGCCATAGCTGAGTTGGGCGGCGATGACGATGCTGCCGGCGCTGGCGGTGCTCAGGCCGAACTGCTCGGCGATGCTGTGCAGCAGTGGTTGGGCGTAGTAATTGCTGGCCACGGCCAGGCCGGTGGCGGTGGCCATCAGCAGGATCAGGGCGCGGCTGAGAGTGGGGGCGTTCATGCGGTTCTCGTGGCGGGCAGTAGTAAGTGGGAGGATTATCAGGAAGTGTCTGGCATGACACCAATGTATAGTTTTCAACTTATCCATCTTGAAAGCAGATAGATCTATGAACCTCAAGCAGCTCGAATATGCCCTTGCCGTTGCCGACACGGGCAGCTTTACCCGCGCGGCCGAGCGCTGCCATGTGGTGCAGTCGGCGCTTAGCCATCAGGTGGCGCGGCTGGAGGCACAGTTGGGCGTCAGCCTGTTCGAGCGTAGTTCGCGACGGGTGCGCCTGACCCCTGCCGGCGAGGCTTTTGTGCTTAGCGCCCGGCCGGCGGTGGAAGCGGCCCGGCGCATTGCCGATGACGTGGCGGCGGCTTGCGGACAGGTGCGAGGGCGACTGGCGATTGGTGAAATCAGCTCGCTCACGGCGTTGGACCTGGTCGACCTGCTGGCACTGTTTCATGGTCGTTTCCCGGATGTGGATGTGCGCTGGATCACGGCCAAGAGCGAATTGCTGATCGCCGATGTGGTCGAGCGGCGCCTGGATGTGGGCTTTATAGGCCTGTGGCAGGGCGAGGTCGTGCAGGGCGTGGAGCACCGCTTGCTGGCCAGGGAGGAACTGGTGGCGTTGTTGCCGGTTGGTCATCGACTTGCCGGCCGTACGCCGTTGGCGTTGGCCGACCTGGCGGACGAGGTGCTGGTGGACTTCCCTGAAGGCACCGGGGCACGGCGGCAGACGGATGAGGCGTTTCACGCCGCAGGGTTGCAGCGCCGGGTGCAGTTTGAAATCGGGCATGTGCGTCTGGTGGAAAAGTTTGTGCAGCGGGGCATGGCGGTGGGCCTGGTGCCGGAGCGGGTGGCCCAGGGCTTCGAAGGTGTGACGGTGGCGCGGTTGGTGGATGCGCCGGTGCGGCACTTGTATGCCGTGTGGTCCTCCAGCCCGACGCCCGCTGCCCGGGCTTTTCTGGAGGTGATGGAACAGCGGCTGGGGTCTGGGAGTGGATAAGCCTGTACCGGCCCTGTCGCCGGCACAGGCAGCCCATCAGCTCAAGCAGCAAACCCGCCATCAATCGTCAAGCTTGCCCCGGTGATGTACCCGGCCTCTGGGCCCGCGAGGTAAGCCACAAAGCTGGCAATCTCATCCGCCTCGCCATACCGCCCAATCGCCATCAGCGGGATCAGGCTCTCGGCAAACTCGCCGCTGGCCGGATTCATGTCGGTGTCCACCGGCCCTGGCTGCACGTTATTCACGGTAATGCCTTGCGGCCCCAGGTCACGGGCCATGCCGCGGGTCAGGCCAACCAGCGCCGACTTGCTCATGGCATAGGGTGCGCCACCGGCAAACGGCATGCGCTCGGCGTTGGTGCTGCCGATGTTGATGATGCGCCCGCCCTGGCCCATGTAGCGTGCGGCGGCCTGGCTGGCGACGAACACGCTGCGTACATTCACCGCCAGCATGCGGTCGAAGTCGGCCAGGTCGAATTCGGCTACCGGTGCCACTGCCAGCACGCCGGCGTTGTTGACCAGGATATCCAGTCGGCCGAAGGCCTTCACGGCGTCATCCACCGCCAGTTGCACGGCTGCTGCCTCGGCACTGTCGGCGCGAAGGGCCAGGGCCTTGCCGCCGTTTTCGGTAATTTCCTGGGCCAGTGCTTCTGCCGGGCCGGCAGAGCTGACATAGGTAAAGGCCACGTGTGCGCCTTCGCGGGCCAGGCGCCGCACGATGGCCGCACCAATGCCGCGGGAACCGCCCTGTACCAGGGCCACTTTGCCTTCGAGTGTAAGTTGCTTGGACATGCTGATCTCCTGCTGGAAGCCAGGCCGGAATGCCTTGGATGGGCGCAGTATCGGCGCTCGATTACCTGCTGATAAGATGGCAATCACTATCAGCAGAGTAAACCTTTGGTTGCCAATCATGGCCATGGAATCGTTCAACGCGTTGGAATGCTTCATCCGCAGTGCCGAGGTCGGCAGCTTTGCCGAGGCTGCCAGGCGCCTGAGCATTACCCCGGCCGCTGTGGGCAAGCATGTGGCCCAACTGGAGGCGCGCCTGGGGGTGCGGTTGTTCCAGCGTAGTACCCGCAAGCTGACTTTGACCGAAGCGGGGCAGCGTTTTCTCGGTGAGGTCAGTGACAGCTTTCGCACCATCCAGTACGCCGTGGCCAACCTGGCCAGCGCCGAAGGCCAGCCGGCCGGGCTGTTGCGGGTAAGTATGGGTACGGTGTTCGGGCGCTTGTACGTGTTGCCGTTGCTGAGTGAGTTTTTGCGCCGTTACCCGGCTATTACCCCGGACTGGCATTTCGACAACCGCCAGGTCGACTTGATTGGCCAAGGGTTCGATGCGGCGATTGGCGGTGGTTTTGAACTGCCGCCGGGGGTGGTGGCGCGCAAGCTGACGCCTGCGCACCGGGTGTTGGTGGCGGCGCCGGTTTATCTTGAGCGGCATGCGCCGATTGCAGACCCGGAGGTGCTGCAGCGCCACGACGGTATCCTGATCCGCTCACCGCAGACCGGGCGGGTGCGTTCGTGGCCGTTGACTAGCCGCTGGCAGGCGCAACAGCCGTTGCAACTGCGCCAGGCGATGACCATGAGCGATTCGGACGCGGCGTGCGCGGTGGCCGAGCAGGGGCTGGGGATTGCCCTGGTGAGCCTGCCGTTTGCCGTGCCCTACCTGCAGGGTGGGCGGCTGCGGCGGGTGTTGCCGGACTGGTATGTGGACGACGGGCACATCAGCCTGTATTTCGCCGAGCACAAGCTGTTGCCGGGAAAGACCCGGGCGTTCATCGATTTTGTGGTGGAGAAGTTTGCCGAGCAGGGGTTGGCGGGGCGGTTTGATGCCTTGCAAGACCATTAGGTGTGCATTATTGCCTGTTCCGGCCCCTTCGCGGGCAAGTTCAGACAACATCAACAATGAACAATGCCTGCACGCCCAGGCTCACCTCATCATCAGTCTTCTTGCCCATTAACTGCTGCCCAAGCGGCGAGCGTGGGGTAATTACAGTTACCAACCCATCCCCCTCGCCAATTTTCAGCCCTGCCGCTTCAGGGCCGATGAACACCCGCCGCTGCCCGCCATCCTCATCCTCCAGCGTCACCAGGTTGCTCACCTGCACTCCCCGTGCCGGGTCATAGTCGCGCAGCAGCAACTGCTGGTAGATCAGCAGCGCCTGGCGAATCTCTGCACTGCGCCGGGCCTGACCGGTGGCCAGGTAGGAGGCTTCCAGGCCCAGGGTGTCGTACTTGTTCTCGGCGATGTTCTCTTCGGCGATGGCGGCCTCGTAGGCGGTTTGCGCTGCACGGGTCAGCACGTCCAGATCATGCGTGAGGATGGCGACGATCTGCGCCAGCAGGTGGGGCTTGTCCATGGTCAGTAACAGAACTCCAGCACATTGGCCTGGCTTTTTTCGGTGGGGGCGGTGCGGTTCTGCTGCAGCCAGAACTGGCACTTGGGGCTGTTGAGGTTGCGCGGGTTGCCTTGCGCGGCTTCGGCGGCCTGTTGCTGTTCCTGCTTGTGCAGGATGTCCTTGTAGCGGTCGAACATCTCGGCCTGGGCATCCGCTGGCGTGGCGGCTGCCGGTGCCGATGCTGGCGGGTAGACGCTGGGGGGCAGGGCCTGGGCCAGCGGCTGTACCTGCTGCGGCCACACCGACAGGGCCAGCCAGGCGCTCGCCACAATGGCCACCGCGCCCAGCCAAAGGCCAAAGGCAACGCACAGGATCAACGGCAACGGCTTGAGGGTGATTTTCAGTTCACGCTGGCGGGGCATGGCAGCCTCCTGGCAAGGTCGGTCGGGGTGCATTGTCGCATGCACTTGCGCATTTTTCCGCGCAGGTGCTTTTGTCGGCGACAATTTATGCGCAGAATTCGCGGTTTTTGCACCGGTACGGGAGGGGCGCATGAAAGCCACCTGGGACATCTTCTGCAGTGTCGTCGATAACTACGGCGATATTGGCGTGACCTGGCGCCTGGCTCGGCAGCTGGTGGCTGAGCATGGCCTGGCGGTGCGCCTGTGGGTGGATGACCTGAACGCCTTCACGCCCATGTGCCCCGGCGCCGATGCCACTGCTACGCAACAGTGGCAGCAGGGTGTGGACGTGCGCCAATGGCCGGCGGCCTGGTTGCCGGTGGATCCGGCTGATGTGGTGATCGGCGCATTCGCCTGCCAGTTGCCGGCGCCTTATGTGGAGGCCATGCGTGCCTGCGCCACGCCGCCGCTGTGGCTGAACCTGGAATACCTCAGTGCCGAGGACTGGGTGGAAGGCTGCCACGGCTTGCCGTCGCCGCAGCCCAACGGCCTGCGCAAGGTGTTTTTCTTCCCCGGCTTTACCGAGAAAACCGGTGGCCTGCTGCGCGAGGGCTCGCTGCTGGCGCGGCGTGACGCCTTTGAGCAGGGGGCAAGGCAGGCCTTCTTGCAGGGGCTTGGTGTAAACCCCGAAGCAGGGGCGTTGCTGGTTTCGCTGTTCGCCTACGAAAACCCGCAGCTGGGCAACTGGCTTGATGCCCTGGCCACAAGCGAGCAGCCTTGTCACCTGCTGGTGCCGCTGGGGCGCGTTGTCGCGGGGCTCAGCCAGTGGCTTGGCGAGGCGCCGCTACCCGTGGGCAGCGTGCGCAAACGAGGGGCACTGACGGTGCAGGTGCTGCCTTTCGTCAGCCAGGACGACTACGACCGGCTGCTGTGGAGCTGTGATTTCAACGCCGTGCGCGGCGAAGATTCGTTCGTGCGTGCACAGTGGGCCGGGCAACCGATGCTGTGGCACATCTACGTACAGGACGAAAATGCTCACTGGGAAAAGCTCGAAGCGTTTCTCGGGCATTATCGACGCGGCCTGTCAGACGATGCCGATGCCGCACTGCTGGGCCTATGGCGTGCCTGGAACATGGATTTCGACATGGGCCAGGCCTGGCGGGCGGCCCGTCACCATTGGCCAGAACTGCAGCAGCATGCCCGCCTTTGGGGTGTGCAACAGGCCGCTCAGCCGGACCTTGCCACAGCGCTAGTACACTTTTACCGAAATTCGCTATGATACGCGGCCTCGATTTTTATAAATCCATCCAGATTCGGATACTTCGTAATGAAAACTGGTAAAGAACTGAAACCCGGTACCGTCCTGCGGATCGACAACGACCCGTGGCTGGTTCAAAAAGCTGAGTTCACCAAGTCGGGCCGTAACAGCGCGATCATGAAGACCAAGCTGAAGAACCTGCTGACCGGCTACAAGACCGAAACCGTATACGGTGCGGACGACAAGCTGGACGACGTGATCCTGGATCGCAAAGAAGCGACCCTGTCGTTCATCAGCGGTGACTCGTACACCTTCATGGACACCACCGACTACACCATGTACGAACTGAACGCCGAAGACATCGACGCCGTTCTGCCGTACATCGAAGAAGGCATGGAAGACATCTGCGAAGCCGTGTTCTTTGAAGGCCGCCTGGTATCGGTTGAACTGCCGACCACCATCAGCCGTCAGGTTGTCTACACCGAGAACGCTGCTCGCGGCGACACCTCGGGCAAGGTCATGAAGCCTGCCAAACTGAAGAACGGTACCGAGATCCAGGTTGCCGACTTCATCCAGATCGACGAGTGGATCGACATCGACACTCGCGACAACAGCTTCAAAGGCCGCTCCAAGAAGTAATTCTTCTTGTGAAACGCAAAAACCCGGCCTTGGCCGGGTTTTTTTGTGCCTGTGATTTACACGGTCACATGCAGGCGTACATCCACATTGCCGCGGGTAGCGTTGGAGTACGGGCACACCTTGTGCGCTTTTTCCACCAACCCTTCGGCATCGGCCTGGGCCAGGCCCGGCAGGTTGATGTGCAGGTCGATGTCCAGGCCGAAACCACCCGGGATCTGGCCGATGCCCACGTTGGCGGTGATCGATGCATCGGCCGGCAGGGCTTTTTTCTCTTGCCCGGCTACAAATTTGAGGGCGCCAATGAAGCAGGCCGAGTAACCGGCGGCGAACATCTGCTCGGGGTTGGTGCCGTCACCTCCGGCGCCGCCCAGTTCCTTGGGGGTGCTCAGGCTGACGACCAGCTTACCGTCGCTGGACTTGGATTTGCCGTCGCGCCCACCGGTGGAGGTAGCTTCTGCGATGTACAGCGGAGTGACCTTTTGCATCTTGAGCCTCGCTAATGTGCTGTGCGCTTCCTGTTCGGGGGAGGGCGCGGGTTGGTGTTGGATTTAAATTAGCGCGCAATTAGTTTGTGCGCAAGATAAATCGTCACCGCTCATCCGAACGGCCATTGCACAGCATAGCTTTCAGAGGTTTTTCTGCAGGTTCTCGCGCAAGTTCAGCAGGTCGGCCTGCAGTTGTTGCAGCTGCGCCAGGCTGTACCCACTGGCCTTGAGGATGCACTGAGGCACCTCTTTGGCCTGTTGTTGCAGGGCACGGCCCTTGTCGGTCAGTTGCACCATCACCACCCGTTCGTCCTCGCGGCTGCGGTTGCGTTGCAGCAGGCCCTCGCTTTCAAGGCGCTTGAGCAGCGGGGTCAGCGAGCCCGGGTCGGTGAGCAGGTGCTGGCTGATCTCGCCCACGGTCAGGCCGTCGCGCTCCCACAGCACGAGCATGGCCAGGTACTGTGGGTAGGTCAGGCCCAAGGCCTGCAGCAGCGGTTTGTAGACCTTGGTCATCAGCAACGAGGTGGAGTGCAGGGCAAAGCAGACCTGGTTGTCCAGCAGCAGCTCGTCACAGGAGGCTTGGGTGTTGGCGTTCATGCAGGTCCTTGAAGGCAATAATGGGGAATTCTGGCTCGCTGATCATTAGTGCGCGCATTACTCGCGCAGTTCACTGCGCAAGGCCAGGTCCCAGGGGGGAACCGGGCTGAAGCGACTCTTGAGAAATTCGAGCAGCAAACGGCTGCGAGAGTTCGTTTTGTGTTCCAGGCGTAGCGCATAAATACCGCTGGTTTCGGCTTCGGGCAGGCCGCCACCGCAAAACAGCGGGACCAGTTCGCCGCGCAAAAGGTATTCGCTGATCAGCCAGGTGGGCAGGTGGGCAACACCTAGGCCGGCGAGGGCGCCGAACAGCAGGGTTTCTGCATTGTTGGCGGCCATGCGCATGCGCGCCGGGCGGTACAGGCGGGTTTGCCCGGCTACGGTGAAGCGCCAGGCGAACGGCGGTGCCAGGCCGTCCCAGTCCAGGCCGTCGTGCCCGGGCAGTTCGCTGGGGCAGGTAGGGATGCCTCGGCTCGCCAGATAAGCCGGGCTGGCGCAGGCGATGCGTACCATGTAGGCCAGCGGCGTAGCGACCAGGCGGGTGTCGGCCAGGGGGCCGGCACGCAGTACCAGGTCGACCTCGCCCAGGTGGCTGCCATGCAGGTCGACGAAGCTGTCGATCAGGCGCAACTGCACGTCCAGGCCAGGGTAGGCCACCAGGAAGTCGGCGATGGCCGGTGCAAGATGGCGGCGGCCGAACGCGGCGGGGGCGTCGATACGGATCAGCCCTTCCGGGGCGTTGCTCAGCGATACTGCTTCGGCCCGGGCCAGGCGCAGCTCCTCGATGATGCGCCTGGCCCGTTCGGCAAACGCATTGCCCGCAGGGGTGGCGCGCACGGCGTGGGTGCTGCGGCTGAACAGACGGCTGCCCACGGCGGTTTCCAGGTTGTCGATGCGTCGGGCCACCGCAGACGGGGTCAGCGGATGGCGGCGGGCAGCGGCTGAAAAACTGCCGGTCTCCAGCACATCGAGGAACAGGCTCAGCTGGTCGGTGAGGGCATCGGGGCTCATGGTTGCCTTGCTTTTGCGAAATGCGCACAGCCATTGTGCGCTGCTGTGCGTTTCCCTGCCAGCCCGCAATCGTTAGCATGCTCGCAATATCTATACAGGCGGATGAGGCCCTGATGATCGAGTGGTTGTTGTATATCGTGTTGGGCGCTGCCCTTGGCACCATGGGGGGCCTGTTCGGCATTGGCGGCGGGCTGATCGCCATTCCGGCGCTGGGCGTGCTGTTCGGCCTGGACCAGCAACTGGCGCAGGGTACGGCGCTGGTGATGGTGGTACCGAACGTGCTGCTGGCGCTGTGGCGGTATCACCAGCGCAACCGCATTGAGCTGCGCCATGCCGTGCCGCTGTCGGCGTGCAGCTTCCTGTTTGCCTGGCTGGGGTCGATCTGGGCAGTGGGGCTGGATGCGCATTCCATGCGCCTGGGTTTTGTCGGCTTTCTGGTAGCGCTGGCGGTGTGGAACGTGGCGCGGATGTTCATGAAAGTGTCGCCGCCGAGTGCCGAACTGCGCTATGCCTGGCCGTGGCTGGGCGTGCTGGGCAGCTTTGCCGGCACCATGGGCGGGTTGTTCGGTGTCGGCGGGGCGGTGGTGGCGACGCCGATCTTGACCAGTGTGTTTGGCACCACCCAGGTGGTGGCGCAGGGGTTGTCGCTGGCGCTGGCGGCGCCGAGCACCTTGGTCACGCTGCTGACCTATGGCGTGCACCATAGTGTTGATTGGGGCGTGGGGATTCCACTGGCGGTGGGCGGCTTGCTCAGCATCAGTTGGGGGGTGAAGTTGGCCCATGCGCTGCCCGAGAAGGTATTGCGGGCGATGTTCTGTGTGTTTTTGGTGGTGTGTGCGGTGATGCTCGGGTTTGAACTTTGAGATTGTGGGGCCGCAAAACGGCCCCAAATTACTTGAACCCTTCGACGATGTAATCGGCCATGCAGTCGGTGATGGGGGACTGGGTCTGGGTGTTGCGCAACAGCATTACATTGGCCATGGGCAGCTGCGGCAACCCGTCCTGTTCGCCCAGGATGCGGATGTTCCCGCCAATCAGGCTCTGCAATTGCGCCGTTACCGCCAAGCCCGCCGTGACAATGGCAAAGATCGCCGCCAGGCTGGGGCTGGTATAGGCGATGCGGTAGTCGATGCCCTGCGCTTCCAGTGCGTTGCACGTCCAGGCTCGGCAGAAGCAGTCGGTATTGAACAGCGCCACAGGCATCGGCCGCTGCTCTTGCGGGCAAAAGCCTTCGGCGGCGGCCCACACCAGGCGTTCCTGGCGCAGCAACTGGCCAACCTCGTTGCCCGGCTCGCGCGTGACGATGGTCAGGTCCAGGTCTTGGCGCAGCATCAGCTGTTTGGACGAGTCGCAATGCACTTCCACCTGCACCAGCGGGTAGGCCTGGGCAAAGCTCGACAGAATGGTCGGCAAAAAGCGCATGGCGTAGTCGTCTGGCGTGCCGATGCGCACCATCCCGACCATGTGCGGCATGCGCAAGGTATTGAACACCTCGCCATGCAGCTTGAGGATGCGCCGGGCATAGCCCAACAGCACCTGGCCTTCGGCGGTGAGCCTGACCTGGCGGCCGTCACGCTCGAACAGCTGGCGCTGCAGAATGTCTTCTTCCAGGCGTTTCATCTGCATGCTCACCGCCGACTGGGTGCGGTTGACCACTTCGCCAGCGCGGGTGAAACCGCCTTGCTCGGCGATGGCGACGAAGGTGCGCAGCACGTCTGCATCGAGGCTCTGGTACTGGGACATTGCATCAATCTCCGAGATGCATGGCATCAGAAACATTCGTTGGATTGATCTTAAGCCCGGCGCGAGACTGAGGCCATCCAACACGGAGGGCTTCACGATGAAAGGTCATGTCAGCAGCATCCAGCAACCTGCCTTCTCCCTGCACCACCTGTGGCATGCGGTCCTGCAGCGGCCGGTGCGCTGGCTGGAGTTGTACCGCCAGCGGCGAGAACTGGCCGCCCTCAGCGATGCTACCTTGCATGACCTGGGGCTGAGCCGGGCCGATATCCAGCAAGAGGCCGAGCGGCACTTTTGGGATGATCCGCTGCGGAAATAGGCTAACGTTGTCGGTGGATTTGCCGGACTCTTCGCGGGCAAGCCCGCTCCCACAGGTACTGCACAATACTTGAGAGTTGTGCGGTGCTTGTGGGAGCGGGCTTGCCCGCGAAGAGGCCCGTATGACTTGCTTCGATTAGCGCCGCACCTGCTTGAGGGTTTCGGCAATCAGAAACGCCAGCTCCAGCGACTGATCGGCATTCATCCGTGGGTCGCAATGGGTGTGATACCGGTCAGACAACGCATCTTCAGTGATCGGCCGGGCGCCGCCGATGCATTCGGTGACGTTCTGCCCGGTCATCTCGATATGAATGCCGCCGGCATGGCTGCCCTCGGCCTGGTGTACCTGGAAGAACTGCTTCACTTCATCCAGGATCTGCGCAAAGTCGCGGGTCTTGTAGCCGGTGCTGGCCTTGATGGTGTTGCCGTGCATCGGGTCCGAGCTCCACAGCACCTTTCGCCCTTCGCGTTCGACGGTGCGGATCAGCCCCGGCAGGTGGTCGCCAACCTTGCTCGCGCCCATGCGCACGATCAGGTTCAGGCGCCCGGGGTCGTTGGCCGGGTTGAGCGTGTCGATCAGGCGGATCAGCTCTTCAGGGTTCATGCTGGGGCCGACCTTGACCCCGACCGGGTTGTGCACCCCTCGCAGGAACTCCACATGGGCACCGTCCAGTTGACGAGTGCGGTCGCCGATCCACAGCATGTGCGCCGAGCAGTCGTAGTAGTCGCCGGTCAGGCTGTCCTGGCGCACAAAGGCTTCTTCATAGTTCAGCAGCAGTGCTTCGTGGGCCGTGAAGAAGCTGGTTTCACGCAGTTGTGGCGCGCTGTCCAGGCCACAGGCGCGCATGAACGCCAGGGTTTCGTCGATGCGGTTGGCCAGCTGGTGGTACTTGTCGGCCAGCGCCGAGTTGGCAATGAAGTCCAGGTTCCACTTGTGCACCTGGTGCAGGTCGGCAAAGCCACCCTGGGCAAAGGCGCGCAGCAGGTTGAGGCTGGCGGTGGCCTGGTGGTAGGCCTGCAGCAGGCGATCCGGGTCGGGGATGCGGCTTTTGGCATCGAAACCAATGCCGTTGACGATGTCGCCACGGTAGGCGGGCAGGGTGATATCGCCGATGGTTTCATCGCCCGAGGAGCGCGGCTTGGCAAACTGGCCGGCCATGCGGCCAACCTTGACCACCGGGCAGCCGGCGGCAAAGGTCATCACGATCGCCATTTGCAGCAGCACCTTGAAGGTGTCGCGGATTTTCGCCGCCGAGAACTCGGCGAAGCTCTCGGCGCAGTCGCCCCCCTGCAGCAGGAAGGCGCGCCCTTCGGTCACCTCGGCAAACTGGCGGCGCAGCTCGCGTGCCTCGCCCGCGAATACCAGCGGCGGATAGCTGGCCAGGGTTTGTTCAACCTTCAGCAAGTGCGCGGCGTCGGGGTAGGTCGGTTGCTGCTGGATCGGCAGGGCGCGCCAGCTGTCAGGGCTCCACGGTTGGTTCATCTCGGGCTCGGTCTTGTCGGTTGTAGGCTATGGGCCATGGTAACAGTTGGCGCTGCGCTTGTTGCATCGAGGGTGTTGACGGACAATGCGCGTTTTTACGCGGGCGGGTGGTAAGCATGACGGCGGAACGGGAAGAGCGGCTACTGGCACGGGTCGAGGACGCGTTTGGCGTCATCAGCGTGTACGAAGTAGACGACTACCGCTTTCTGGAATTCGGCGATGCCATCGAGCAAAGCTGCGTGTTCACGGCCGACCCGAGTTGGCTGGAGTACGACTACACCCGCGCCATGCTGGTGGGGGCGCTGTGCCACGAACAGCCCGAGAGCGCGCTATTTCTTGGCCTGGGTGCCGGCACGCTGACCCAGGCCTGCATGAAGTTCCTGCCGCTGGAAGACATCGAAGCCATCGAACTGCGCCCGGACGTGCCGCGCCTGGCCATGGAGTACCTGGGGCTGGATGACGACCCTCGGCTGTATGTGCGCATCGGCGATGCCCTGGCGTTGCTGCCCACGGCGGAGAAGGCCGACCTGCTGTTCGTCGACCTGTACACCGACCACGGGCCGGGCGTGGGGCACCTGGCGTGGAACTTCCTGGAGAACTGCCAGCAGCAGCTGAACCCGGGCGGTTGGCTGGTGATCAACCAGTGGGCCACCGATGATGGCAAGCCGCTGGGTGCGGCGTTGCTGCGTGGGTTGTACCATCGGCATTACTGGGAGCTGCCGGTGAAGGAGGGCAATGTGATCTTGCTGGTGCCGGCGGATCTGGAACAATCGCTGGACCTGGAAGGGTTGCGGACGCGTGCCGAGGCGCTTGCACCGCGGTTGGGGTATAGCCTTGAGGGGTTGATCCGCGAGATTCGGCCGGCTACCTGACTGCGTCAGTCTTCAGGGAAATAACGATTCAGCTCCAGCTAACTGATGGCCCGACAATGGCCTTTCACTGCGAAAATATTCCTCACGTCCCTGCACGATTTCGGGTATAGTACGCGCCGGTCTTTTAGCGGACCTCAAAATCAGGTGGTGCAAATCCTCCGAGTCCAGCTTCGGCTGCACGTCCGCTAGGCGGACCTTCCCACGTTTTCTTTTTCAATCGTTTTCGCAAATCCCCGCCGCCAAAGCTGCCTGGGTGACCTGACGGTCTTTCAAGGCATGTGCAGCTTTGGAGCATGGGTCTTTGCGGATGCACCTAGAGGCAGACCCATGACCCAGGAAACCGGCGGCTTCGCCGCTCTCGATCTTAATCCGAATATTGTTGCTGCCGTTCTGGCGACCGGCTACGAAGAGCCGTCCGCCATTCAGCAACAATCGATCCCGATCATCCTCGCCGGTCACGACATGATCGGCCAGGCGCAGACGGGCACCGGCAAGACCGCTGCCTTCGCCCTGCCGATCCTCAACAAGATCGATGTGAGCAAGCGCGAACCGCAAGCCCTGATCCTGGCGCCAACCCGTGAGTTGGCGCTGCAAGTTGCTACCGCTTTCGAAACCTACGCCAAGCAGATGCCAGGCGTGAACGTGGTTGCCGTGTACGGTGGTGCCCCGATGGGCCCACAGCTGCGTGCAATCCGCAACGGCGCGCAAATCGTGGTGGCCACCCCAGGCCGCCTGTGCGACCACCTGCGTCGTGACGAAAAAGTCCTGTCGACCGTGCAGTACCTGGTACTGGACGAAGCCGACGAGATGCTGAAGCTGGGCTTCATGGACGACCTCGAAGTGATCTTCGACGCAATCCCGGCTACCCGTCAGACCGTGCTGTTCTCCGCAACCCTGCCTTCGTCGATCCGTTCGATCGCCGAGCGCCACCTGCGTGAGCCCAAGCACGTCAAGATCCAGAGCAAGACCCAGACCGTTACCGCGATCGAGCAGGCCCACCTGATGGTCCACGCCGACCAGAAGATACCGGCTGTGCTGCGTCTGCTGGAAGTGGAAGAGTTCGACGCGCTGATCGCCTTCGTGCGCACCAAGCAAGCCACCCTGGACCTGGCCGCCGCGCTGGAAGCCAAGGGCTACAAGGCTGCCGCGCTGAACGGCGACATCGCCCAGAACCAGCGTGAGCGCGTGATCGACTCGCTCAAGGATGGCCGCCTGGACATCGTCGTCGCCACCGACGTCGCTGCACGTGGTCTGGACGTACCGCGCATCACTCACGTATTCAACGTTGACATGCCGTACGACCCGGAGTCCTACGTACACCGTATCGGCCGTACCGGCCGTGCTGGTCGCGATGGCCGCGCGCTGCTGCTGGTCACCCCGCGTGAGCGGCGCATGCTGCAGGTGATCGAGCGTGTGACCGGTCAGAAGGTAGCCGAAGCCCGCCTGCCGAATGCCCAGGCCGTGCTGGATGCCCGCATCAAGAAGCTGACTTCGAGCCTGGCGCCGCTGGTAGCCGAAGCCGAAGCCACCCACGGCGACCTGTTCGACCGCCTGACCACCGACCTGGGTTGCAGTGCCCGTGCCCTGGCTTCGGCCCTGCTGCGCAAGGCCACCAATGGCCAGGCGCTGGACCTGGCGGCGGTAGAGCGTGAGCAGCCGCTGGTGCCTAGTTTTGCTCCGCGTGGCGAGCGTACCGAGCGCGGTGAGCGTGGCGAGCGCCCAGATCGTGGCGACCGTGAGCGCCGTGCGCCAATGCCGTTGGCCGAAGGCCGTGTGCGTTGCCGTACTGCCCTGGGTGCCCGTGACGGCATCGCTGCCAAGAACCTGCTGGGTGCGATCCTCAACGAAGGTGGCCTGGCCCGTGACGCCATCGGTCGTATTCAGGTGCGCGACAGCTTCAGCCTGGTCGAGCTGCCGGAAGATGGCCTGGAGAAGCTGTTGTCCAAGCTCAAGGACACCCGCGTGGCTGGCAAGCAGCTGAAGCTGCGTCGCTACCGCGAGGATTGATCCTGGCGCAATGAAAAAATCCCCGGCCTTGGCTGGGGATTTTTTTTGCCTGTGTCGGCCCTTTCGCGGGTTTACCCGCGAAGAGGCCCGTCAGTCAAACCGATAAATGTCCATTCCCAGCGCGCCTAGGGTAAACCCCTGATGCACCACCCCGAACTTGCTCCCAGCCCCAAGGGCAAAGAACAGCGGCAGCAAATGCTCATCACTGGGATGGTTGCGCACCGCATGCGGCGCCTGCTGCCGGTAATCCAACAGCGCCGCCTGGTCATCTGCCTGCAACCGCTCCACCACCCAGTCCCTGAATGCCAGTGCCCAAGGCTCGATCACATCCGGCCCGGCGTGCCAGTCCAGCTCGCCCAGGTTATGGGTGATGCTGCCCGAGCCAATCAGCAGAATACCTTCGCCACGCAGCCCCGCCAGCGCCTGGCCTACCTTCACCTGCAGCGCCGGCCCCATGCGGCTGGGCAGCGATACCTGCACCACCGGAATGCTCGCATCCGGGTACATCAGCGACAACGGCACCCAGGCGCCGTGGTCGAATGGCCGTTGCGCATCCAGCCGGGCCGGCAGGCCGGCGTTCGTGAGCCGTTCGCTTACCTTGGCAGCCAGCGCAGGCTCGCCCGGCGCCGGGTACTGCACGGCGTACAACGCCGGTGGGAAGCCGTAGAAGTCATGCCAGGTTTCGGGTTGCGCGCTGCTGGTCACCAGCAGTTCACGGCTTTCCCAGTGCGCCGACACCACCACGATGGCCTTCGGCCTTGGCAGGCTATTGGCCAGCCCGGCCAGGGCCGGCCCGCTGGCACCTGGGTGCAGGGCGAGCATGGGGGAACCATGGGAGATGAACAGGCTGGGCAGCATGGCGAGGTCCTGAAGGTTAAGATGCACTCATCTTCGATCAGAAACTGATCGATTTCCATCGCAAGTTTTACGCGTTTTCTATCGGTTTACTCGATAAACAAGGAGCAACCATGGAGCCAGCGTTCTGGCACAAACGGTGGGCCGACAACCAGATCGGCTTTCACCAGGGGCAGGTCAATCCTTACCTGCAAGCGCACTGGCCAGCAGTGGGCCTGGCGCCAGGCAGCCGCGTGCTGGTGCCGCTGTGCGGCAAAAGCCTGGACCTAGCCTGGCTGGCGGGGCAGGGGTATCGCGTGTTGGGCGTGGAGCTGTCGCGGCGGGCGGTGGAGGATTTCTTCCGTGAGCACGGGCTTGAACCCGAGGTGCGTCAGCAAGGCGCATTCGAGGTATGGCGCCAGGGTGACGTCGAGCTGTGGTGTGGCGATTTCTTCGCGTTGCGTGCACAGGACATTGGCGACTGCATGGGGCTTTATGATCGGGCGGCGCTGATTGCGCTGCCGCCGCAGATGCGTGTGAAGTACGTGGAGGCTTTGTCCGCATCGCTGCCGGTGAGCTGTCGGGGGCTGCTGGTGACGCTGGATTATGACCAGGCGCTGCTGGACGGGCCGCCGTTTTCGGTGGGGGATGAAGAGGTGCGGCAGGGGTTGGCCGGGTGGCAGGTGGAAGAGCTTGAGGTTGCGGAGCTTATTCAGGAAAGCCCGAAGTTTTTGCAGGCTGGGGCATCCAGCCTTTTGGAGCGGGTGTACCGCATAATCCGCTGACAGATGTGTAGCCTTCGCCGGCCCGCGAAGAGGTCGGTACAGGCATACACAAAAAAGGGCGACCGAAGTCGCCCTTTTTGCATTACCCGTTGGATCAACCGCGGCGGCGCAGGGCCTCAATACGGTCTTCCAGCGGCGGGTGGCTCATCAGCAGCCCGGCAAGGCCGTGCTTCAGGCCGCCGTTGATGCCGAAGGCCTTCATGGTGTCAGGCATATGCACCGGCAGGCCTTGCTCCACGCGCAGGCGCTGCAGGGCGCCGATCATGGCGGAAGTACCGGCCAGTTGCGCACCGGCTTCGTCGGCGCGGTATTCGCGGCGGCGCGAGAACCACATCACGATCATGCTGGCCAGGATACCCAGGATCAGCTCGGCAACGATGGTCGCCACGTAGTAGGCAATGCCCTGGCCTTCTTCGTTCTTGAAGATGACCTTGTCGACGAAGTTGCCGATGATGCGCGCGAAGAACATCACGAAGGTGTTCACCACGCCCTGCACCAGCGCCAGGGTGACCATGTCGCCGTTGGCCACGTGGCCGATCTCGTGGGCCAGCACTGCCCGCACTTCATCGGGCGAGAAGCGCTCCAGCAGGCCCTGGGACACGGCCACCAGCGCGTCGTTGCGGTTCCAGCCGGTGGCGAAGGCGTTGGCCTCGTATGCCGGGAAGATACCCACCTCGGGCATTTTGATGCCGGCTTCACGGGACAGCTCTTCGACCGTTTGCAGCAGCCACTGCTCGTGGCGGGTGCGCGGCTGGCTGATGATCTGGGTGCCGGTGGTCATCTTCGCCATCCACTTGGAGATGAACAGCGAGACCAAGGAGCCGGCAAAGCCGAACACGGCGCAGAACACCAGCAGGCTGCTGAGGTTCAGGTCGACCCCGTTGGCCGCCATGAACCCGTTGAAACCGAACAGGCTCAGGGTAATGCTTGCAACCAGCACCACCGCGAGGTTGGTGGCCACAAACAACAGAATGCGCATCATGGTTGTTACGTTCTCCTGACGGATGAATTGTCGCTTACTGCGGGGTATATAAGGGGCCTGCCGCGCCGATTCAATCGGGCGACTATTTCAAACTGTGTACTGCGGAGTATGGCAGAGGATGGCGCGGGAGCTGTGGGATAGAGCGTTGCAGGATGTAAGAAAAGGTGCAGGCCTTCGGATGTGTGTTGGCGTTGGGATCGAGCGCCGCCCGCGCGGCGCATCGCGAGCTGCGCTCGCTCCTACGTTTGTTTCGGGCCAGTAACGCCTGTGACAGGCGCGCGCGACCGCCTGGTGTGAACGACGCGATATAGCGCCATGCGCCAAGGCGTACGCGAGCAAATCCCACAGGCATAATTGGCCCGAAACAAACGTAGGAGCGAGCGCAGCTCGCGATGCGCCGCGCGGGCGGCGCTCAATCTCCGCGCCGCCCCAACAATCCCGTCGAACCCTACTGCGAATAAGTCCGCAGGAAATTGCCGATCCGGCCAATCGCCGCTTCCAGGTCATCCACCCGCGGCAAGGTCACCACGCGGAAGTGGTCCGGCCACGGCCAGTTGAACGCCGTACCCTGCACGATCAGCAGCTTTTCCGACAGCAGCAGGTCAAGCGCGAACTTCTCGTCGTTGAGAATCGGGCACACTTTCGGGTCGATACGCGGGAACGCATACAGCGCACCCATCGGCTTCACGCAACTCACGCCGGGGATGTCGTTGAGCAGTTCATAGGTGCGGTTGCGCTGTTCCAGCAAACGGCCTGGCGGCAGCACCAGGTCGTTGATGCTCTGGTAACCGCCCAGCGCGGTCTGGATGGCATGCTGGGCCGGCACGTTGGCGCACAGGCGCATGTTGGCCAGCATGTCGATGCCTTCGATGTAGCTTTGCGCGTGATGCTTGGGCCCGGAGATGATCAGCCAGCCGGAACGGAAGCCCGCCACCCGGTACGATTTGGACAGGCCGTTGAAGGTCAGGCACAGCAGGTCGGGGGCCAGCGAGGCGGTGCTGATGTGCACGGCTTCGTCGTACAGGATCTTGTCGTAGATCTCGTCGGAGAACACCACCAGGTTGTGCTGGCGGGCCAGCTCCAGCATGCCCTGCAGCAGCGCTTTGGAGTACACCGCGCCGGTCGGGTTGTTCGGGTTGATGATCACCAGGGCCTTGGTGTTCGGGGTGATCTTGGCCTTGATGTCTTCAAGGTCGGGGAACCAGTCGGCCTGCTCGTCGCACAGGTAGTGCACCGGCTTGCCGCCGGCCAGGCTCACGGCGGCGGTCCACAGCGGGTAGTCGGGGGCCGGGATCAGCACTTCGTCGCCGTTGTTCAACAGCGCCTGCATCGACATGACGATCAGTTCGGACACGCCGTTACCGAGGTAGATGTCCTCGATGGTGACGCCTTCGATTTCCTTTTGCTGGCAGTACTGCATCACCGCCTTGCGCGCGCTGAACAGGCCCTTGGAGTCGCTGTAGCCTTGCGCGGTGGGCAGGTTGCGGATGACATCCTGGAGGATTTCATCTGGCGCCTCGAAGCCAAACGGCGCCGGGTTGCCGATGTTCAGCTTGAGGATGCGGTGGCCTTCCTCTTCCAGGCGTTTGGCGTGCTTGAGCACTGGGCCGCGAATGTCGTAGCAGACATTGGCGAGCTTGTTCGATTTGCTGAACTGCATGATGGGATCCCGATATGAGAAAACACGCCACCCACGCCGAAAGGTTTGAAACGGCAGGAAGCGGGTGCCAGACTGAACGCCTGGCACACGAAGCCAACTAATATACGTGCCACCCGCGCCCCGGAAAAGACGGTGCGGGGTGAAATTCAGCCTGCCGAGGTTCCTGCATGAAAAAGATCGAAAAAACCCTGGATGAATGGCGCTCGATGCTTGACCCCGAGCAGTACCAGGTATGCCGCCTCAAGGGCACCGAGCGGCCGTTCAGCGGCAAGTACAACAGCGAGCGCCGCGATGGCATCTACCATTGCATCTGCTGCGGACTGGCGTTGTTCGATGCGCAGACCAAGTTCGATTCCGGCTGCGGCTGGCCAAGCTTTTACGCACCGGTCGAAGACAGCGCGATGATCGAGATCCGTGACACCTCCCACGGCATGATCCGCACCGAAGTTACCTGCGCCCGCTGCGACGCGCACCTGGGCCATGTGTTCCCCGACGGCCCGCCACCGACCGGCCTGCGCTACTGCATCAACTCGGTGTGCATCGACTTGCGCCCACGCGACTGACCGGAGCCCGACCATGGCTGGATCGATGCTGGACATCCCCTGCGTAACCCTGGGCGGCGAGCACAAGAAGCTTGGCGACTTCCCGGGCAAGGCGCTGCTGGTGGTCAATACCGCCAGCCAGTGCGGCTTTACCCCGCAGTACAAGGGACTTGAGCAACTGTGGCAGGCCTACCGCGCGCGCGGCCTGGTGGTGTTGGGCTTTCCGTGCAATCAGTTCGGCAAGCAGGAGCCGGGCGATGCACGGGACATTGCGCAGTTCTGCGAGCGCAACTTCGGCGTGAGCTTTCCGCTGTTTCGCAAGATCGAGGTCAACGGCCCGGGCGCCCACCCGCTGTTCGTCGAGCTCAAACAACGCGCCCCGGGCATTCTGGGTAGCCAGAAGATCAAGTGGAATTTCACCAAGTTTCTGGTCGACCCCGCCAGCGGCCAGGTCACGCGTTACGCGCCCACCACCAAGCCGCAGGCCCTGGAAGCGGACATCGAGCGTTTGCTCAGCCGTTGAAGGGCACCCAGTGGTCGACCAGGGCCAGTAGCTCTTCACGGCGGAACGGCTTGGCCAGGTAGTCGCTCATGCCCGCCGCCCGGCAGCGTTCGCGCTCTTCGGGCATGGCGTTGGCGGTGAGCGCAACGATAGGCAGGTGTGGCCAGCGGCCGCTCTGGCGGATGCGCCGGCTGGCTTCATAGCCGTCCATGACCGGCATGTTGCAGTCCATCAGTACCAGGTCGAATTCATCTTGCTCCAGCATTTCCAGGGCCTCGGCGCCCTGGGTGGCCAGCTGCACCTGGCAGCCGAGCTTGGCCAGCATGCCTTGGGCCACGAGCTGATTCACCGGGTTGTCTTCTACCAGCAAAATCCGCGCTCGCCCTTGCTCCAGGCTAATGGCCGGGGTGGCCAGTGGGTGCTCGGGCTCATGGCCTTGCAAGGTGCGGCGCAGCGTCTGGTACAGGGCGTTACGTGCCAAAGGCCGGGCCAGTTGATGCAAGGGCGCCAAGGCCAGCGACTGCTCGTTGGGCAGGAAGTTGCCGTAGGCGGTTACCAGCAGAATCGGCGTTTTCAGTGCCGGGCGCAGTTCGAACAGGTGGTCCACGTCGTCGGTGATCAGCAGGTCGATCGCTGTGGTGTCCAGCGTGGCGCTGCTGTCATGGCGCTGGTAGGCCAGGCCCCAGGCGGGCAGCAGGTTCTGCAACAGCTCATTAAGCCCGCTACCGGCTGCACTCAGCGCGGCCACCCGGCCATGCAGCGGTGTCGGCGGGATGGCTTCGGTGTGCACCGGCAATGGCAGCTCGGCCGTGAAGCAGCTGCCGAAGCCTGGCTCGGAGCGAATGTGCAGGTGACCTTGCATGGCCTTGCACAGGTTGCGTGTGAGCGACAGGCCCAGGCCGGTGCCACCGTACTGGCGGGTGATGCCGGCACCGGCCTGGGTGAATGGCTGGAAGATCCGCGCTTGGGCTTCTTCGGGGATGCCAATGCCGGTATCACGTACCTCCAGGCGCACGCCGCCGACGATCGTCACCAGGCGTATGTCGACACGGCCGAAGCGGGTGAACTTGAGCGCGTTGGACAGCAGGTTGCTGACGATCTGCCGTACCCGCGTGGGGTCGCCGAGCACGCTGCTGGGGAAGTCGCGGGCGATCAGGCAGGTCAGCTCTACGCTTTGCGAGGTGTTCTGCGACAGCAGGTTGGCGGTGTCTTCCACCATCGAGCCCATGTCGAACGCAATGCGCTCCAGCTCCAGCTGGCCGGCATCGAACTTGGACAGGTCGAGGATATCGTTCAGCAGTTCCACCAGCACCTTGCCCGAGTCGTGGGCAATCGCCAGTTGCTGGCGTTGCTCGCTGGGCGACGGGTTGTCCAGCGCCAGGGCGATCATGCCGAGCATGCCATTGAGCGGGGTGCGGATTTCGTGGCTCATGTTGGCCAGGAAGGCGGCGCGCGCCTGGGCCATGTCCAGCGCGCGGCTGCGGGCCTGTTCCAGCTCCTGGTTGGACAGGCTCAGGCTACTGTTGCTGGCTTTCAGCTCGTTGGTGCGTGCCGAGACGATGTCTTCCAGCTCGTTCAGGTACTGGGTCAGGCGGTTTTCTGCGGTGCGCCGTTGTTCGATCTCGGTGGCCATGCTGACGAACTGCTGGTTGGCGACCTTCACCAGCACGCCGATTTCGTCGTGTTCGTGCCCGTGTGGGCATTCAAGGCGGGTTTGCCGGGGGTTGCGCGGGTCGCTGCCGCTGAGTGCGCCGATCACCGTCACCAGTGGCTTGGTCAGCATCATGTAGAACAACGCCAGCAGGATGCCGGTCAGCACCAGGCTGCGGGCAAAGCCGTTGAGCAGGGTGATGCCGGCGCGGTCGAGGAAGCGGCTGCCGAAGGCGTAGGTGTCGACGTCCAGGTACAGGGTGCCGAGGTATTCCTCGGGCATGTGGGTGAGGTACAGGCGCTCCTTGAACTGGCGCTGTTCACCGAACAGAAAGTCGCTCAGTGGCCGGTAGCGGTCCTCCAGCCTGGGCCGCTCGACGTCGGCCAGCACCGTTTCGTTGTTGTCGATCAACCGCGCGCGGATGATGGCCGGCGATTGCAGCAGGCCACGGGTCAGCTCCAGCGCCAGTTCCGCGTCGATGTTGTAGGCGATGCGCGAGGCCGGGTTGTGGCTGATTTGCAGCAACGCGCGCACTTCGCGGTTGATGGACGCGTCTTCGCTGGCATAATCGATGCCGATCTGGATGAGACTGAGCAATGTTCCCAGGATGAAGCCGACCAGGACTGTCAACCGGGCTTGCTTGTATGACAGGCGATTGGTGAACTTGATATCCATGAGTCCCGAGCCGGTTTCACGTCCCTTGCGCTGCGCAAGCATAGCCGAATAGCCCCGGCAGCTGGCGGGCCTGTCACACATTCAGCTGGAAATCTCACCTGTCTTGTTAGGAGTCGTCATGGACGCTCGCTTGATTGCTTTCCTGGACCGCGCCGAATCGGTACTGGCGCGCCTCGATCCCCTGTTGCCGGCACAGCGCCCGAACATCGACTGGGGCGTCACCCTGGCCGCCCGCTGGCAGCGCGATGGCCGCAGTGGTTACCTGCTGCCGCTGGACGTCAGCCTGGATATCCGCCTGACCGACCTGATCGGTGTCGACAAACAGCGCGACCAGCTGGGCCGCAACACCCACCAGTTCATCAACGGCCTGCCGGCCAACCACGCATTGCTGTGGGGCTCGCGCGGTACTGGCAAGTCGTCGCTGGTACGTGCCTTGCTGGCCGAACATGCCGGCGCCGGCCTGCGCCTGATAGAAATCGAACGCGACCACCTGGCCGACCTGCCACGGGTGGTCGAGCAGCTGCAGAAGCTGCCGCAACGCTTCATCCTGTTCTGCGACGACCTGTCGTTCGAAGCGGGGGAGGGCGACTACCGGGTGCTGAAAAGCGTGCTTGACGGCTCGCTGGAGCAGGCTCCGGACAACGTGCTGCTGTACGCCACCTCCAATCGCCGCCACCTGGTGCCGGAGAAAGAGAGCGACAACGAGAACTGGAAGCGCGTGGACGGCGAGCTGCACCCCAGCGAAGCCGTGGAAGACAAAATCGCCTTGTCTGACCGCTTTGGCCTGTGGCTGTCGTTCTACCCGTTTACCCAAGACCACTTCCTGAATGTGGTCGAACACTGGATCGGCCAGCTGGCGCGCCCTGCGGGCCTTGCGTGGCAGCGTACAGAAGAACTCGACATCCTCGCCGTGCGCTGGGCCACCGGCCGCGGTAACCGTAATGGCCGTTGTGCCTATCAGTTCGCCCGCTACTGGGTCGGGCTGCAATTGCTGGAGCAAAAGTAAATGATCGACCTCAATGCCAGTGGCGCCGGCCTCGACGGCTACAACCTGCTGGCGGCGCAAGTGCAGGCGCTGTTTGCCGACGAGCGTGACTTCATCGCCAATGCCGCGCAGTTTTCGGCGTTTCTGTACAACCAGGTGGACGACCTGAACTGGGCGGGGTTCTACCTCAACCGCAACGAAGAGCTGGTGCTGGGGCCGTTCCAGGGCCAGGTGGCGTGCGTGCGCATACCGTTCAGCAAGGGCGTGTGCGGGGCGGCGGCAGCCACCCGGCAAACCCAGCGGGTGGAAGATGTGCATGCGTTCCCTGGGCACATTGCCTGTGACAGCGCGTCCAACAGCGAGCTGGTGATCCCGTTGGTGAAAGAAGGCAGGTTGATCGGGGTGCTGGACCTGGACAGCCCGAAGGTTGGACGTTTCAGTGAAGCGGATCAGGCGGGGTTGGAGCGGTTGGCGGCGATCTTTCTGGAGCTGACAGACTGCTGACTATTGTGCTGTCTGTGCTGGCCTCTTCGCGGGCATGCCCGCGAAGAGGCCAGCACAGGTTAACGCATCAGTCGTACATCACCTTCTTCTTCCAGGTCTCTTCCTCATCGGTCTTGAGCCCGTCTGTCAGTGCGTTGTGCTCATCCTCCGCTGGTGCCATGCGGTCCAGCACCTGGGCGTTGGCCCGGGCCAGCAGCTTTTCCAGGTACGTCAGCTGCTCTTCATACACCTTCGGCTCCGGCTGCTTGCGCAGGTATTGCACGCCACGCTCGAACGCCAGGCGCGCTTGGCCCGGCTGGTTCTTTTGCAGGGCCTGTTGGCCAAGGTTGTTGAAGAACTCGATATGCAACAGCACCAGGATATGGCGGATTTCCTTGACCCAGTGCTTGGCCTCGGGTGCTGGCAAGAAGCCTTCCTGGGCGGCGCGGGTTACCTGGTTGTGCATCGCCTCCAGCAAGAAGCGCACGTCCTTGGCCTTGACCTCGGTGTGGATCGGGTTGGGCGGGTTGTTCACCGGTATCTTGTCGCCCTGGGCAATCAACCCCTCCAGTTCGGCGATGCGCGCCTTCAGCTCGGGGTTGTGCTTGTCCACCGCCAGCTGGCGCTGGTTGAGGTTCAGCTCCAGGCGGGCCAGCAGCAATTTGAGGGCCGGGGTCATGAACTGCCCGGGGAAGGTCTCGGTGATTTCGCCACAGCGGCGCAGGCGGTCGGCCAGCTCGATCCTTGTCCGGACGCGTTCGATCTTGCCGTTCTCGACCACATTGTTGAGGTAGCCGATCACGATCAGCAACGCGATGCCCGCCACGATGAGCAGGGTGATCAGAAGTGGTGTCACCGTTAATGCCTCATTGAAGAAGAATTACAGCTTTGAGTGTAGTGAGTTCGCCGGAGGACGAACAGCGGCTATATGCCGACACTGGCTTCTCTCTATATCGACAACCCGCCCCGCATCTGCACCTTCCTCCAGCCGGAAGTCATTGATTTAAATAAATTTCTACAAAGGGGTTGACGCACCTCTGAACCATCCCTAGAATGCGCGCCACTTGCAGCGTAAAGCACACAGCGAAACGCGGCAGGGAGTGAAAGCAGGCAGTAATGCCAGCAGCGTGTCCCCTTCGTCTAGTGGCCTAGGACACCGCCCTTTCACGGCGGTAACAGGGGTTCGAGTCCCCTAGGGGACGCCAAATTGCGGGAATAGCTCAGTTGGTAGAGCACGACCTTGCCAAGGTCGGGGTCGCGAGTTCGAGTCTCGTTTCCCGCTCCAGTTTCTCCGGCAACGCTTAACGGCGGGGCAGGAAAAGAAAATCCAGGGTGAATCGTGAGGTTCAAGTCTGGTGCAATGAAAAGTGTTGTGTGTCCCCTTCGTCTAGTGGCCTAGGACACCGCCCTTTCACGGCGGTAACAGGGGTTCGAGTCCCCTAGGGGACGCCATTTGCGGGAATAGCTCAGTTGGTAGAGCACGACCTTGCCAAGGTCGGGGTCGCGAGTTCGAGTCTCGTTTCCCGCTCCAGTTAAATACTGTGGCGTCTATGCGGTGCAGTGGTGGTGAAGGTCTTCATGGTGCTTCACGCCGAAAGCGTTAAAAGCTTCAAAATGCGGGAATAGCTCAGTTGGTAGAGCACGACCTTGCCAAGGTCGGGGTCGCGAGTTCGAGTCTCGTTTCCCGCTCCAAACATAAATTCACAGGTTTCCTTGAAACGTTGTGATTATCCGGAAAAAGAGGCCGGACAGGCTGTGTGAAAACACACTGAAAGGTCTTAGACCAAACGCCCCGACTTGTTCGGGGCGTTTGTTTTTGTGCTGAAAAAGGCTCTTCAGCCCATCAGCTGCATCATTTTCTTGGCACCCAGGACGCTGATCGCTCGCTTGAGGTTGTAAGCGGTCACGGCCGGCGACATCTCAGCTTTTGTCCCTTCGAGTTGTCGCAGCAGGAAGCGCCCGTTCACACCCGGCAAGGGGAAGTGTTAGCCAGAGGCAAAATGCTGGCCTGACGAACATGAAGCGGATCAGGCGGCACAGCGGGGTTAGGCGGCAACAATCGCCAAAGCCCAATACCTGAACGCTGTGACGTAGATCCGACAGGCATAAGCAGGAAGGTCACGCGAATTACTCTGGGAGATCTGTACGTTTGCCATTGTGCTACCGAGCGTCGTGAGGCGACGGGATGAGCATGCAGAAGTCAGCCGAAGCCGTAGTCGCTGCTGTCGAATATCCTGCTCGACGAACTTGACCGCATACTAGAACGGCGGGGCCATCGCTTCGTCCGCTAACCGCCGTGTACGGAACCGTAAGCACGCTGATGTGAGAGGACGGCGGGTGTGACCCGCCTCCTACTCGATTCTGTTCGTTTAATTTTCAACTTTGCACAGGTCGCAGGGTATTCCCTGCGACCTTTTTTTGCGCGTTATTTGTAGGTGACGGTAAAGGTCAGGCCCCCTTCGGCGACGCCTGGCTTTACAGTGGGTGCGCTCTGGTAATAGCGTGCCTGAAAGTCCAGCTGGGTGATGCCGATACTCACCGGCTTGACCGATTCGTCGGATTGCAGTGGCATGGGGCTGCCATCACCGCGCAACAGCTGGATTTCAATCCCGGCGGCATCGGACAGCGTGCCCAGGCTGAAGCGTCCTTCGGCCGGAACGGTAGGTACCGAGCCGTTCGCACCGTCCAGTATCAGGTGAACGTTGGCGGGGGTGGGGTTGGGGGCGCTGGCATCTTCGCAGTCGCTGAGCCTGATATTGAACGGTACCGCCGGGGTGGTACTGCCCACCCCTTTGAAATCTGCCAGCGGATGGCTGCCCAGTTGCACAGGGTCGGCGCTTACCGCGTCGGCTTTCAGGGAGCACTGTGCCTGGTTCACCGTTGCGCTCAGGCGGAACTCCATCATTTTACCCAGGTTATGCATATAGCCATGAAACAGCTCGCCATTGATACGCTGGGGACCGGGGGCGATCGGCCCTGTCTTGATGAGCCAGGCCTGCCCCCTGATGGTCGACAATTCGGTGTTGAACGGCTGGTCGCGCATGGTGCCGCTGTAAGGGATGACGGGGCGGCTGCCGGAATCGGGAACGAAGGAGTTATTGGCCACCCCGTCAAACGGTGAACCAAGCTCTATGTAGACCCCAATGCCGGGGATGTTGGTTTCCATGACATGGCCATCGATGTTCTTGCCACCGATAGGTGGCAAGCTTCCAGCGAAGATGGCCGCGGTGTTGGGGAGCGTTGACTTGGGGGGGTTGGCGGGGTCCCATACGCACCTGGCTATCGCGCCTTCATTGCTGCTTTTGGTTATTGAACTGGTACCGATCACGGTCCCCTCTGCAGCATCGCGGGGTACCCAGAATGTCCCGATGTCACGCTCGAAGGTCATGTAGGTGGCGCCCGTCGAGAAGCTACAGCTTGCGTACGCGTTGCCAGCGCCAAGGCCCAGGGCCAGGCAGCAGGCGGCCAGCCGCATGCGGCGGCGGGGGGTGAATGTAAACACGGTCATCACAGCGTTTCCTGGATATTGTCGCCGGGCAGGCGGGTCTGGCCGCTGGCCTGAGGCGGTTGGCAGTGCAGGGTTTGCAGGCGGTAGCCACCGTTTTGCGCAAGTGCTTGCGGGTCGATAATCAGTGGGCAGGCGTTATCGCTGGCGTCGCCCCACAGCACACGTATGGCCTGTGGGCCTGTGGTGCGGGTGGACACCAGCGCCTGCCCGGCCTGGCCGACCACCCCCAGGCTCTGGCCGTTGGCATCGAGTACCTGGGCGCCAAACGGCACGGGTTGGCCGTTGGCCTGGCGCAAGGTCAGCACCAGGCGTGCCACATGCTCGGCGGTGTAGCTGGCCTTGACCACCGCACCCCGGCGCGGCACCACGTGCTGGCTGGCGTTGCCAATCACCACTTCCGGCGACAGGTCGTCGGTTTGCAGCACCAGTGCATTCAGGCGATAGGGGCGCAGGTACGGCACCAGCGCATAACCCTGTGCATTGGTGCGCGCCGAAGGGGTGTTCTGCACACCGACGCCGGCCACGTCGGGCACATGTACCAGGGCCATGGTTTCGCCCAGTTGGCTGCCGAGTGCCACGCCATCGCCATGCAGCATGATGGCGCCGCTGGCATTCACCGAAAGGGTGCGGTAATCGCTGCCTTGGTTGTAACCCATGCCGACATTGGCCAGGCTGCCTTGGTAATTGACCGACATCCCACCACTGCTGCGCCCCTGGCCGTCGTTGCTCAGCGAGGTACTGTAGCTGAGCTGGTTGTCCAACAAGCCGCCGCTCAAACTGGCGCGTTCGCTGGTTTTGCCACCGTCGTTGCGCAGGTCGAAGCTGGCTTGGTGCTGTCGGCCGAAGTCCAGTGGCACGCTGAGGCTCAGGCCGAACATGCGGCTGTCGTCGTTTTGCGAGTTCAATGCCTGGGAGGCGAACAGGTTGACCGACACTTTGCCTACGCGGGTGGTGTATTGCAGCTGGTACTGGCGGCGCTGGTTGCTGGTTTGCCAGTAGGTGTCCTGGGAAAACGTCAGGTTCAGCGTGCTGCGCTCACCCACGGTTTGGTACACCGAAGCTTCCAGGCGGCTGCGCCGGTTGCCCAGGTAGCTGCTGGCATGGCTGCGCTGTTGCACGGCTTCGTCGAAGTCGCGGTAGCCCTCGGTCGAGTAGCGGTAGCCGGCAAAGCGCAGGTTGGTGCGGGTGGGGAAGCTCTTGCCATAGCGCAGGGCAAAGCTGTGGCCCTGGGGTTCGCCCAGTGTACCGCCCAGGTCGGTGGAAGAGCGGGTCACATCGAACGACAATGCCCCCAAATTGCCGACGTCGCGGGCCAGGCCCAGCACGCTGGCCTTGTAGTATTCGCTGGAAAGCAGGCCGCCGTAGAGGGTGGTATCCCAGGCACCGCCTCGGGCCAGTGTGGCTTGCCAGAACAGCGGGTCGTCGAGCTGCTCGGCCCCGTCGTAGCGGCCCACGGTCGCGCTGTAGCGCCATACACCGTCGCGTAGCAGAGTGCCCATGCTGGAATAGGGTTGGGTGAAACGGCGGACCTGGCCATCGGCCTCGGTGATGACCACCTCCAGCTCGCCATGGCCAGAGCCTACGCTGAGGTCATCGATGGCGTAGGGCCCGGGGGCCACGTAGCTGGAATAGATAGGATAGCCATTGTGCAGGATTTCTACCTTGGCGCGGCTCTGGGCCACGCCGCGGATCACTGGGGCGTAATGCTGCATGGCATCGGGCAGCATGCCCGTGTCGGATGCCACGCGTGCACCGGTGAAGCGTACGCTGCGGAACATGTCGCTGTTGGTGAAGGTTTCGCCCAAGGTGATGTTGGCCTGCAGGCCTGGCAGGTCGCGCTGTGCATAGGTGTCGCTGCGGGTCCAGTGGCGTGCCCCGTCGGCCTCGTCGCGCAGCGCCTGCTTGCTGCGCAGGCGCCAGGCGCCCAGGTTGATGCCGCTGTCCAGGTACAGGTCCTGGCTGCTTTGGTTGCCCCGGCCACGCTGGCTGCTGTGCTGTGCCGAGGCCTGGTAGCTGATGAAGGCAGCGTTGATGCCGTTACTCCATTGCGCCTCGGGCACGCTGCCCGAACGGTCCTGGCGCAGGGCGATCTGCGGGATCGACAGCGACAGGCGCAACTGCGCGGGGTCGAAGTCGACGCTGGCGTGTGGCACCCGTTGCGCCAGGTCGAGGCAGGTGTCGTCGTCAGGCAGGGGGGCATCCAGGGCCTGTTCGCGCAGGTCGAGGGTGCGCAGTAGCGTGCTGGTCAGGCAGGGCTGCAAACCCTGGCCATCTGGGCCTTCGATGAAGTCGATGTCCTGTTCGTGCAGGGGGCTGAGGTTAAGGGTGAGCTGCACCCGGTAGCGCCCTGGCGGCAGGCGGGTCTGGGCGGCAAGGTTTTGCAGGGCCAAGGCTCCGGCGTCGGCTGGCTGGCCAGGGGCTTGGCGCATGAAGCCGGGCTGGAAGGCGATGTCGGCCTGGTTGGCCAGGGCTGGGTGGGCAAGGGTCAGCGCCAGGCAACTGCCAAGCAGTGGCGGCAGCGGGGCGAGGCGCAGGCGCAACGGCAAAAGTCTGCGCCGTTCGAGCTGGGGCATGAGCGTTTCCTGGGCGGCGTCTACGGACGATGCACAGGTAGGCTCGTGGTAGGCGCCTGGTGCTGGAAATGGATGGGTGTCAGGGCAGGTTTGGCTGCCGGGTCACGGTTTACAGGCGGGGGGCAGGGTAAGCGGGAGGGCGAGGCTTGGTATGTCGGAAAATTCTGGTGTATGGCGTGCTTTGTATTCAAAGATGCTGCAGTGAAGAAGCCCGCTGCCTTCTAGCGGCGGGCTTCGGGTATCGGCGTTTCTAGAGAGGGCCAAACTGTCCTGTGCCTACAGGTCCGTAATCTCGCCCTTTGTTTCGACCCACAATGAAATGACCCCATGGGCTTGCTGGCGCACCGGTTGACTGGTTAATCACCCTGGAGGTCTCACTCACTGTCGTTATCGCTTCACGGACTTGTCCAGGGCCATTGGCCATTGTCGGCTCAAGCACCGTGGGGCTAGTGCTTGTTGATGTTGATGTTGATGTTGATGTTAAGGCTGGTGAGCTGTGTGGGGTTGCCTCAGCACGAGCGTAGCCGGTACTCGGGCGTACCGTGCGACGTGAGCGGGCAACGGTAAATTTTTTGATTTGATTGATAATGGTTGTGTTGGTCGACTCCGAGTTAATGTTCTGAACTATGACCTTCCCACCTGCGTTTGCCACCGCAGGTGCCGCTTGCGCGCCCTGCGCTGCGGATTTCGCTGCCCTCACCGCCGCTTTCGTGGCAGCGGCGCCGTACCCGGCGGCAAACATGCCGATAACCGCGAAAGCATTGCTGAGCTGATACAGCAGGTTGGACTGTTCCGGGTCGCTGTACATGACCGCTGTCGCTGCTGCCTGCATGCCCAGGGCAACACCGTTGGCCGCCACGCCGACCACGCCAATGACATAGCTGGTGGTCAAGCCGATACTAGCCGGTGCCGACCATGGCATGGCTATCGCCGATGCAACGAAAATGGCTGCGGCGACGGCGACGCCAAGCCAGGCATACCAGGGCACCTTGGGCTTTTCTTCTTCCTTGAAGCGCTCCAGCGGTGCCTGGCGGCCTCGTGCTGCGGGCTCCGCGCGGTGGCCAGTTGGGTCGTGCCAGTAAACCGGGTTGCCCAAGGCGTAGGTGTACGGGTTGAGGCCGGCTTCTTCAGGCGGTAACGAGTCGGGGCTGTGGAAGCGCATCAAGCCTGGGTTATAGGCCCGGTAACCACTGCCCAGCAGGTACCAGTCAAAGGCGCGCTCACGGGCTTCGCCGTTGAACGCCAACAGGCTGCGCATTTGCTGGTCAGCGTCCTCGGGCTGTTGTTCACCATAAGGGGCATAGTGGGCATGCCGGGTGCCGTCTGCATCGTGCTCGGTGTTCACGCTGCCGGCATGGTCGGTAAGCAGCAGTGTGCTGGCCCCGGCTTGTTGCTGCGCCCGGGGTTGGCCGCCAACATGCAGGTACTCGGTGAGCAGGCCGTCTTCCACAAGGCTGTCCAGGCGATGCGCTTCATAGCGGCGCTGTACCTTGTGCGCGCCAGTACCGGAATACAGCAACTGGTCATGCCCGTCATAGCCATACTGCGCCGTTACCGTGCCATTGGCATCCTGTACCTGGTGCAGGCGGCCAAGGCTGTCGTAGTAAAGCGCGTTGCCACGCTCATCGTTGAGCATGTTGCCCTGCTCGTCGTAGCTGAATGTTTGCTCCGCCGGGCAACCTTCAGGCGGCAGGGTATGCGTGACCTTTTCCAGCCTGAAGCTGTCGTGAGCACAGTAGGTGAAGTTCGCGTCGTCCCGCTCGCCGTCACTGAACGTGGTGCGGCAACGCTCGATATTGTCTACAGCGTCAAACCTGAACAGCTGGCTGGTAATTTGTCGGCCACTCGCGGTTTGGATGGGGCAATCGTATTTGGTCAGGCGACCGAGGTCGTCATACTCGAATGTTTCCTCACGCAGTTTTTGCTCACCTTGCCAAAGGGTGCGCGAATGCAGCATGTCGTTGTCCAGCCACACGTGTTCCAGTGTGCGCACCTTGCCGTTGACGCTCAATGTCCGGAGGGTCTCCCTGCCCAGGCTATCGTAGGCCTGAATGCACAGGGTGACAGGTTGTTGCTCAGGGGTGGGGTGGGTGGTGTCGCGGGTCTCGGTGGTTTCCAGCAAACCGGTGTCTTCGTTGTAGGTCAGTGTCGACACCACCTTGCCCTGTGTCACCGTCGTGAGCCGGCCGTGCTCGTCATAATCGTAATCACGGGCCAGGCCATCGCTGTGCTTGTGCTGCGTTGGCAGGCCTTGCCAGGACTGCTGGTAGGTGGCGCTGTAAGGCGTACCGTCGGTGTCGGTCAGGTGTTCTTCGCACAGGTCGCCCTGGTCGGTGTATACATAACGGCGTTTACCCAGCGCATTACTGGCTTCGGTGATTTCCGCGCTTTTCGGGTCATAGCCAAAGTCTGCAACCAGTTGGCTCTTCAGGTGTGCGGGGCTGTCCTCGTCTTCGAGCGATGCAACAAGTTTGCTGGGCTGATCGGTCAGTTCCTGCTTGTATTCATAACCGATAATCCGCTTGCGTGTGCCTTTGGTTGTTGTGTCCAGGCTGAAGAGCGTGCGTTTGTCGACCAGGTGTGTGGTGCCTTGATAGGTGTACGCCTCCACCCGAGCACCCACGGTCATGCGCTCGACGCGGCCAAGCCCATCGAATTTGCGCTCGTGCAGCACCTGTTCAGGTGCATCGCTGTGCGCTTTCAAATGCAGTGCGGTGACCAGCTCGCCCATGCTGTGAGGGGCGAACGTGCGCAACAGGATGGCACCGTCTGGCCGCTCATTGCTGGCCATACGCCCCAGGGCATCATAGGTGAACCGGTTGGTGCGCTGGATGGACTGGTTATTGCCTTCGGGGGCCTGAGTCGTCTCGGTACGGCTCAGGCAGCGGCCTAGGCCGTCATAGGTGTAGTCTGTGCGGCCAGCCTGGCGGGCAACGCGTTTCTTGCCCCCCTCAGGGGTGTCTACCTCCTCCTCCAGCAGACGGTACTCATGAACCGGCTTGTAGAAGCGGTTAAGTTTGCTGACAGTCTGTTGCAGCCTCTGCTCTGGCTTGTTCGGGCTCTCGATCCAGCGGGTCACCCGCTGGCCACCAGGTTCCAGCGGCGAGGTTTCGACACATTCCCGGATGCCATCGGGGCGCACCGTTTCGCAGCGTTGGCCCCAGCTGTCGTAGCGGTAGGATGACTGCAATTTGAGCACACGGGGCTCTGCTGCATCGTCTTTGGCCGGCAGGTAGTCATAGCTGGTTTCACGCTCCAGGCGGCCAGCCGAGTCATATTTCAGCTCGGCAACCGTGCGTTTGACAATCTTCCCGGTGACCGCATCCTTGGCTTCACGCTCCTGCCTGACCGGGCGGCGGCTACCATCGAATACGGTGCGGGTGATCACGCCCTTGCTGTCGGTAACCTCTTCGCAGGCGCGTTTACGCCCGTCATCGTCAAGCAGCTTGTAGGCGGTAGTACGGGTCGTGGCGAAAGCGGTGCCGGGGCTGGCGGTTTCCGAGGTGACGCGGCCCAGCACATCGTGGTCATAGCGCGTGAATATGCCATTGGCATCGTGCTCCAGCACCACCTGGCCGTTATGCAGGGAGTAGGTGGTGGCCGTTTTCTTTTCCAGCGTACGGGTATGGTCAGTGAAGGTTTCGGTGCTGCGGCTCCAGGTGAGCTGGCCCGCGTCATCATTGACCTTTTCGTACTTCCATCTGCTGGTGGTCGTGAACCCGTTGACCTGCAACTCTTGTTGGTCAACCCGGCCGTGCAGGAACGGGTTGTCGGTTTTATTCAGGTAGCGGCGCACTTTGCGGTTCAGCAACTTGCGCCCGGTACCCACGCCCTCGAACATGTCCTCCTGCTCCAGGGACAGCCAGGCCTGCATCTTCCAGTCGGGGTCTTGTGGCAGCGGGGGCAGGCTGGCATAGGTGTATTCACTGCTCAGGGTCTGCGCCAGCGGTTCGTTCGGGCTGGACGGGGCGGCAGGGTAGATGGTGACGGACTTGAGGTTGCGTTCGAAGCCTTCCGGGTCATCCGTACCAGGGTAGTAGGTACGTACCATGCGTGTGCCGTCAGGTTTAACCTCGGTCAGCAAGTTGCCATAGTCGTCGTAGGTGGTCGTCGTGATTTCCTCGTCGCCGACCGTTGGGTCACCCTCCATCGCCCAGGATTTGGTCACGGTAGCAGGAAGCTGGAAGTACGCAGGCTGGTCCTTGAACGGCAAGTTTTCCTTTTCGTGGTACTTCGTGGTGACGGTTTCGACGCAGCCGTTGTCCGTGGTGGCCTGGGACGTCATCAAATGGAAACGGTTGAACGTACTCACGACCGTTCGGTAGCGTTCGCCATCCCGGTAATGCTCGGCGGTAGAGGCGTATTCAAAGGTATGGCCGGTAAACCGGTAGAGTTGGTCCGTACCGTCTTCATTGCCGTAAACCAAGCCGGTGCCGTTGCCCAAAAAGTTATTGGTGGAGTACGTGTATTTGGTCAGTATGTGCGTGCTGCTATCGCGCACATCAGGCTTGACCCAGTGTTCATCGACCGAAGGCAGGTACCGCTGAATACCTGGGTATTTATGGCCCGCGTTGCCTTCGTGGTAACTGATTGTGTCTATGCCTTTGTCGGGGTTTTCGACACTGATCAGAAAAGGCAGTGTGTCGAAAATCTTGTACTTCATTTCCCAGTATTCATCACTGGAAGTGGGCAATGTGATTCTTTTGAGTTGGTTATTTTCCAGGTCGAGCAGGTATGTGGCCGGGTTGCGTGTGGTTGGGTTGACCGTGAACTCTGCGCGGAAATCGGTGGGGTATTTTATTTCAAGCAGCAAGCGGCCAGTGTCATCGACGATGGATTGCAGCCGTGCCTTGCTGCGGGTTGTGTCGTAGCCGAGAGTCACGCCATGGCCCGCGGCGCCCATTACCCGAACAGGTACAGCGGTAGTCGCGTCATTTGCCTGGGGCTCAAGTATTTCAACAAGGCCGCCTTTATGGGCAGTGCGAATACGTGTTCTGTTGCCTTTGCTGATGTTGCTGAAACGAAAACTGTCCAGTTTCCGCTCTTCGATGACGGGTGCGTTGCCAGGCCCATTGTCTGCAACTTTGAACGATTCGCCAGTGTGCAGTGAGAGCATCCCGGTGGTGGTATTGAAACTACTGAGTTTCAGGTTCCAGCCAATGCCAAACCCGTTGTTTTCATTGCTCATTGGGCTGAAGCTCAATTGCAAGGGCAGGTCCGGGCCGCAATGGTCGTTGGCATTCAACGCCGGAAGGGCAATGGACAACGTGTACAGGCCCGTTCGAGGGTCGACGCTGCTCTGCATGAAACTGGAAAAATTGAAAGCATTCGATGTAGTTGCCATGGTGCGGGTTCCTGGGGGGCGGTAGCCGTTGAATAGCCTGTGTTCAGCGCATGGCCCTGTATGGGGTGTCGTCAGGGGCGTAATAAGCCCTTTGGCCGTGGTCAGTGGACATCCACGACAAGCTGTCTACCGCGAAGCCTAAAAAAAAAGCCCCTCCCACGCACCTGGCAAAACTACTAGGTGTACGCGCGTCCGGCACCGCAGGCGGTGTATGGGCTACCTGTTATTTTTGCCAGTTGCGGGGGCAGGTTGGCTGTTCTAAAAATGTGCTGGCAGATCACCGAGCTGGGCAACAGGCACTGGCATAACGCGATCATCTATTTAATTGACGGGTGCACGGGATTCTTTGTGCAAGCGGCAGGCGTTCGCCAATTTTTTGGAAGTTTTATATATGAATGAGCGAATAAGAGAAGGTGAAACCCTGGAGGCGCCCACCATCGAGGGTTTGACGGCATTCAATGAGATTGATCTTGATCAACTTGGCAGTCAGGACCTGGAGACCTGGGTCAACTATACCGGTATGGCTGTTGACGATGAAGTGTTGGTGCGCTGGCTGGGGCGAGGTGCTGCGGGTGAAGGGTATGATTTTACCGGGACGTTCACTGTCAAGGCACCTGATTTGATCGATGGTATGAAAGTAGTTATTGGTAATAGCTATATTACAGGCGCCGCAGGCGGCGAGGCATTTTATTCATATACCCGCGTGGCGGACGGCCCCAGGCCCGAAGCTCAATCGCTTCGAACTTTTAGTTACATAGGCATCAGGCCCCGAGGCCAAGTTGAAGCATTGTCAGTCCTGCAAGTGGTTCACTCCCATGGCCTGATCATTCAGCCCAACCAGTTGCCAAGCAGCGGGATGAGTGTGATGGTGCCCCGCTACCAGGCCATGCAGGTGAACGACAAGGTTACCTTGACGGTAGCGTGCTACGAGCCAGACGGCACGCTCGACGACACCTGGAAAAAAGTCGTCACCGTCGGGGAAAAACACTTCGTGCAAGACGCTATCAGTGATGTGGTCCCTAAAAGTTACTTTGACTGGATCGACCCAGGCTATGTACTGGCCTCCTACGAGATCGAGTTCGCAGTGGGTGGGCGCCTTAAATCACCGGTGCAGCGGCTGGACGTTGACTCCAAAGGCAGTTTGCCTGGCTACCTCAGCAAGCCCGCCATTGATGGGTATAACGAAGGTGACCCGCTGGACCCGGACAAATCGCCGAATGGTCTGCTGGTCAAGCTGCCTGCCTACCCCGGCATCGCGGACTCCGACTACCTGACCCTGCTATGGTCGGTCCCTGGCGCCGGGGGCCTGCAGTATATGCCATCGGCGCGTGTCGACCCGAGCATGCGGGCTGTCGACTCGATAGCGTTCCTGATCGGCCGAGAAGCCCTGAGTAAAAGCCAAGGCACCACGGTAAGTGTTTCCTACTTGTATGGCCGCGAGGGCGAGGGGTTGCGTTCGCAAGTGCTGCAAGTTGACGTGCAAAGTGCACGCGACCTGCCAGTGCCCGTGGTAGAAGGCGCCACGGGCGACGGCGCAGCCGACAGCGGCAACATATTGGCTGATCTGTCCACTTCGGGTGTGTATATCAATGTGCCTGCCGGTAATGTGCTGCCGGGTGAGGAGCTGCATGTGCACTGGTCTGGCGCTACCGCGCTTGGCGAATATGTGGCGAAAGCACCGGTTTCCCCTGATAAGCCGTTGCGCTTCCTGATTCCGCCCGCGTATGTACCCGCCAACATGGGGCGTTCGCCTGTAGATGTCAGTGTTCGTTTTAATGTGTTCTTCAGGCTGGTGAGGGATGAAGACAACTACACCGACTCGCCGCCTTACAAGTTGCGTATCAAACCACTGGATAACGCGACATTGCCGACCGTCGACTTGCCCGATGGCCCGGTGTACCTCAGTCAGTTACCAGCAGCGGGGGCCAGGTTGCAGATGGGCACCTGGATGTTCATTGCACCCGGGCAACTGCTGACGATTGTGATGGAAGGGGTAGACCTGCAAAACAACCCTGTGAGCTTTACGGTCAGGGATGCGAAGCCAGTGACGGCCGACGAAGCACGCACCGGTGTGGGTGAAATGCTGCCCAGGTCGGAATTCATGAAGTTGAAAGTGGGCGAGCGTTTTACGTTGTATGCCCGGGTGAGCTTCAACGGCGGGGAGTTCTTTTTGAAGTTCAGGTCGCAGTCATATCCGCTCAACCCGTAATTTTCATTGTTGACTTTTTTTCATCTGCAGGGCCCTAGGTGGCCGTGCACCCACGTTACTGGAGAATGATCATGACCAGACCAACTTTTTCTGAACTTTACACTTACATGGCAGAGGCTCCGCGCACCCGCGGCTGGGGCGCATTTTTGATCTATGACCGTCAAAAAGCCAATCTTTTGCTGATGCAGGAACATATCCTGCGGTCGGACAGTGGAGCCTGGATCGAACCCATTTCAGATGAGTTGGAAACCGAGACCGGCAAGTATTCACGGTTGGAAAACTTTGCTTTTGGTACACCGGTGCTGTCGTTTGAGAACTCGAACATAGGGGGCTCCATGGCCGCCTTGAGTATTCCTGTGATCGGCGGCAAGTTGACCGAGTGGAGCCGCGTACCCGGGGCGGAGTTGCCGACGCTGGTCGGTATATCGCATCTGGACCCGCTGACCGCGCCACGCGTCAAGATGAATATAAAGCTCAACGATGGTGCAGGCGGGGTAGTTGATGAAGATGGTCGCGTGTATCTGGACCTGTCGCAAAGTAACAGCTATTACTTTGAGGTGAGCCAGTGGAAAGAGCTGAATACAAAACTGGGGCAGCTTATACAGGATAGGTTTAAGGACCCAGGGCGGGGTGAGCAGACTTGGGAGTTGAGCAGGTTGGAACCGATGGAGGGAAACCTGAGTCCGACAACGTTCAGGCTGCGCACGCACTCCTTGGCCAGAGCGGGTAAAGCGGTGCCCAGTACTAATCAGGCAGAGTTGGAAGAGGGTGCCATTATTGTTGGGGTAGCGTTCAATGGTGCTGAAAATGGAGACTTTCCGGATGAAGATAAGCTAATGCCGTATTTGTTGCCCTCGCGTGAGTCGGGGGGGGTATATTCGGCAGGGATTGTAATGAGCAGTTACGCGTATGCGGCAAGCGCTTTGACAGAATTGTTCTACAAGATTCGTAGTGGTTACTACGTTCCAGCTCCTGTCACGTATGTTGAAGATAGTGATGGGTTTGTGATTGGTGCTAAGGGGGGAGGGTTTAGGGTTGAGGGTGGGTACAGTATTATAAGTGAACCTAGATTTTACTATCACATAGACGTTCTTTTTGCTGGTGGGGTGCTCTCGTTTACGGCTGGTGAACGTGGGGTAATGGGTAAATGGGAGTATGATGGTGTGGCGGGTGCAGCGAGTTTTGGTGTCAGAGCCGGTGAGCACTGGTCCAGGGGTTCATATAATTTTAATATGAGAGGGGGTGCAGAATTCGCCCTGTCGGCAAAAATGATTGAAGGTAGTGTATTGGAGCTGGCCGTTGAGGGGGAGGTGAAAGTCGATGCCAATTTTTACGTCCAAACCGGTGAGAAAGATCAATATTTGGACGAAGGTCTTGAGCCTTTTATAGAAAGCTTTAAAAATTACGTCGGGGATGTTGTGAGGAGCATTACAGGGAAAGTGGAAACTATTGATTACTGGCGCCTGAATAGTCTGCTCTTCCGCAACGGTCACCGCTCTATGCCCGACACTTTTTCGTGTCCCGGCGAGGTCATGCTACTGGGTGATTTGGCTCCCGCCCTTACCGCCTTCGCGATCGACCCAATTGAATTAACACTCTCTGCGGAGAATACACAAGAGCTCACGCTCACGCCCGCCCCCCCGGCAGGGCAGGAGGTAACATGGGCGGTGAGCGCGCGCCCGGATGATCCCGAAAAACCTGTGGGGCCTGAAAACCTGGGCGAAGTCGTCAACAGCGTATACAAGGCTCCCAAAGCAGAGAAAATCGCCGGTACGTTCCGCCAGGTCATCATTACTGCAACCGTGGGCGAAAACAGCAGCAGCGCATTGTTCACCGTGGTGCCCAAGCCTGTAGCGGTAAGGCCGCAGTTGCTCAATGCGCTTTATTCCACTGAAACTTCAGAGCGTTACGTTCTGGAGGGCGGCAGCGTTGGCGCGAGCTTGACTTGGACCAAGGGTGACGGCTTCAAAGGCGAACTGCGTGACCCCACGGCTGACGACCGTAAGGAGCTGAATATTCCGGATGACAAGATTGTAAAAGTGTATGTAGCCCCGAAAAAGAATCCTGAACAAGGGCCGGTGTTGGGATCGCTCATGCAACTGGACCAGGTCCATGTTTCCGCTGCTGGTCGCACGGAGACCATCGATATCACCGTAGTTTGGTCCCCGACTGCAGCAACCTTGAAAATGACCAAGGACGGTACGGCACTGAAGCTGGTGCTGGCTGTGCAGGGCTGGGGCGGCGACCCGACGGATCTGCCACCTGAAAAGACCAAATGGTTCGTGGCCAAGGGTAAAGGCACGCTCGATGAAGCAAAGGGTACCTACCATCCAGCGGCGGACGAGGGTAATTCGGTCATCATTGCCGGTGTAGGCCTTGATAGCTTTGCGTGGAATTACGTTGTTGTGCCTATGCCATACACCTTCGAAGATGCGTTGGCCTTCGAAGAGATGAGCAAAGCCTTGCAGCCCACCCAGGCCGAGCGGGTCGAGTACACCGCCGAGCAGATCGAGTCGATGGAAGCCGTGAAAAAAGCCTTCAGCAGCCTCAACGTGACAGGGGCTTGATCATGTCTACTAACACCAAGCAGGCACTCCTCGATGAACTGAAAAAAGGCGACAGCACGCGCGGTAGCGGCGCGGTGCTGGCATTGGGCCGTGATGTTCTCAATGAGGGGTTGCAGAGAACTTTCGTCGAACAGTTCGACCAGCGTGGCGGGTTACTTGCCATCGACGGTGAATATTTCATCGAGCCGGCCGTAAGGACCGAAAAGGTGGCGTTCACGCAACTGACGCTAGGCCCGCCTCAGCTGTCTTTCAAAGGTGCTCTGGGCGTTTCGGGGCAGGTCAGGGTCAGCATGGAACTGCTCACCGGGGAGTGCGTGTCGTCCACGGTGCTGCCAGGTAACACCGAGCAATTTCGAAGGAGCCACGTGCTGGAAATGGGCATGGGCTATCGCTTCGAGGTGTATGGTCGTTTGAAAGTGCAGCCGCACGCCTACCTCGACAAGTACCAGGTCTTGCTCGACCTTACCGAAGCCAGTGAGCCCCGTTGCACGCTGGGTGGCAACAGCACTGCCGCCGTCAGGATGGGAGAATTCCTGCTCGAACAGCTCAAGCCCGAGTGGGTAATGAGCAACCCCTTGGCGGTGCTGGAGTTCGACATTTCCGGCCATAACGCCTTGGCTACCCGGCGCATCCAGGTAGTGGCACAGCAAGCCCCTGAGGGGGCCGGTGGCGGCTCATCGCCAGAAGACGACGGGGCGCTGCTGGTGCTGATGCAACTGGTTGGTGGCCGGGAGGTTGGCCAGCCTGGCAGCCCCTTGCCCTACCTGCTGCCCCGCAAGAATGGCAACGATAACTACGCCAGCGCGCTGCTGATCAGCCGAGAGCGTGCACCGATTGCAAAGGGTCGCACCAATGTCGCACTGGAGCAACTGGTGCTGCCCGATGCTTATCGGGTGGTGCTGGAGCAAGAGGAACACAACCCGCATGACATGATCGTTTTCGGCGACGTCGCCGCTTCTGCCGCTTCTCGCCAGCCGCAACCGCCCCTGGGCAAAGTGGCTGCGGACAAAAGCGCCGCCTTTACGGTCGTGACGCCCTCCGTAAAAGCGTGGACCGCACTCGATGTGAACACCCCGCTCGACTCTGGCAGCATCGAAGCCGGCCAATACCATGCCCCTGCAGCGAAAACGTTCCGGCGTCGGCAGCGCCTGGTCAACGTCAAGGCGCATTTTGCCAATGCCCAGGAAGGGGCGAGCAAGTCGTCGTTGGTGGTCGCAAGCAGCGAAGACCTGATGATTTCACCACGGGTGATCATCTGGGGCAAAGGCGATGGGCCCGTTCGGCTGACCGCGTCGCAAGGTGGCCCGCTGGAGTGGGCGCTCGATGGCGGTGAGTTCGGCAGCGTCGTGGGAGACCCTGAAGGTGATTCCGAAACACCGCACGCTATCTTTACACCGACTGAGCCTACGAATAACCCGCCTATTCGCCTGCAACGGATCAAGGTGACCAACTGGGAGGGCAACAGTGGATATGCGACGGTGATCATTCTGTCCATGCCCGCACCGTTGCAGCTCGCACCCTTCCATGTGCCGAACATGGCTGCTTCAGATGGCCAGCAGTTTACCCTGACCGAATCACTCGCCGGGCAGGCGCCGGATGTGTCTTGGGGCGACCGACCTGCGGTGCAGAGCACCGTGTGGGAGTTGTACGGGGAAGGCGAACTGGTAGACGGGCATTACACGGCGCCGGAGGCGAGTACCGGGCAGGTCAGTGTGGTGGTGGGTGTGTTTAGCGGCCGGGCGGGGCTTGCAGTGGTCGAACACAATGCCGTTGCCTACCGTAACAACTTTGTCGGTTCGCAGCGCTGGTTGGCCTTGAGTCAATTCAAGCTCTTTCTTAACGACACGACGAGGAAAAAGGCCTGGGCGAATGGCCGGCAACAAGTGGCTATCGATATTCATATCGAGACCAAGCCTTTTACCGGCGAGGATGGCGACACGTATGAACCGGTAAGCGATGCAGAGTTGGCCACCCTGCAGCTTACCCATCGGGATGGCACCTTGATCGAATGGCTGCCCGCTGACACCGAGGCGATCGTACCGGGCGGAAAAAAATGGGCCGCCAGCAAGTTTCGCAACCGCTTCGACTACTTGCCGGCGGGCGAAGCACGGGTGCCTGCGCAAGAGGCGCAAGACGTGCAAGCGCGCAAAGAGCAGTCGAAGGGGGCGGGAGTAAAAGGTAAGGAAGAGGCGTTGCGCATTGTCACGGTTTACCTTCAAACCACCGAGGCGGAAGTACGTTGGATTCGGGCCAAGTTTCAAAGCCACCGTAACGCCTGGCACGACTCTTTCGTAGAAAGCCCTAATGCCGACGGTGAGGTAGAACTGGGTGGGCTGCCACCCAAGCAACTGGATATCGCCGACCTGGAACCGTTCACTGGCGTGCGCGTGGCCCAGAAAAACGGGTTCGATGTGCTCGATTCGGGGGGGCGCGTTATCGATGGCCACAATTACTGGCAGTTCACCACGCACTACTGGACATTGCGTGCCAGGGGGCAGCGACGCTTCGTCGATGTGCGCTTCGATCATGTTTCTGTTTTGGAATATGAAAGCGAGTTGCTCGACGAAACGTTCACCAGTTATGTGGGTGTTGCCTATGTGCCGCGCGAGCTGCCGGGGCGAACCGCTGAGCGGCGTATCGAGTATCAGGCCGAAATGGAACTGTTGGCGTCGCAGCACGCGGGTACACCGTTGAAGCGGGACCTTGTACAGGGGCACTTTAGCGCCGGCACGTTGCTCGTGGCGCTTGAACGGGTCCCGGACATGAAGTTCTGGTACGACCAGCAGGGCATCAAGTGGCGTGAACAGCTGAGCCAGCCATTGAAGTTTACCTTGATCGATAACTACGGAACGCAAGCGGCGCTGTCCATCCACTGGGGTAGAAGACTGGACGATAACTCGATCAGCCCGGTAGATGCCCGAAACTTCCTGCACTGGAAGTTCCAATAATGGTGGCTGCCCTTCAAAGGGCAGCCCTCTTCTCCTGACAGGTGCAGTCTAATGACGACAAATTCGTTAGTCCATTCCAATGCATTTAATTTCATGAGCTTCGTTCAAGGGGGGGTCGACCCCCGAACGGGGCAATACAATGTATCGCTCGCGCTGCCCGAACTGGTGGCCAACCGGTTAAGCGGCCCCAACTTGCCTTTGCACATCGGCTTCAACCCGATGAACCCTGAGGACTCAGGCTTTGGTGCTGGATGGCGCTTGAACCTGAGCGAGTATGACCCGCAAAGCCAGATGCTAAGCTTGCACAGCGGTGAGCGTTTCAAGGTATTCGACAATGGCCCAGGTACGCAGCCGGTCATACCGGAGCGCAAGATCGACAGTTTCCACTTCGAGAACATTTCTGCTGGTGCCACCACGCTGTATCGCGTGGCGCACAAGTCTTTGATGATCGAAGTTCTTGGTTTGCACGATGTTACCGAGCAGGGGCAACCCAACAGCAAGAAGGTGGCACTGCCTGTCAGGGTGCTGACGCCGACCGGGGATGGCATTACCCTGACTTATCAGCAGGTGGATGTGCCCTCTCCGATGCCGGGTATTCCAGCCAAGCGTGTGCCGTGCCTGGCATCAGTCGAAGATGACAGCAAGCGAAAACTGCTGGAAATCAATTACGCCAACCTCAGCCGGGTACTGATTACGCTCAACCCTGGCTCGGCGGCGCAGGTGACCTATACGCTGGAACGCGAGAACAGTGAGCTGGTCAAGGTGGTATTGCCGACGGCCGACAAAGGTCGTTGGGCATTCGAATACAAAAAGATCGGCCAAGTACGCTGCATTGAACGCATGCGTACACCGGTCAATGGCATCGAAGAAATTTTCTACAAAGATGAGGGGCACGCGCTGCCGGGCGCCGGGCGCAGGACACTGCCTCATGTAGAGCGGCACCTGGTTAGCCCGGGGGCCAACCAGCCACAAATGCGTACCGACTACGTATTCAGCTCGAATAACTTCTTGGGCAACAATACGGGTATTTCCTTTGACGATAGCGGTGAAGACAACCTCTACAAAGTCACAGGCGCAGACTATTTCTATGACAGTACCGCCACACATTATAAAGGCGATACCCCGGTCTACACGGTCAAGACGTCATTCAACCGCTTCCACTTGATGGTCGATAAGGTCACCACGCAGAACGACTGCATCGAAACCCTGACCTTGCAGTACCCGGCAACGGGCAACAGGCCATTCAAGGACCTGGACAACAATTTCCAGTTGGCCGAAAGGACCACGACCTCCTGGCGCAAGGGGGCAGGCGGCACGGCGCGGGAACAGTCGGAAATGACCCGCTACGACCAGCATGGCAACCTGGTGGAGAAGACCGAAGCCAACGGCAAGCGGACCCTGATGTCGTACTACCCGGCGGCGGACGACCCGGACACGTTCGTGCGCCTGCTCAAAACCGAGGAGGTCATCCCGGGGCCTGGCGAAGCCGGGGCCAAAACCTTGCTGCGTGAATACCGCTATCAGACGGTTGCATCGCGGGATGACGACGGGTATGCACGCGGCGCGTCAATGCGTAGCCATGAGCAGCTTCGCGTGCGTGACGGTGCGGTGCTGTCGACGTTGGAGACGCATTACCACGACAAACCACTCAACCCTCTTGAACATGGCCGTGCGCGTGAGCAAACCCTGACGCTCAATGGCAAGGCAACGCTTACCGAATATGCCTACAGTGAAGTTTCGGTAGACGGCCACGCTGCCGTACAAACTCAGGAAACGGTGACGGGGTTCGATCATGGTGAGCCTCTGCCGGCGCGTGAGTTGATCAATGCCAAGGGCAACGCCGAGCGACATGCGCAAAAGGTCATTACCGTGCAGCATTCGATACTGATTGGCGAGCCACTGCTCAACTATGACGACAACCAGGTGCAGATTGCCTACGCGTATGACGAACTCCGTCGCGTCACGCGTGAAACAGTCGACCCCAAAGGCAAATACAGCGCATCGCGCAGCTACAGTTACTACTTGTCGTCCGACGGCCAGCAGGCCTGGCAGATGCAGACGGATGTGAAGGGGGTCAAAAGCTGGAGCTATGTAGACGGCCTGAACCGTGCGGTACGAGTGACGCGCCAGGATCCGGACTTCGGCCGTACTCGACAAGCCAGGGAAGAAGAACGGCTCAGTTACACCGCGCGCTACGACGAACTGGGCAACCTGGTGGAGGAGACCGATTACGATTGGCTCGAGCTGAAGAACTTGCCATTGCGTACCCTGTACGAGTATGACGACTGGCGCCAGCGCCGCGTGGAAATAGGCCCGGACAAGGTGCGCATGTGCACGGAGATCGACCCGGTGGGGTTACCGGATCGCCTGGGGCCGGTACACAAGGAGTGGCGAGAGTCCATCGACCGTCGGCAAGTTACCGGCGTCACCATTACTCGGCTGAACCTGTTCGATGCGCCTGTCGATGTCGAGCGCCTCGACAGCAAAGGCGCCCGGGCGAGTTTGCACCGCTACTTCTACGATGGCTTGGGGCGCACGGTGCGGGAAGTGGATGCGCGGGGTTTTGAAACGGCTACCACCTATGACGAATTCGACAGGCAGGTGGACCAGACATTGGCTGATGGTTCGGTGGTACACCGTGATTATGCGCTGCACAGCGCCGCTGATTTGCCAACCTTGATCAAGGTGCTCGATAGCACCGATGGCGGCGATTACGTGCTGGGTACACAAACCTTCGATGGCCTGGACCGCATGGTCGAGTCGGTCACTGGGGGGCGTAAACGCACCATGCTGTTCGGCATTGGGCAACGTCAGCCCGAAGCGGTGATCACACCGTCAGACCACCGTATCGACTATGAGTACCTGCCGCAGTTGGGCGAGGAGCCATTAAGCCGCAAGACCCTGGGCAAAAATGCGGCGTATACCTATGACGAACACAATGCTCGTCTGTTGCAGTGTACCGAGAATGAAGAAATGCTCGAGCGTGAGTACTACAGTACCGGCGAGCTGAAAGTTGAAAGGCGCCAGCACAACGATGAGGCGCAACCGCATGAGATGTTCTATGTACACAGTTTGAAGGGCCGCTTGCTGGGGTATACCGATGTACTGGGCAAAACCCAGTCGTATGAGTACAACCCGCTTGGGCAGCTGTATCAGACCAGCCTGGAAAATGTGACCAGTACATTCCGTTATGACGAGCTGGGCAGGACCGCCAGCATACTCACTGAAACCGTGGATGAGGACGGCAGCCAGCGCTGTCTGGAAACGCAGCTGTTCTACGATGATTTCGAGCGCGAAGTGCGTCGGCGTTTCGATTTTGGTGACGCAGTACAAACGTTGGCCCAGACGTACAACGAAGTGGATGGCATTGACAGTAAGACGTTGACGGCCGGAGAACAGGAAGGCGACAAATTACGCCATGAAACCTTCGAGTACGATGACCGGGCGCGGTTGTCGAAGTATACCTGCGAGGGCGTCAGTGAGTATGTACCCGTTGACCCCTACGGTAACAAGATAGACAGCCAGCTGTTCCGTTTCGATGGCCGAGACAACATTACCCGGGTCAGGACTGACTTCGAAGGTGGCCGGCTGAATGCCACGTATCAATTCACCAACGAACACGATCCGGTGCAACTGATGGGCATTACGCTGCAGTGGGTAGCGGTGGCGGAAGCAGACGGCGAAGAGCAAGAGGTTGTGCTCAGACAGGAAGAGATCGAGTTGAAATACGACCCTGATGGCAACCTGATACTGGATGAGCAGCAACGTGAATTGACCTACGACCCGATGGGGCGTCTGCAGACGGTGCATGTGCCGTCGCAAGGCATTACGGCAAGCTATGGGTACGATCCCCTTGACCGATTGGCGTCGCAGGATGCTTGACCGTTTGAGTGCGCTATCTGATTGATTTAGAACATTGAAGCTGTGTTGGAGCCTGCCTTTGTGCAGGCTCTTTTTTTGGGTGCGCCAGGCATGGCGCGTTGCGCGTAGCGCAACCCGTTTGGCTGTAGTGGCCGAGCGAGTGACTTGGAGGTGAAAGTCCTCTACACACCCGGCAAGGGGGGAGTGTTAGCCAGAGGCAAGCGTGCGTATCAGCGTGTGGTCAGCAATAAGGGAGCACCGGGTGCAGATGGCATGACGGTCGCTGATCTGGCTGGCTATGTGAAACAGTATTTATTACGCGTGACCTGATAAAAATGCCAGTTGTCGGCTGCGTTCGGGCGGTGTCGAATGAACGGTAGCGCGACCAAGGCGCGGTTCTTTCATTAATGCCTGGAGGTGGGTGTGACTCATTCGAAGGATCTGAGCAAGTGTTCGCGGGATGCACGCGGTGCATTCAGGCTTGATCGCGCAAAACTATTGGGTGCGTACACGGAACCCAGTCAGTTGAAAGACCTCGTCGTTGACGACGAGCTATTTGCAGACAAGGCCGACGGGACAGTAAAGAACGTTTATATTTTGCCGGGCGGGCCTGACTTCATTGTTAAGGTGCCTGCCTGGGTTTTTACGGAAGAGGACACTCTCAGGATTGAACATTCGCGTGACAATGTGGGGTTCGAAACCATCCACGAGGAGACCATCAGGTACTTTGATGACGATCTTGAGAACCCGTATCCGGTAAAGCTGGATATTTCACTGGACGCACTGAGTACCGAAGGGGTGCATTATCTCAGGAGTTATGTGCTGTCCGATAGCCTGGAAGAAGAATGGTCAGACGCACTGACGCTGCGCTTTGACCGTGTTCCCCCGTACGCCCGAACATTGCCTGCCAAGTTCCTTCCCGTACCGGTGGTGACAGACGACAGCCTTGCTGCACAGGACGGCAATGTCATCCTTGAGTTGCCAGCCTACCCGGATTGGCAGATAGGTGACCGGGTCGTATGGTACTGGTTGAAAGAAGTCCCAAAAGAAATTGGCGGTATTCAAGAAGTCGCGACCGCGCTCACCACTGGGCAACTGCAGCATTTGCAGGTGCCGGAAGACATTGTTCGCCAAGCCGGCGATGGTGGGCTGTTTGCCGTCTATGTGCTGGTGGACAAGGCGGGCAACATCAGCCAGATATCCGACTATGTGGCTATCGATGTGGCGCTGGGCAAGTTGCCTGCCGTCTTCGGGGACCCGGTGGTACCGTTGGCGACAGCGGCGGACAGTTATCTGATTGACCAGGGCGATGCCCTGGAGGGGGTCGAGGTCTGGGTGCCGCTGTTTGCAGACTGGAAGGCCACTGATACGGTACGGGTAACCTGGAAAACCGCCGAACTGCTGGCGGAGCCGGTGGGCAGTGCACCGGCTGAATACGTGAGGGTTAAGGTCGACAGTGCGACACTGCTGCAGGAGTATGACGGAACGGCACTGCCGGAAGAAACCACGGTGCGTTATGACGTGTATCGAGGTACGCACAAGCTTGGCGGTGCGCAGACACAGGTCTATGTGAACTTCGATTCCATCGACCCCGGCTGGCCAGGCCCGGATTGGCCAGAGCAGGTGCACCCCGGCCTGGAACTTGCCCATGTCAATGGGCGCGGCAGTAGCAGTAATGAAGATGAACTCGACAGCGGCGATACTGGCCTGGACGCTGACATCAAGATTGTCTTGAGCGACCTTATCGAAGAAGACGACATCTTGACACTCGACTGGGGAAGCCAGGCGCAAGCAGTGGCGTATGTCGTTACTGCACAAAACAAAACCGACGGTGAAAGTGAGTTCCCTGTGCCTTGGTCCGTTATAGAAGCCGAGGGCAACAAGGTGGTGACCATCCATTATTGGGTTAGCCGACCTGGCGTGCATAACCCTATCAAGTCAGGCGTCACGTCGGTGGCGGTAAGCGCCGTTGTAATTACAGCGGACCCGGTGGACTTTCTGGAGAAAAATGCCAACGGCCAACTGAACTGTACGTCGATCAAAAACAGCCTGCCACATGCTGACAACGGGGCAGTGCAATTGGTGGTGCCTGACCTGAGTGAGTATGAAAAATATGGGCCAATCACCGAGGTCGAAATTACCTGGTGGGCCGTCAAGGGGGGGCAAGAAAGCCAAGGTGAAGATGAAGTGCCTGGCGTGAGGGAAGTCTTCAAGGTAAGTATTGGGCCGGACGCGCCGTTGGAGGGTTTCATATGGCGAGTCCCCTACGATAAACACGTTGCACCCACCTACGACCCTGATAACCCGCTGTTCTATCGAGCGCGTGCGCGGGTGACTTATCGCTTCACTGCCGGCAGCGAAACCATTGTTTCCAAGCGAGGTGATATTGTGCTGGCCATGTATCAGCCTAGCGGTGCCTGTGATTTTTCATGAAAGCTGGCAATAGCCGGGTGATGAATTTTCCTATTGTGTTGTAGGGGTTTTCCTACAACACAACAGGAAGGTGCTGTGTAGTCTTGTCGGAAATATCTGAGACATCAGAGCCACTCCAATTTCGACTTGGGCGAGGATCGCACATGAAAAAACACTCCACCCCCCTCGGAAAAGCAGGCAAGCGTGCCCTTGCACTGGCGTTGACACCGCTCTGGCTGGTGAGCGAAGGCGCATTGGCATTGACGACGGTCTCGCGGGACCAAACCATTGATGCCGCGGTACCGCTGGACAGTTACCAGGTACTGGCGGGCGCCACGCTGACCGCCAACGGTGCCACCACCCAGCAAATCCAGTTGCGACCCAGCTCGGCACTGGTGTTCAGCGCCAGCACCCTCAATGCCACCGGCGATGCGTTGCTGGTGGGCAGCGCTGCCGTGGCCAGGGTCACGGACAGTACCATTGTCAGCCAGGGGCGCGGGATTGTGCTGGCACGTACCGGTACGGTGGGGTCCACGGTCGAGTTGGTAGGCAGCACGGTAACGGGCCAAGTGGGCGGGGCAGCGCTTGCCAGCAATTCACGGCTGAGTATCCGCGATAGCCTGGTGCAGGGGACCGGGGAGGGCAGCTCGGGTGTGCGCATGTTCAACGGCCGTCTGGACGTGGCGAATAGCCGGATCATCGGTGCCCAGGAAGGTATCTTGGTCAATGCTGACGCTGCGGTGGCAGGGCAGGCAAACATTGACCTGCAAAATACCCTGGTCGAAGGGCAGGCGGGCGCGGCAATCGTCGTGGCCGGCAGTGCTGCGGGGCCAGCGGCTGCAAGTATCAAGGTCGGCAACGGGTCGCGCCTGGTGGGCAGCGATGGCACGTTGCTTGAGGTGCGTAACACATCGTCGGCCACCCTGTCGGTCGATAATTCGCACCTGGTCGGCGACGTCAAAGTGGAGGACGGCTCCAGTGCCGCGTTGGCACTGGACAACCGGTCGAGCCTTACTGGCCATCTGGACGGTGTTTCGAGCCTTGGCATCAACGGCCAGTCAACCTGGGTGATGACCCAGGATGCCAGTGTCGGCAGCCTGGCCCTCGATGATGGCAACGTCCAGTTCGGCCAGCCGGATGCCTACCACCGGCTGACCGTGGAAAACCTGTCGGGCAGCGGCAGCTTCGTGATGCATGCAGACTTCTCGACCGGCGATAAGGACTTCCTGGATGTTACCGGCCAGGCTACCGGCAACCACAGCTTGCTGATCGGCAGCTCAGGCCAGGACCCGCAGGTAGAGAACCAGCTCCATGTGGTGCATGCCGCGAGTGGTGATGCCACCTTCTCGCTGGTCAATGACCGGGTCGACCTGGGGGCATTTTCCTATGGCCTGGTTCAGCGCGGTGAAGACTGGTACCTCGATGGGTCGCGTAGAGTGATCAGCCCAGGTACGCAGTCGGCCCTGGCGTTGTTCAACGCGGCGCCGACTGTCTGGTATGGCGAGCTTGCTTCGTTGCGCAGCCGGATGGGTGAGTTGCGTTTGCAAGACGGCCAGCCCGGTGCCTGGGTGCGCGCTTACGGCAACAAGTTCGATGTGGCGGCCAGTTCCGGCGTGGCCTACAAGCAGGTGCAGCAGGGTGTGTCGTTCGGCGCCGATGCCCCGTTGCCGATCGGTGATGGGCAATGGCTGGTGGGTGCGCTGGCGGGTTACAGCCGGTCCGACCTGGACCTGTCGCAGGGCACCTCCGGTGACGTGGACAGCTACTACCTGGGCCTGTACACCACCTGGCTTGACCCGCAGAGCGGGTATTACTTCGATGGTGTGGTCAAGCTGAACCGCTTTGAAAACGATGCCAAGGTAGCCCTGAGTGATGATGGTCACACCAAAGGCGACTACAGCAATGTTGGCGTGGGTGTGTCGGCCGAGTTGGGGCGGCATATCGCCCTGGATGACGGCTATTTCATCGAGCCGTATACCCAATGGTCGGTGGCGCGGTTCGAAGGCAAGGCCTACACGCTCGACAACGGCCTGCAAGCCGAGGGCGACGCTGTGCATTCCGTGCTGGGCAAGCTCGGCAGTACCTTGGGGCGCACCATTGACCTGGGTGATGCCCGGGTGGTTCAGCCCTACGTACGTGCAGCCTATGCCCATGAGTTCATCAACAACAACCAGGTCAAGGTCAATGGCCATCGATTCGATAACGATTTGTCCGGGTCACGTGCCGAGCTGGGGGTTGGGGTGGCAGTTTCGGTGGCCGAGCGGCTGCAGGTGCATGCCGATGTCGACTACAGCGCTGGCGAACACATCGACCAACCTTGGGGGGTAAACCTGGGGCTGCGTTACAGCTGGTGAGCATGCCAATAAGGAAGACCTCGGTCTTCCTTTTTTATTGGAGAAATGAAGATGCAGGTGCCTGGTAAATTTCTGCGCGGCTTCCTGGGTTTTTTCAGCAGGCCATTGAAGGAGGGGGCAATGCGCGAAGCGCCGCAGGCGCTTAAGCCAGTGACGGTGACCGATCTGCTGCCCGATATCGACGGCGGTGAGCACAACCTGCTGCCCGTGAGGGCTACACGCAGGCCTTTGCCCATCAGCATCCCCATGTGGCTGGTTTCGGACCCCAGTGATGAGGGGCCTGAGCGACTGGTCGTGAAGTGGGATGGGCAGCCGTTCGTTGACAAGACGTGGACCACGCCAGTGCAACCCGCGGACCTTGAGCTGGAGGTGCCCGTGGCGCTGCTGGGGGAGGGGCGCCACACCCTGATGTATCAGGTGACCCTGGGTAACGAGGAAAGCACTGTTTCTGATGAGCTTTCAGTGCTTATCGACAAGACAGCGCCTGTGCCGGGCGGGGGGCGTGGCAGGCTTGAGCTTGTCGAAGACCCCGATGAAGTTGAGCGCGATGGCCTTACGGCCCGATACCTGGAGCGGCACGCTGACCGGCTACGCACCCGGGTACCGACTTACGACAGCCCTGCCGTGGGCGATGTCATTACAGTGTATTGGGGGGACAAACCTGATGATTCCGAGCAGGTGGGCAGCCTGACATTGACCCAGAACGACGTGTTGCTGCCGATTCATATCGACTTCCAGGGTGAAATGATTCGCCAGTCAGGTGACGGGGTGCGCTACGCGTATTACGAAATCGAGGATCGGGCCGGCAACCTGAGCAATCTGGCGAGGTCGCTGGAGCTGGACGTCAGGGCGCAACCGGCACCGCGCCAGTTCGACTGGGTGGAAATTGCCCAGGCAACCGGAGCAAGCGGTGACCTTGCGCTGAAGCTGGATGACTACATTGAACCGTTGTTGGTCGCGGTGCCGATGTCGGCGCAGTGGTTTCCAGATGAAACGGTTACAGTCATTTGGGGTGAGCCTGAAGATTATGGCTATTACACAACCTCCGAGGTCCATCCGGGGACCGAGCGCGCTTATGCGATTCCCGAGAAGCATGTGTTGGCATACGCGAAAAAGACGTTGGTGGTGCGCTATGAAGTCAGAGACGATGCCGATGTGTTTCCTTCCGCGGTCAGCCATCTGAAAGTGACCGAGTTCAGTAAAAGCGGGTTGCCCATGCTTGCGCTCGAGGGGGCCGATTCGAACGGCTTCAGCCTGGGTTCGGCACCCGAACGTGTGCCTGTCAGCTTGGGTACATGGCGGGGCATTGCTGTGGAGCAGCAGGTCAATATCAGCGTGGGTGGGGTGCTGCAGAGTGGGCTGGAGGCTCCCCCTCAGGCTGTGCTGACCGCGCATCCGCTGACCCCAGCGCAAGTGAGTCGGGGGATTGGCGCAAATAAAGAGGTCACCGTGCCGAAGGCGTACCTTGCGACCCTCAAGCGTAACGAGCCGTTCACCTTCCTGGTACAGGTGAGCTTCGACGGTGGTGGCACATGGGTCGATTTCCCCCGGTATAGCCCGACCCTCAGGGCTTGAGTGCAGTCACAGGCGTTTTACCGGGCGGGACAACTCTGGCGTCAGGCCGCCATGATCATTGATGGTTGTGAACTCGACCCTGAGACCTTCCTGCACGGTTGAGGTTTTGAGGGGGTAGGTTTGCCTGCCCATGGGGATGGCCATCTTTCTGGCATCGATTCTCTCGCTGCCCTTGGCGCTGCGCAGGGTCAGCTGGTTGAAGGTGAAGTAGTAAGGGGAGGGGTTGTCTACCACCAGGTGCGGTTTGCCTTCCAGTGTTTGCACCGACCAGGCCAGGTTTTGCAGGTGGTCGTGCGGGCGCCCCTTGAGCTGGGAAGGACGGTAGAAGACCTTGATGCGAGTGCGCAGGGCAAAGGTCAGCGCATTTTGTGCGGCGCCTTCCTGGACTTGTGGAATTTCTTGCAGGTTGAAGTAGAACAAGGACTCGCGGTCCTGTGGCAGATCGTTGGGTATGGCGTTGATCTGTATCGTCTGTTCGTTAGCGGGTTCGAGCCGGAACAGGTTAGGTGAGGCAATCAGCGGTACGGCCGTTGTGGTGTCGTCGGCTTCGGTGTTCACCCACGCCTGTGCGGCATAGGTGGCCTTGGATGGGTTGGCGGCGACGACCGATGAGCTGCGCTTGGCACTTTCGTGAATGATTCGGGTTTGGCTGATGGTCAGCGCTGCCTGTGCGAGGGAGGTGCTACAAGCGAACACTATTGCACAGCTGTACAGCGTGATGAGGGAGCGGGTAAAGAGTGGCATGATGTTACACCGAAGGCATGCAGATCTAAGGCTGCACCAGATGCGCAAACGCACCTGGTACATCAATTACGGCAGGGCTACCACAAAGCTGACTTCAGCTTCTGCGACACCTTCCTTTACGGTAGGGAGGTGAGATTCATAGTTGGCGTAGAAGATCATGTCGGTTGGGGCGGTTTCGTACAGGTCGTAATCAAGCGAAGCGGTGCCTGGCGCGATTTTGGCGTGAGTGCGGTCTTTGATCGCCAGGCCCAGGCCGTCTGCGCTGCCGCGTTGGATCCCGTACAGATCGGAACCGATCGGCCCGTGTAGTGGGCTGAAGGTAACGTTTGCAGTGCTGTTTGGAGGAATGGTGCAGGTGGCGTCAGGTGTTACGCGCAGGGCAAACGCAACCTCTGGTGTGGCAGTACCGGCAGCGGCAAAGTATTTGGTGGTGTAGTTGCCCAGCGTTACGCGTGGAATGACCGAGCCACCTGGGTTGACGACTTCGATAGGGCAAGTGCCACCGGCATAGACAGTGCCGTAAAAGCTGATTTGCCCGGTTTCAGGGGCAGCGAAAGCGGTGTTACTGGCAATGCCCAGTGCAAGCAGCATGAATGTTTTTTTCATCGCTATATCCTTGGTTTAGTTGCGAACGTCGAGGCGTTCAGAGCAGCGCTCCCCCTTGGCCTGGCACCTTGGGGACGGGAGGGAGCGTCGGGCATACTAATTTCTTGGAAACTATCGCGATGTAGGAAAAACCGGAGATTTAGGTGTGCTTTGCGACACTGTTCAAAGAGAGGGGCGCCGCGCAGGCATCGATGAGGTCAGTGCCGCTGCTCGGTCTTTGGTGCACCGAGTTGTGCTTTGTGCGCATGCCAGTCAAACGCTTCGCCTTTCTGCTCAGCCTCGTAACGGCGCTCTTCCAGCTGCTGGTACAGCTCCAGCTCTTCGTCGGGCATGAAATGCAGGCAGTCTCCAGCGAAGAACCACAACAGGTCACGGGGTACCAGGTGAGCAATTTGCGGGTAGCGCTGGATCAGTTGGCAGATCAGGTCCTGGCCCAGGTACTGGCTTTCCAGCGGGCTTTGTGAAAGCAGGGCCAGTAGTTCGTCGAAGCGTTCGAGAAACAGGGTGTGGCTTTCCTCCGGTACCTGCTCGGCTTCACCCAGGGCCACCAGGATGGTGCGCAGGTGGTTCAGCAGTTGCAGGTGGTATTCCAGGTGGGGGTTGGCCATGGGGCGGTCCTCAGGGTGATTGAAACGGGGGCGGAGTATACGCCGGTTGGCGAGCGGGTGGGGAAGGTGGCGATGGCGCCACACTCCCCACCAACGGTCAGCGTACCTTGCCTTGTACTGGCAGCAACTGCGCTTTGTTGAAGGCATCTACATCGATCACTGCCCGGCGTGCCTGCTCCGCCGCCTGCAGCCGTTGCCCTTCGCCAGGCTGTAAAACGCCGTTTTGCACAGCCGCTTCGATTGCCGACTGCCCAGGTGCCGGGTGCACTTTGCCTTCTTTGATCGCCTGGTGCAGTACCTTGTGCAAAGGTGCTGCTGCTTCCAGCAGGTCGCAGGCCCGTTGCAGTGCTGCCACCGGGTCGCCATCGGCCTGTGGCCTGAAGCAGCCGGCGAGCAGCTCTTCAAGCGCGGGGTCACCCTTGCTGCGGCCAATCAATGCCGCCACTTCTGCATCCAGCTCATCGCTCGGCCCGGTATGGCGGCGGCCGAACGGGAACACCAGCAGCCGCAGCGCGCCGCCAACGAAACGGTTCGGGAAGTTGTCGAGCAACTGGTCCAGGGCTTTTTCCGCCTGGGCCAGGCTTTCTTCCATGGCCCAGCGCAGCAGTGGCTGCATATGCTCGGCTGAACCCAGGTCGTGATAACGCTTGAGCGCTGCGCTGGACAAGTACAAGTGGCTCAGCACGTCGCCTAGCCGGGCACTCAGGCGTTCACGGCGCTTGAGGGCACCGCCCAGCAGCATCATTGACAGGTCTGCCAGCAAGGCAAAGGCAGCAGCCTGGCGGTTCAGGGCGCGGAAGTAGCTTTGGCTCAGGGCATCGCCGGGCATGTTTTCCAGGCGACCCAGCCCCAGGTTGAGCACCAGCGTGCTGGCCGCATTGCTGGCGGTGAACATGATGTGTTTCATCAACAGCTCATCGAACTCCCGCAGCGCCTGGTCGCGGTCCTCGCGGCCGGCCAGGGCCATTTCCTTGAGCACGAACGGGTGGCAGCGAATGGCGCCCTGGCCGAAGATCATCAGGTTGCGCGAGAGTATGTTCGCACCCTCGACGGTGATGAAAATCGGCGCCCCTTGCCAGTTACGCCCCAGGTAGTTGTTCGGGCCCATGATGATGCCCTTGCCGCCGTGTACGTCCATGGCGTGCTGGATGCATTCGCGACCGCGCTCGGTAAGGTGGTACTTGAGGATCGCCGACAGCACCGAAGGTTTCTCGCCCAGGTCGACAGCCTTGGCCGTCAGCAGGCGTGCGCTGTCCATCAGCCAGGCATTGCCGCCAATACGTCCCAGCGATTCCTGGATGCCTTCGAAGGCTGCCAGCGGGACGTTGAACTGCTCACGAATGTTGGCGTACTGCCCGGTAACCAGGCTGGTGTACTTGGCAGCACCGGTGCCTACCGCTGGCAGGGAGATGGAACGGCCGACCGACAGGCAGTTCATCAGCATCATCCAGCCCTTGCCGAGCATGGCCTGCCCGCCGATCAGGAAGTCCAGCGGCACGAACACGTCCTTGCCGCTGTTGGGGCCATTCATGAAGGCGGCGCCCAGCGGCAGGTGGCGTTTGCCGATGTCTACCCCCGGGGTATCGGTGGGGATCAGTGCCAGGCTGATGCCCAGTTCTTCTTTCTCGCCCAGCAGGTGGTCGGGGTCATAGGCCTTGAAGGCCAGACCCAGCAAGGTAGCGACCGGCCCCAGGGTGATGTAGCGCTTTTCCCAGTCAAGGCGTAAACCGATGACCTCTTCGCCGTTCCATTGCCCTTTGCAGATTACCCCGGTGTCCGGCATGGCCCCTGCGTCGGAGCCAGCCAACGGGCCTGTGAGGGCGAAGCAGGGGATGTCTTCGCCACGGGCCAAACGTGGCAGGTAGTGGTCGCGTTGTTCATCGGTGCCATAGTGCAGCAGCAGTTCGGCCGGGCCGAGCGAGTTGGGCACCATCACCGTGGAGGCCAGGTCGCCGCTGCGGGTGGCCAGTTTCATGGCCACCTGTGAATGGGCGTAGGCGGAGAAGCCTTTGCCGCCATATTGCTTGGGAATGATCAACGCGAAGAAGCCATTCTGCTTGATGTGCGCCCACGCTTCAGGCGGGAGGTCCATGTCCTGGCCAATTTGCCAGTCGCTGACCATGGCGCACAGTTCTTCCGTCGGGCCATCGATGAAGGCCTGCTCTTCTTCGGTCAGCTTCGGTGCCGGGTAGGAAAGCAGGGTGCGCCAGTCGGGGCGGCCGCTGAACAGTTCGCCGTCCCACCACACGGTGCCCGCATCAATGGCTTCGCGCTCGGTTTGTGACATGGGCGGCAGGGTGCGCTGGAACCACTTGAACACCGGGCCCGTGAGCACCTTGCGCCGCCACTCAGGCAGTGCCACCAGGACAAATTTAAGCGCCAGCACGAGCCCTATCAGCGTCAGCAGCCAGCCGGGGGCGTGGCTGAAAATGCCCATCAGCAGCACATAGGCTGCCGTGATGCCCAGAATCTGCAAGGGCGCCAGGCGCCGGTGCGTGAGGTATGCCGCGCCGATCACCAGTACCACCAACCACAACAGCAACATAATCGGTCCTCCTTGGAATCAGGGGCTTGAGCCGTGTCACAGAGTTTAGACGCTGCGCTGTAAGCGACCGGCTCAGAACAGTGACAGGGTGTGGCGCCGGGAGTTTCACCGCAGGTTTGCGCGTGGCCCGACCTGGCAATTCTGCTAGGTGCGCAGGCGCTTTCGCTGTTTTAAATTCAAACCCACATAACGCTTCAATCTAAGGTGCGCATCATGCAAAACAACAACACCCCGTATCAGAACGGCGCTGTCATTTTCTGGAAGGAAGTCAACGGCACTGGAGAAAGCCAAAGCCTGACGTTGCCAGACTGGGGAAGCGGCGAGGCAGTCGACAAAAGTGTCAGCGGCGAATTTAGCAAAATCGCCATGAGCGATATTCCCTCTGCAACCACCATCACGTTGAGCCAGGGAACGGGCTTGGGCAAGGTCTACATCAAACTGAAAGCCACCCATCAACCCGCCTCGCTTGACCGTACCGAATTTCAGTACCTGATGGATTCCTACACCGTTGGCGACTTCATCAGCGAAGGGCTGGGCCTCACGCTTGTGGAAAAAGAGGGTAAAGCCTCGCGCGCCGGTATCGATTGCCATGTCCAGCTTTCCAAGGCCCCCCCGGCCGCCTGAGCCGCTTTCTTCTTTTTGCCCCCACAGGTAGTGCGCCAAGCCCGAAAAATGCGCAATTCCTGTGGGAGCGGGCGTGCCCGCGAAAGGGCCGTACGGACGACAAAACTCTGGGTTAGACTGTGCAGCCTCCGCATTTCATAAGGACGTTGCCATGCTGAAAATCTGGGGCCGCAAGAATTCGAGCAATGTGCGCAAGGCGCTGTGGGTTGCCCAGGAGCTGGGTCTGGACTTCGAATCCATCGACGCCGGCGGCGCCTTCGGCGTGGTCAACGAGCCGCATTACCGCGCCCGCAACCCCAATGGCCTGGTGCCCATGCTTGAGGACGGCGACCTGACCCTGTGGGAGTCCAACACCATCGTCCGCTACCTGTGCGCCGAGTATGGCGCCGAGCAGGGCTGGTATCTGGAAGATCCACGCCAGCGCGCCCTGGCTGACAAGTGGATGGACTGGACCACCTCGTCGTTCGCCGCACCGTTCCGCCCGCTGTTCTGGGGCCTGCTGCGCACCCCGGAAGACCAGCGCGACTGGGTGGCGATCAACGCCGCGCACAAGCAGTGCGCTCAGTTGCTGGCCATCGCCGACGAAACCCTGGCCAATCAGCCTTACCTGTCCGGTGACCAGATCGGCATGGGCGACATCCCACTGGGTAGCTTCATCTACGCCTGGTTCGAAATGCCCATCGAGCGCCCGGCCATGTATCACCTGGAAGCCTGGTATGAACGCCTCAAGCAGCGCCCGGCTTACCAGGCTGCGGTGATGACCGCGCTCACCTGACCCTGCTTCGATAGTCATTATCAATAGATGTGACTGTACTTGTGCGGCCTGGCCTTGCACCATGGCCGCACTCACTGCGCCAGTGACTTTACCTGGCGTGTCCTGCACCTTTTTCCTCGGTAAGTGACCCGCTATGAGTTCCGCCCTGTCCATCCGACAGCTCACCAAGACCTACGGTAACGGCTTCCAGGCCCTCAAAGGCATCGACCTTGATGTTGCCGAAGGCGACTTCTTCGCCTTGCTCGGCCCTAACGGCGCCGGTAAATCCACCACCATCGGCATCCTGTCCACTTTGGTGAACAAAACCAGCGGCACGGTCAATGTGTTCGGCCATGACCTGGACCGCGAGCCTTCGGCGCTCAAGCGCTGCCTGGGCGTGGTGCCGCAGGAATTCAACTTCAACCAGTTCGAGAAAACCTTCGACATCGTCGTGACCCAGGCCGGTTACTACGGCATCCCGCCCAAGGTGGCCAAAGAACGCGCCGAACAGTATCTGACCCAGCTGGGGCTGTGGGACAAGCGGGATGTGCAGTCGCGTTCGCTGTCGGGTGGCATGAAGCGCCGCTTGATGATTGCCCGCGCGCTGATCCACGAGCCGCGCCTGCTGATCCTCGACGAGCCGACTGCAGGTGTGGACATCGAACTGCGCCGCTCGATGTGGAGCTTCCTCACCGAGCTTAACCAGAAAGGCATCACTATCATCCTCACCACCCACTATCTGGAAGAGGCTGAGCAGCTGTGCCGTAACATCGGCATCATCGACCACGGCACCATCGTCGAGAACACCAGCATGCGCCAGTTGCTGGGCAAGCTGCATGTCGAAACCTTCGTGCTCGACCTCAAGCAGGACCTGGCCAGCGCGCCGGTGCTGCAAGGCTACCCGTGCCGGCTGCTGACCCCGCACACCCTTGAGGTGCAAGTGGAAAAGGACATCGGCATTACCGCGCTGTTCGGCCAGTTGGCTTTGCAGAACATCGAGGTGCAGAGCCTGCGCAACAAGACCAACCGACTCGAGGAGCTGTTTGTGTCCCTGGTAGAGAAAAACCTGTCGAAGGTGGCCGTATGAGTGTGGAACTGCGCACCAACTGGGTCGCCCTGAACACCATCGTCTACCGCGAAGTGCGGCGGTTCCTGCGCATCTGGCCGCAAACCTTGCTGCCGCCAGCCATCACCATGGTGCTGTACTTCGTCATCTTCGGTAACCTGATCGGCCGGCAGATCGGCGACATGGGCGGCTTTACCTACATGCAGTACATCGTGCCGGGGCTGATCATGATGTCGGTGATCACCAACTCCTACGGCAACGTGGTGTCGAGCTTCTTCGGCAGCAAGTTCCAGCGCTCGATCGAGGAACTGATGGTGTCGCCGGTATCGCCGCACACCATCCTCGTGGGCTACGTGCTGGGTGGCGTGCTGCGCGGGCTGGCGGTGGGGGTGATCGTGACCCTCCTGTCGATGTTCTTCACCGACCTGCAAGTGCATCACCTGGGCGTGACCATGGTTGTGGTGCTGCTGACGGCGACCATCTTCTCGCTGCTGGGCTTCGTCAACGCGGTGTTTGCGCGCAACTTCGACGATATTTCGATCATCCCCACCTTCGTGCTGACGCCGCTGACCTACCTGGGCGGGGTGTTCTACTCGATCAACCTGCTGCCGCCATTCTGGCAGACCGTGTCACTGGCCAACCCGGTGCTGCACATGGTCAACTCGTTCCGCTACGGCATTCTAGGGGTGTCGGATATCAGCATTGGCACGGCGATCACCTTCATGCTGGTCGCCACTGCAGTGCTCTATGGGGTGTGCGTTCGCTTGCTGGTCAGCGGCCGCGGGATGCGGGCCTGAGGCCTTGCACCGGCATTGGCGACGGCGCCACTGCCGGCCCACCCACCAGCGCCAGTACAGCATGGTGGCGAAGTAGCCGGCGATGCCCAGCACCACGCCGCACACCACCGAGCCGAGCAGGAAGGGTTGCCACAGCGTCGACAGCTGGTCGGTGATCCATTGGAAGGTCAGCTCGTCGGGCAGGGTGCGCGGCGGCACCTGCATCAGCCAGGCGCCGGTCATGTAGGTGACGAAGAACACCGGCGGCATGGTCAGTGGGTTGGTCAGCCACACCAGGCTGACAGCAATCGGCAGGTTACCGCGCACCGGAATGGCCAGCGCGGCGGCCAGCAGCATTTGCGCCGGCATCGGGATCAACGCCGCAAACAGGCCCACACCCATGGCCCGTGCCACCGAATGGCGGTTCAGGTGCCAAAGGTTCGGGTCGTGCAGCAGCTTGCCGAAAAAACGTAAGGACTTGTGTTCCCGAATGCTGGTCGGGTCCGGCATGTAGCGTTTGAAAAGTCGGCGCGGCATGTAGGCTCCCGGAGCGTTTATCCAGGCAGTATGCCCTGATTCTGATTCAGCCTCGTTTAGAGTTTGTGACAATTGTTGAGCAAGGGTTGCCGGCAATTGGGCTATGCCTCAGAGGGTGATTTGCCTTCTGGAGCTCTACCTCATGCGCACAGGGATGTTTGCGCTCGCGCTCGGGCTGTTGTGCCTGGGCTTTCTCCCCGCATTGCCATCGGTCGGATGGTTGATCGCGCTGGCGGCCTGCGCTGTCGCCAGTCTGTTCACCCGCGTGTGGCCGTTGGGCTGCTTTCTGCTGGGCCTGTGCTGGGCTTGCGGGTCTGCTCAGCTGGCCCTTGATGATCGCCTGGCTGCCGGCCTGGATGGCCGCACCGTGTGGCTGGAAGGGCGGGTGGTTGGCTTGCCGGTCCGAACGGCACAAGGCGTGCGTTTCGAGCTGGACGCGGCACGCTCGCGGCGGGCCGAACTGCCGCAGCGCCTGCAACTGAGCTGGTTCGGTGGGCCGCCCCTGCGGGCGGGCGAGCAGTGGCGGCTGGCCGTGACCCTGCAGCGCCCGGCCGGGCTGTCGAACCCGCATGGGCCAGACCGCGAGGCGCAACTGCTGGCACGGCGGGTGGGTGCCACGGGCACAGTCAAGGCGGGGCAGCTGCTGGCGCCAGTAACCGGTGGTTGGCGCGATGCGCTGCGTCAGCGCTTGCTCGCAGTCGAGGCCAATGGCCGAACGGCGGCGTTGGTGGCGCTGGTGCTAGGTGATGGGGCGGGCCTGGCCCGGGAGGACTGGCAGACGTTGCAGGCCACCGGCACGGTGCACCTGCTGGTGATTTCTGGCCAGCACATCGGCTTGGTCGCCGGTTTGCTGTATGGCCTGGTTGCCGGGCTGGCACGTTGGGGTTGGTGGCCTGCACGGCTGCCCTGGTTGCCCTGGGCGTGTGGCTTGGCCATGACCGCAGCACTGGCCTACGCTTGGCTGGCCGGTGGGGGCGTGCCGGTGCAGCGTGCCTGCCTGATGCTGGCCGTGGTGCTGCTCTGGCGTCTGCGTTTTCGTCACCTCGGTGCATTGTTGCCGCTGTTGTTGGCGCTGGTCGTGGTGTTGCTAGTCGAACCGCTGGCGGCATTGTTGCCGGGGTTCTGGCTGTCGTTTACCGCAGTCGCCACGCTTCTCTATTGCTTCAGTGCCCGGCTAGGGGGCTGGCGGCCCTGGCAAGCCTGGACGCGGGCGCAATGGGTAATCGCTATCGGTTTGCTGCCAGTGTTGTTGGCCACTGGCCTGCCGGTGAGCTTGAGTGCGCCGTTGGCCAATCTGGTAGCGGTGCCGTGGATCAGCCTGGTGGTGTTGCCGTTGGCGCTGCTGGGCACGGTGCTGCTGCCATTGCCCGTGGTAGGGGAGGCGTTGTTATGGCTGGCGGGCGGGCTGCTGGACCTGTTGTTCCGAGGGTTGGCGTTGGTGGCGCAACAGCGCCCGGCGTGGATGCCGGCGGTATTGCCAGTGTGGGCCTGGTTACTGGTTTGCGTGGGGGCGCTGTTGGTGCTGCTGCCTCGGGGCGTGCCGTTGCGTGGGTTGGGGGGCGTGATGCTGTTGGCCCTGTGGGTGCCGAGGGAGCCGGTGCCGCTTGGGCAGGTCGAAGTCTGGCAACTGGACGTCGGTCAAGGGCTGGCAGTGCTGTTGCGCACGCGCCACCACAACCTGCTTTACGATGCCGGTCCGGCCAAGGGTGACAGTGACCTGGGCGAGCGGGTGGTGCTGCCGACCCTGCGCAAGCTGGGGGTGGCGGGCCTTGACGTGATGCTGGTCAGCCACGCCCATGCTGATCATGCGGGCGGCGCTGCCGCCATCCAGCGAGGTCTGCCGGTGCGGCGGACAATCGGTGGGGAAGCGCTGAACGATGTTCCGTTGCAACCTTGTGTCAGCGGCGAGCGATGGGACTGGGATGGCGTGCGATTTTCGCTATGGCGTTGGGCCGACGGACAGAGCAGCAATGACCGCTCGTGCGTGCTGATGGTCGAGGCGCAGGGCGAGCGCTTGCTGCTGGCAGGGGATATGGAGGCCGGTGCCGAACGGGCCTGGCTGGCGGCAGCCGAGACGCCGAGGGTCGACTGGTTGCAGTCGCCACACCATGGCAGCCGCAGCTCGTCCAGCGAGGCCTTCATCCGTGCCACGGCGCCGCGCGGGGTGCTGATTTCGCGGGGGCGCAACAATAGCTTCGGGCACCCGCATGTACAGGTGGTCGAGCGCTATCGGCGGTATGGGGTGACGATACATGATACGGCGGTGGAGGGGGCGTTGCGGTTGGTGCTGGGGCGGCAGGGGGAGGTTGAAGGTGTTCGGGGGCAGCGGCGGTTTTGGCGGGCTCAACTGGACTAGGGGGGGGCAGGTCTACGCCGATACATGTTTAGCGTCCACGAGATCGAGCGCCGCCCGCGCGGCGCATCGCGAGCTGCGCTCGCTCCTACGTTTGTCTCGGGCCAGTAATGCCTGTGGCAGCCGCGCGCGACGGCCTTGTTTGTACGACATGAAATCGCGCCATGCGCAAAGGGTTCGCGCGCAAATGGCACAGGAATAATTGGCCCTAAACAAGCGTAGGAGCGAGCGCAGCTCGCGATGCGCCGCGCGGGCGGCGCTCGATCTCATAGGCGCTGAACATGCAATGGCAAGCACCTGTCAGCCCCAACCCCAATTCCCTGACCTCCGGCAGATGAGCCCTCGCCGCGCCTATGGTAGAGTGGCGGCCTTTTTCCGAAGGGGCGTTTACTGTGTGGGAATTGGTCAAGTCCGGTGGTTGGATGATGCTGCCGATCATTCTGAGTTCCATCGCTGCCATGGCTATCGTCGTCGAGCGCCTGTGGACCCTGCGGGCCAGTCGCGTCACCCCGCCGCACCTGCTGGGCCAGGTGTGGATGTGGATCAAGGACAAGCAACTGACCAGTGACAAGCTCAAGGCCCTGCGCGCCGATTCGCCGCTGGGCGAAATCCTCGCCGCTGGCCTGGCCAACTCGCGCCATGGCCGCGAAATCATGAAAGAGTGCATCGAGGAAGCCGCCTCGCGCGTCATCCACGAACTGGAGCGCTACATCAGCACCCTCGGCACCATTGCCGCCATGGCCCCGCTGTTGGGCCTGCTGGGCACCGTGCTGGGCATGATCGACATCTTCAGTGCCTTCATGGGCTCGCAGATGACCGCCAACGCGGCCGTACTGGCCGGGGGGATCTCCAAGGCCCTGGTGACCACCGCTGCAGGCCTGATGGTCGGTATCCCGGCCGTGTTCTTCCACCGTTTCCTGCTGCGCCGCATCGATGAACTGGTGGTCGGCATGGAGCAGGAAGCGATCAAACTGGTGGAAGTGATCCAGGGCGACCGTGAAGTGGAAGTGGCCGGAGGCAAGGCGTGAAGTTCCGGCGCAATCGCCAGCGGGAGAACGTCGACATCAACCTGGCGTCGCTGATCGACGTGGTGTTCGTCCTGCTGCTGTTCTTCGTGGTTACTACCACCTTTACCCGCGAGACCCAGCTGCGTGTCGAGCTGCCCGAGGCTGCCAGCGCCGAGCAGGCGCCGGCCGATCAGGGCAAGTTGGTGGAAATCACCATCAGCGCCGAGGGCGTGTATTCAGTGAACAATCATCTGCTGCCTAAGAGCGACCTGGCCACCTTGAGCGAAGCCATCGAGCGTGAATCGGGCGGTGACAACAAGCTGCCGCTGGCCATCAGCGCCGACGGCAGGACCCCGCACCAGGCTGTGGTCACTGCAATGGATGCCGCCGGCAAGCTCGGTTTCAGCCAGTTGCGCATGACCACTGTCGAGGCGGCCCAGGGTACGCCCTGATGGCTTTCGCCGACCGTTTGCTTACTGCCTGGTACGCAGGGCATCCGGCCCTGGCGTTGCTGCGCCCGCTAGAGGCGCTGTATCGCCGCGTGGTCACACGTAAACGGGCGCGTTTTCTCAGCGGTGAAAGTGCCAGCTACCGGGCGCCGGTGCCGGTTATCGTGGTGGGCAACATCACCGTCGGTGGCACCGGCAAGACGCCGATGATTCTCTGGCTGATCGAACACTGCCGCCAGCAGGGGCTGAAGGTGGGTGTGGTCAGCCGTGGCTATGGCGCCAAGCCGCCGCAGTTGCCTTGGCGCGTGCAGGCCGATCAAGCTGCCGAGCAGGCCGGTGATGAGCCGCTGCTGATCGTGCAGCGCACTGGCGTGCCACTGATGATCGACCCCGACCGTTCCCGCGCCGTGCAGGCGTTGTTGGCCAGCGAACCGCTCGACCTGATCCTGTGCGACGATGGCATGCAGCACTACCGCCTTGCCCGTGATCTGGAACTGGTACTGATCGATGCCGCACGGGGCCTGGGCAATCGCCGTTGCCTGCCGGCCGGCCCCTTGCGCGAGCCCGCAGAACGCCTGAACGACGCCGACGCAGTGCTGTTCAATGGTGCCAGCACAGACCGCGCCGAAGGTTTTGGCTTTTGCCTGCAACCGTCCGCGCTGGTCAACCTGCGCAGTGGCGAACGCCGGGCGCTTGATCACTTCCCCGCCGGCCAGCGTCTGCACGCTGTAGCCGGTATCGGTAACCCGCAACGTTTCTTCAATACCCTGCTGGGGCTAAACTGGCAGCCGGTGCCGCACCCCTTCGCCGACCATGCGCAGTTCAGCGCCCAGAGCCTGGCGTTCAGCCCGCCGCTGCCGTTGGTCATGACCGAGAAGGATGCGGTGAAATGCCGGGCCTTCGCCGCTGACGACTGGTGGTACCTGGCCGTCGAAGCGCAGCCCACCTCGGCGTTCAGCGCCTGGTTCGACAGCCAGCTGCAGCGCCTGCTGCGCAAGCCCTGAGCCCGTTTTCAATTTCCGGCCGACTGGCCTAAAGGAAGCCTCCAATGGACACCAAACTGCTCGATATCCTGGCCTGCCCGATCACCAAGGGCCCGCTCAAGCTCAGCGCCGACAAGACCGAGCTGATCAGCAAGGGCGCCGGTCTGGCCTACCCGATCCGCGACGGCATCCCGGTCATGCTGGAAAGCGAGGCGCGCACCCTGACCGACGACGAGCGTCTGGACAAATGAGCCTGGACTTCACGGTAGTGATTCCCGCCCGGCTGCGCTCCACGCGCCTGCCGGGCAAGCCGCTGCTGGCGATCGCCGGCAAGCCGATGGTGCAGCATGTGTGGGAGCAGGCGCGTAAAAGCGCCGCCAGCCGTGTGGTCATCGCCACCGACGACGCCAGCATCCTCGAAGCGTGCCAAGGCTTTGGTGCTGAAGTGCTGATGACCCGCGCCGACCACGAGTCGGGCACTGACCGCCTGGCCGAAGTGGCCGCACAGCTGGGCCTGGCGGCTGACGCCATCGTGGTCAACGTGCAGGGCGACGAGCCGCTGATTCCGCCGGTCATCATCGACCAGGTGGCCGCCAACCTGGCGGCGCATCCAGAGGCTGGCATCGCCACACTGGCCGAGCCGATCCATGAGCCGGAAACCGTGTTCAACCCCAACGCGGTCAAGGTGGTCAGTGACAAGAACGGCCTGGCTCTGACCTTCAGTCGTGCACCGCTGCCCTGGGCTCGCGATGCCTTTTCCAAGGACCGCACTGTGCTGCCGGAGAGCGTGCCGTATCGCCGCCACATCGGCATGTACGCCTACCGCGTTGGCTTCCTGCAGGACTTCGTCGGCTGGGGGCCATGCTGGCTCGAACAGACCGAAGCGCTGGAGCAGCTGCGTGCCCTGTGGCATGGCGTGCGCATTCATGTCGAGGACGCCATCGAGGCGCCCGCCGTGGGTGTGGATACCCCTGAAGACCTGGAGCGCGTACGGCGCTTGCTGGAGGCCTGATGCGCGTTCTGTTCGTGTGCCTGGGCAACATCTGCCGTTCGCCCACTGCCGAAGGCGTGCTGCGCCATCAATTGCAGGCCGCCGGGCTGGCCGACAAGGTGCGGGTGGCGTCAGCCGGCACGGGGGACTGGCATGTGGGCAAGGCGCCTGACAGCCGTACCTGCAAGGCGGCGCTGGCGCGTGGTTACGACCTTTCGCAGCAGCGTGCCCAGCAGGTCAAGGCGGCGCACTTTGCCGAATATGACCTGGTCTTGGCGATGGATGAGAGCAACCTGCGCGACCTGCGCGCCCTGCGCCCGCACAACGCAGTGGGCGAGCTTGACTTGTTCCTGCGCCGCTATGGTGCTGCGCTGGATGAAGTGCCAGACCCGTATTACGGCGGCGCAGACGGCTTCGAACAGGTGCTGGACCTGGTCGAGGCGGCGTGCCAGGCGCTGGTGCTGGAAATCAAGGGGCGGCTATGACAGTGCTGTGGCAGGAGCAGGTATCGCTCAAGCCGTACAACACCTTCGGCATCGATGTGAAGGCCCGCTATTTCAGCCAGGCGCAGGATGACCAGCAGGTACGTCAGGCGCTGAGCCAGGCGCATCAGCAGGGCCTGCCGGTGCTGGTGATCGGCGGCGGCAGCAACCTGCTGCTGACCCGTGACATCGATGCACTGGTGCTGCACATGGCCAGCCGTGGCCGTCGTGTGCTCAGCGACGATGGCGAACGTATCGTGGTCGAGGCCGAGGCGGGTGAGCCTTGGCACCCGTTCGTGCAGTGGACGCTGGCGCAGGGCTATTGCGGGCTTGAAAACCTCAGCCTGATCCCTGGCACCGTGGGCGCCGCGCCGATGCAGAACGTGGGCGCCTATGGGGTAGAGATCAAGGACGTGTTTGCCGGCCTGACGGCGCTGGACCGCGAGACAGGTGAGCTGCGTGAGTTTGGTTTGGCGGACTGTGCTTTCGGTTATCGCGACAGCGTATTCAAGCGCAACCCTGGCCGCTGGTTGATCTTGCGTGTGCGCTTCGCCTTGAGCCATCGCCTGCAGGCCCATCTCGATTACGGCCCGGTGCGCCAGCGGCTGACGGAGCAGGGCGCGACCGAGCCGACTGCCCAGGCGATCAGTGATGCCATTTGCAGCATTCGCCGCGAGAAGCTGCCAGACCCTGCGGAGTTGGGTAATGCCGGGAGCTTCTTCAAGAACCCGGTGGTGTCGGCCGCGCAGGTCGAGCGTATTCGTGCGCATTACCCTGGCGTGGTGGCTTATCCTCAGGCCGAAGGCCAGGTGAAGCTGGCGGCGGGCTGGTTGATCGAGCAGGCGGGCTGGAAGGGGCATCGCGAGGGTGATGCCGGTGTTCATCGCTTGCAGTCGCTGGTGTTGGTCAACTACGGCCAGGCGAGCGGGGCGCAGATGCATGCGCTGGCTCAACGCATCCAGGCCGACATCCTGGAGCGGTTCGGGGTTAAGCTGGAGATGGAGCCTAACCTGTATTGACGCATTGCCAGTGCTGGGCCTTTCGCGGCTAAAGCCGCGAAAGGCCGGTACAGGCAAAACACAAGGCCAAGAAAAAGCCCCGCCAGTTCGCACTGGCGGGGCTTCTTATTCAGCCTTGGCTATCAACCGTGATGAGGCTTGTGCTCATCGGCGGCTTCCAGGGCTGGCTCTTCGCTTGCGGCAGCCGCTTCCTGTGCAGCTTTGGCGGCAGCCTCGGCCTCACGCTTGCGGCGGCGCACTTCACGCGGGTCGTTCGGCGCACGGCCGTTGGCCAGCATGACAGTGGCAGGCTCTACCACTACCGGGGCTTCGACCGGTGCCGGCTCGACCACAACTTCCGGCTGGGCCTCAACAACCGCTGCGGGCTGCTCGACAACCGGAACGGCTTCGACCACGGCCGGGGCCTCCACTGGCGCCTCGGCAACCACGACCGGCTCGGCGACAGGGGCTGCCTCAACGGCTGGCTGCGGGGCGACTTCGACCACTGGCGCGGCAGTGACTTCGGCCACGACCACCGGCTCGCTGACAGGCTGCTCGACCACTGGGGCCACGGCAACTTCCTCGGCCTTGGCGACCGCTTCGGCCTGTTCCACTTGTTCAGCCTGTTCAGCCGGCTGGGCGGCTTCGCTGTTGTCGGTCTCTGCAGCGACGGCAACTTCAGCGGTAGCACGCTCGGCCTGCTGGTTGGCCTGGGCCTCGGCGTCGGCGCTGATGTTGCTGCTGGCGACAGCGGCAGTTACCGCCAGGCCAGCGGCCAGTTCGGCACCCAGCTCGGTGGCTTGGTGCTGTTGTGGCTGCTCTTCGCTGCCTTCTTCTTCGCCGTCGATCAGCTCGCCATTGGCGTTGCGCTGACGCTCGCGACGGTTGCTGCGACGACGCTGGCCACGGGAGCGGCGGCGCGGGCGCTCGCCATCGGTGCCTTCCTGCTCGTCTTGCAGCAGTTCTTCGTTTGGCAGTTGCTCTTCGGCCAGTTCGGCAGCCTGCTCAGCTGCTTCTTCGGCTGCCCGTGGCTGACGCTCTTCGCGTGGTGGGCGTGGAGCACGCTCCTCGCGTGGGGCACGCTCTTCACGCGGTGCACGTTCTTCGCGTGGGGCACGCTCTTCACGCGGTGCACGTTCTTCGCGTGGGGCGCGCTCATCACGCGGCGCACGTTCTTCACGCGGTGCACGTTCTTCGCGTGGGGCGCGCTCATCACGCGGCGCACGTTCTTCACGCGGTGCACGTTCTTCACGTGGCGCGCGCTCTTCACGGGCTACACGTTCTTCGCGTGGCTGACGCTCTTCACGTTCGGCTGGCGGAGTGGCATCCAGCGGCTCGCGCAGTTCGCGCACGCGCTCTTCGCCACGGTTGCTGCGGCGGTCTTCGCGCGGCTGGCGTGGGGCGCGTTCTTCACGCGGTGCACGCTCTTCGCGTGGGGTGCGTTCTTCACGTGGCGCACGCTCTTCGCGCGGAGCGCGTTCCTCGCGTGGCTGGCGTTCTTCGCGTGGCGCGCGCTCTGCACGCTCTTCGCGCGGCTTGCGCTCTTCGTCGCGACGGCCGTTGCGGTTGCGGCTTTGCTGGCGGCCGTTGCGGCGCTCTTCGTTGCGCGGGCTGCGTTCGGCAGCCGGTTTTTCGGCGGCGGTAGTCACGACCGGTGCGGCAGCAGGCTCGTCTTTGCCGGCGAACAGGCTGACCAGCGACTTCACCAGGCCCTTGAACAGGCTTGGCTCCGGAGCGCTCGGGGCAGGGGCGACCGGTGCGGCAGGCTGCTGCTCTTCAGCGGCGGCGGGTACTGGCGCATTGGCGCGGGCCGGGGCGGTCTTCACTGCAGCTTCCTGGCGTACCAGGGTGCGGGTGGCGGTCGGCTGCGGCGCTTCTTCGGCTTCGGAGGCGGCGATTTCGTAGCTGGACTGGTTGTTCAGCACTTCCGGGTTGTCGTCGCGCAGGCGCTGGACTTCGAAGTGCGGGGTTTCCAGGTGGTCGTTCGGCAGGATGATGATGCGTGCACGGGTGCGCAGTTCGATCTTGGTGATCGAGTTGCGCTTCTCGTTGAGCAGGAACGCGGCTACCGGGATCGGGACCTGGGCGCGGACTTCGGCGGTGCGGTCCTTCAGGGCTTCTTCTTCGATCAGGCGCAGGATCGCCAGCGACAGTGACTCGACGTCACGGATGATGCCGGTGCCGGAGCAGCGCGGGCAGACGATGCCGCTGCTTTCGCCCAGCGACGGGCGCAGGCGCTGACGGGACATTTCCAGCAGGCCGAAGCGCGAAATGCGGCCAACCTGCACGCGGGCGCGGTCGGCTTCCAGGCATTCGCGAACGCGCTCTTCCACGGCGCGCTGGTTCTTCGCCGGGGTCATGTCGATGAAGTCGATGACGATCAGGCCGCCGATGTCACGCAGGCGCAGCTGGCGGGCGATTTCTTCGGCCGCTTCCAGGTTGGTCTGCAGGGCGGTTTCTTCGATGTCGCTGCCTTTGGTGGCGCGCGCCGAGTTGATGTCGATGGACACTAGGGCTTCGGTCGGGTCGATCACGATCGAACCACCGGACGGCAGGTCAACCACGCGCTGGAACGCGGTTTCGATCTGGCTTTCGATCTGGAAGCGGTTGAACAGCGGCACGCTGTCTTCGTACAGCTTCACTTTGCTGGCGTACTGCGGCATCACCTGGCGGATGAAGGTCAGGGCTTCTTCCTGGGCGTCGATGCTGTCGATCAGCACTTCACCGATGTCCTGGCGCAGGTAGTCGCGGATGGCGCGGATGATGACGTTGCTTTCCTGGTAGATCAGGAACGGCGCGGCGCGGTCCAGGGACGCTTCCTTGATGGCGGTCCACAGTTGCAGCAGGTAGTCGAGGTCCCACTGCATCTCTTCGCTGCTGCGGCCGAGGCCGGCAGTGCGCACGATCAGGCCCATGTCGCCCGGCACGGTCAGGCCGTTCAGGGCTTCGCGCAGTTCGTTGCGCTCTTCGCCTTCGATGCGGCGGGAGATGCCTCCGGCACGCGGGTTGTTGGGCATCAGTACCAGATAGCGGCCGGCCAGGCTGATGAAGGTGGTGAGGGCGGCGCCTTTGTTGCCGCGCTCTTCCTTCTCGACCTGGACGATGACTTCCTGGCCTTCGCTGAGCACTTCCTTGATGTTGACGCGGCCTTCGGGGGCCTTCTTGAAGTATTCGCGGGAGATTTCTTTCAGCGGCAGGAAGCCGTGACGTTCGGAGCCGAAGTCGACGAAGGCGGCTTCGAGGCTGGGTTCGATGCGGGTGATCTTGCCTTTGTAGATGTTGGCCTTTTTCTGCTCGCGCGCACCGGACTCGATGTCCAGGTCGTAGAGACGTTGGCCGTCCACCAGGGCTACACGCAACTCTTCGGGTTGAGTCGCGTTAATCAGCATTCTTTTCATGTTGTACCGTCGGTTTCCGGGCTGCCGGAAACGGCGTTCGGCACACACGACGTCTCATGGTCGGTGCCAAGGTGCGCAAAGGGTGGCCGGGCCACCCCCGTGTCGAGCGACGTTCGGCACCAGCCGGTTACCCAGCCTGCCGTTGTCGCGACGACGCGTCCTGTTTGCTGCGGTGCCAACAAGGCCCCGGTGGCTTCGAATAGGAATCCGAATCAACCAAGCGGGCCTTGTGCACTCAGTCAGGAGGAGGAATCAACCGTCAGCCGTGGACGCCCGGGGGCATCTGTTCAGGACCTTATCCGCTCGCCAGCCGTCAGTGGGCTGGTGGCCGGACGCGGTGCTACACGGTCCGAGGGCTGTGCATCTCCACCCTGCACGTATCCCTGATAATTCGGGTGCTGCCGCGCGCTGAATCCGCAACGGGTTGCATTTTTCGCCACTGCAGGTACTGCACTGGCGCCATTCATGTCCAAGGCAGGTATTTCCGAAGCATTCGCCGTGCGTTGCGTGGAAGCGACGGGGCGGGCAGAGGTGCAGCGAAAAGAATCGGGTAAGCAGGTGAAACACCGCACTTGTCGTTTTTTTTCGGTCTTCTCTACACAGCGCTGGTGGCGATTCCAGGCAATTCGGTAAACTGGCGAAAACCCCGTAGGACGGCCTCGCGTCCTGGAGAATTGCGTTGGTCAGGGCCGGCAAAGAGCCTGGTGCCGCTGGCCTGCCGCTTTTGGCGGCGTTCGCGACTATAGCAGCAATGATTAAGTGCTTCAATTCCATAAAAAATTGTTATGATCCCGCCATGACGACCAATACCCCTCCGACTTCCGGCGTTCAGCTGATCGAAGTCGCGCCGGAGCTTGCCGGCCAACGCATCGACAACTTCCTCATCACGGCCCTTAAGGGCGTGCCCAAAACCTTGGTCTACCGCATCCTGCGCAAGGGTGAAGTGCGGGTGAACAAGGGGCGTGTCAAGCCGGAGTACAAGATCCAGGCTGGCGACATCGTGCGGGTGCCGCCCGTCCGCCTGCCGGAGCGCGACGAGCCGGCGCCGGTGGCCCAGGGCCTGCTGCAGCGCCTGGAGGCCGCCATTGTCTACGAAGACAAGGCGCTGATCGTGATGAACAAACCGGCTGGCATTGCCGTGCACGGCGGCAGCGGCCTGAGCTTTGGCGTGATCGAGGCGCTGCGCCAACTGCGCCCGGACGCCAAGGAGCTGGAGCTGGTGCATCGCCTGGACCGCGACACCTCCGGCCTGCTGATGATCGCCAAAAAACGCAGCATGCTGCGCCACCTGCATGCCGCACTGCGCGGTGACGGTGTCGACAAACGCTACATGGCGCTGGTGCGCGGCCACTGGCCCACCTCGAAGAAACAGGTCAATGCGCCCTTGCTCAAGAGCAACCTGCGCTCCGGCGAGCGCATGGTCGAAGTGAACGAAGAGGGCAAGGAGGCGCTGACCCTGTTCCGCGTGCTGCGCCGCTTTGGCGAGTTCGCCACCATTGTCGAGGCGCGCCCGATCACCGGCCGCACCCACCAGATCCGCGTGCACACCTTGCATGCCGGGCACATGATTGCCGGCGACAGCAAGTACGGTGACGAAGACTTCAGTCGCGAAATCCGCGAGCTGGGTGGCAAGCGCCTGTTCCTGCACGCCTACGCGCTGACCGTGCCCCTGCCGGACGGTGGTGAGCTCAAGCTTGAAGCGCCCGTGGATGAAGTGTGGGCGAAAACCGTTGAGCGTCTGAGTGCGTCCTGATCTATGAAAAAAGGCTATGAGCTACTGATCTTCGACTGGGACGGCACGTTGGCCGATTCCATCGGGCGCATCGTTGAGGCCATGAACGCCGCTGCCGATCGTGCCGGCGAGGCGCAAAGCAGTGACGAGGCGGTCAAGGGGATCATCGGCCTGGCCTTGGGCGAGGCGATTCATACCCTGTACCCGCACCTGGCACCTGAGCAGGTCGAAACCTTCCGTCAGCACTATGCCGATATCTACATGGCGCTGGACCAGCAGCCTTCGCCGTTGTTCGACGGCGTTGTCGAGTCGCTGGACGCCTTCCGTGCCGAGGGTTACCGCCTGGCGGTGGCTACCGGCAAGGCGCGTCGCGGCCTGGACCGGGTGCTCAAGGCCAACGGTTGGGAGGCGTTCTTCGATATCACTCGCGCCGCCGACGAAACCCGTGGCAAGCCGCATCCTTTGATGCTTGAGGAAATCCTCGGTCATTGCGGCGTCGAACCCGAGCGTGCGCTGATGGTCGGAGATTCGGCGTTCGACCTGCAGATGGCCAGCAATGCCGGTATGCATTCGGTGGCTGTGGGCTATGGTGCCATGTCGCTGCAGGCGCTGGCCGAATTCGGCCCGCAGGTGTGCATCGACCACTTTTCCCAGCTGCGCGAGTGGCTGGCTGGTTCCGTAATTCCACTTCCAAGGTAGGTAAACATGGCAGACGAATGGAAAGCCCCCGAGGCCGAGCCCGAGGCGCGTGAAGAGCGCAAAAGCTGGAAGCTGCTGGAGAAGACCCTGCTGGCCAGCGTGCAGGAGCAGCGTCGGTCGCGGCGCTGGGGTATCTTCTTCAAGCTGCTGACCTTCGTCTACCTGTTCGGCATCCTGGCGTTGTTCACACCGCTTATGGACATGGACAAGGCCGCGTCTCGCAGTGTCAGTCATACCGCGCTGGTCGAGGTGCGCGGGGTGATTGCCGACCAGGAAGCCGCCAGTGCCGATAATATCGTCAAGAGCCTGCGCGAGGCGTTCAAGGACAGCAAGACCAAGGCTGTGGTAATGCGCATCAACAGCCCGGGTGGCAGCCCGGTGCAGGCTGGTTACGTGTATGACGAAATCCGCCGCTTGCGTGCTGAATACCCGGCTATCAAGCTGTATGCGGTCATTGCGGATCTTGGTGCTTCCGGTGCCTATTACATCGCCAGTGCGGCGGATGAAATCTATGCCGATAAAGCCAGCCTAGTCGGTTCCATTGGTGTGACGGCGGCCGGCTATGGGTTTGTCGGTACCATGGAGAAGCTGGGCGTGGAGCGGCGTTCTTACACGTCGGGTGAGCATAAGGCGTTTCTTGACCCGTTCTCACCGGAAAAGCCTGATGAAACCCGGTTCTGGCAGGGCGTGCTGGACACCACGCACAACCAGTTCATTGCTATGGTCAGGCAGGGCCGTGGCGAGCGTCTGAAGGACAAAGAGCATCCGGAGCTGTTCAGCGGCCTGATCTGGTCGGGTGAGCAGGCCAAGGCGCTGGGGTTGGTGGACGGGCTGGGCAGTGCCAGCTATGTGGCGCGTGAGGTCGTTGGTGAGAAAGAGTTGGTGGACTTCACTGTTCAGGAGTCGCCGTTCGACCGCTTCTCCAAGCGCGTAGGGGCTAGCGTGGCTGAGCACCTGGCGATGTGGATGGGGTTCCAGGGGCCGCAGTTGCGCTGAGTGCCTGTTCCGGCCCTATCGCCATCGCGGCAAGCCAGCTCCCACCTCGATCGTGTTGCTTTCAGGGGTTGTGCGGTACCTGTGGGAGCTGGCTTGGCTGCGATGGGCCGCAGAGCGGCCCTAAAATCTCAAGGGATAACTACCCCTTCTTTGGTCAGCATATCCACCAGCCGAATCAGTGGCAGCCCGATCAGGCTCGTTGCATCGCACCCGTGGGTGCTCTGGAACAGGCTCACCCCCAATCCTTCTGCTTTGAAGCTCCCTGCGCAATCCAGCGGCTGTTCCGCCGCAACATAGCGCTCCACGCGCTCACGGCTCAATTCGCGCATCGTTACGGTAAACGGCACGCAATCCACCTGGCATTGCCCGGTGGCGCTGTTCAGTAGTGCCAGTCCGGTCAAAAAGCTCACCTGCTGCCCGCTGCATTCCAGCAATTGCTCGCAGGCCCGCTCGAAGGTGTGTGGCTTGCCCAGCACTTGTTCGCCCAGCACGGCCACCTGGTCCGAGCCGATAATCAGGTGCCCCGGGTGGCTGCCCGCCAGGGCCTCGGCCTTTTGCCTGGCCAGGCGGCGAACCAGTTCTACCGCCGGCTCATCAGTCAGGCGCTGCTCGTCTATATCGGGGCTTGCCCAGGTGAAGGGCAGGCGCAGGCGTGCGAGCAGTTCGCGGCGATAGGCAGAGCTGGAAGCCAGTAGCAAAGGAAGCATGGTAGACTCCTGAATCAGTTGAACAAATTCTATCACGCACGATGCCGCCTAATTTCCTTTGACAGGGGCGGGGGGCATCCCTATTATGCTGCGCCTATGTTGAATGACCCGATTCCACCTCACGTTGACCCGCGCAAATTAGCCGATCGTGGCGTAACCCTTAACGGTTCGCTGCAACTCGCTGATTTGGAAAGACTCTGCGACCCGCTTTCCGACAATGTCGGTACGGTGCAGGCGAAGTTCGATTTTGAACGAGATGAACAGCACGTGGTGGTTATCCACAGCGAGCTGGACGTCGAGGTCAAGATGGTTTGCCAGCGTTGTCTTGAGCTGGTCACCCTGCCGATCCACAGCGAATGTACTTACGCCGTGGTGAAGGAGGGTGCGAATACCCAGTCGTTGCCGAAAGGCTATGACGTGCTGGAACTGGGCGAAGATCCTTTGGATCTGCAGGCATTGATCGAGGAGGAGCTTCTGCTCGCCTTGCCAATCGTGCCTGCTCATCATCCGGAAGAATGCCAGCAGCCGGCGGGCGCAGACGAGCCCGAATCGAGCAAGGACGAGGTATCGCGGTCCAACCCGTTCAGTGTTTTGGCGCAGTTAAAGCGTGACCCAAACGTTTAGGAGTTAATCAATTATGGCTGTTCAGCAGAACAAAAAATCCCGCTCTGCCCGTGACATGCGCCGTTCGCACGACGCCCTGTCGGAAAACGCGCTGTCGGTAGAGAAAACCACCGGTGAAGTTCACCTGCGCCACCACGTTTCGCCAGAAGGCGTATACCGTGGTCGCAAAGTGGTCGACAAGGGCGCTGACGAGTAATCCTTGTCCGCTCAGATCATCGCGATCGACGCAATGGGCGGGGACTTCGGTCCCCGCAGCATTGTCCAGGCTAGCATTGCCTGCCTTTCTGCTACCCCCTCGCTGCACCTGACCCTCGTCGGTCAACCCTCCCTTCTGGAAGATCTTGTCAGCGGCCTTGCGGCTGCGGATCGCGCGCGCCTGCAGATTGTCGCCGCCAGTGAGGTGGTCGGCATGGATGAGCGGCCCTCCCAGGCATTGCGGGGCAAGCCGGATTCGTCGATGCGTATCGCCCTCGAACTGGTGCGTGACGGCAAGGCCCAGGCCTGCGTCAGTGCCGGCAATACCGGCGCGCTGATGGCGCTGTCCCGTTTCGTGCTCAAGACCTTGCCAGGTATCGACCGGCCCGCCATGGTGGCGGCGATTCCGACTCAGGCGGGTTACTGCCAGTTGCTCGACCTGGGTGCCAATGTCGATTGCAGTGCCGAAAACCTCTACCAGTTTGCCGTGATGGGCTCGGTGGCTGCTCAGGCCCTGGGTGTGCATCGCCCACGGGTGGCGCTGCTGAACATCGGCACCGAGGACATCAAGGGCAATCAGCAGGTCAAGCTGGCTGCCAGCCTGTTGCAGAATGCCCGTGGGCTTAACTACGTGGGCTTTGTCGAAGGTGACGGGCTGTATCGTGGTGAGGCCGATGTGGTGGTGTGCGATGGGTTTGTCGGCAATATCCTGCTCAAGTCCAGCGAGGGGTTGGCGACGATGATTGCAGCGCGCATCGAGCAGTTGTTCAAGGGCGGCGTGTTGTCGCGGGCGGCCGGGGCGGTGGCCATGCCGCTGCTCAAGCGTCTGCAGGCCGACCTGGCGCCGGCGCGGCACAATGGTGCCAGTTTTCTGGGGTTGCAGGGCATTGTCATCAAGAGCCATGGCTCGGCGGGCGTGCAGGGCTTCCAGAGTGCCATCCAGCGGGCGTTGATCGAGATACAGGAAAACCTGCCGCAGCGCTTGCATGGGCGCCTCGAAGACCTGTTGCCTTAGGCATTTTGCCCATGAAGTGCTTAAATGTGACCGCTTGGTCTGTGTATCCATCCAAGTTTTCAGATTCCGCGCCTGGCCCAGGGCCTGGCGCACCCTATCCGACGACAAGATCATAAGGGCTTGTTCAATGTCTGCATCTCTCGCATTCGTCTTTCCCGGTCAAGGTTCCCAGTCGCTGGGCATGCTCGCCGAGCTCGGCGCCGAGAAGCCAGTGATCATCGAAACCTTCAAAGAAGCGTCCGAAGCACTGGGTTACGACCTGTGGAAGCTGGTCCAGGAAGGCCCTGAAGAGCAACTCAACCAGACCGACAAGACCCAGCCGGCCATCCTCACCGCGTCCATCGCGCTGTGGCGCCTGTGGCTGGAAGAGGGCGGCGCGCAGCCAGCCTTCGTTTCCGGCCACAGCCTGGGCGAATACAGCGCCCTGGTCGCTGCGGGCAGTATCACCCTGAAAGACGCTGTTCGCCTGGTCGAGCGCCGCGGTCAGCTGATGCAGGAGGCCGTACCGGCGGGGCATGGTGCCATGGCTGCCATCCTCGGCCTGGACGACGCTGTAGTCGTTGAAATCTGCGGCGAAGCCGCTGAAGACCAAGTGGTCAGCGCCGTCAACTTCAACTCGCCGGGCCAGGTGGTCATCGCTGGCAATAAAGCTGCCGTGGATCGCGCCATGGAGCTGTGCAAGGCCAAGGGCGCCAAGCGTGCCCTGCCGTTGGCGGTCAGCGTGCCGTCGCACTGTGCCCTGATGAAGCCGGCGGCCGAGCGCTTTGCCGAGGCGGTCAACGCCATCGAGTGGAAGGCCCCGCAAATTCCAGTGGTGCAGAACGTCACGGCTGCTGTTGCTGCCGACCTCGATGCACTCAAGCACGACCTGCTGGCGCAGCTTTACCAGCCTGTGCGTTGGGTGGAGTGTGTGCAGACCCTGGCCGCCAACGGTGCGGTCAACCTGGTCGAGTGTGGCCCGGGCAAGGTCCTGGCTGGCCTGAACAAGCGTTGCGCCGATGGCGTGACCACTTACAACCTCAACACCCCTGATGCCGTTGCCGCCACCCGCGCGGCACTGGCCTGATTTGGAGAAGCTTGCATGAGCCTGCAAGGTAAAGTTGCACTGGTCACCGGCGCCAGCCGTGGCATTGGCCAGGCCATCGCCCTCGAGCTGGGCCGCCAGGGCGCGACCGTGATCGGCACCGCCACTTCGGCGTCCGGCGCCGAGCGCATCGCTGCCACCCTGAAAGAGCACGGCATCACCGGTACCGGCATGGAGCTGAACGTGACCAGCGCCGAGTCCGTTGAAGCGGTACTGGCCGCCATCGGTGAGCAGTTCGGCGCACCGGCCATTTTGGTCAACAACGCCGGCATCACCCGCGACAACCTGATGCTGCGCATGAAAGACGACGAGTGGTTCGACGTGATCGACACCAACCTGAACAGCCTCTACCGTCTGTCCAAGGGCGTGCTGCGTGGCATGACCAAGGCACGTTGGGGCCGTATCATCAGCATCGGCTCGGTTGTGGGTGCCATGGGTAACGCCGGTCAGGCCAACTATGCGGCCGCCAAGGCTGGCCTGGAAGGCTTCAGCCGCGCCCTGGCGCGTGAAGTGGGCTCGCGTGGCATCACCGTCAACTCGGTGACCCCGGGCTTCATCGACACCGACATGACCCGCGAGCTGCCAGAAGCGCAGCGCGAAGCCCTGCAGACCCAGATTCCGCTGGGCCGCCTGGGCCAGGCCGACGAAATCGCCAAGGTGGTTTCGTTCCTGGCATCCGACGGCGCTGGCTACGTGACCGGCGCTACCGTGCCGGTCAACGGCGGGATGTACATGTAACACTGCAACTCAATGTGACGGATTTCGTAAAAAAAGAGTCATACTGCGAGCCTAAAATCCGTTATAAAGCTGCAACCAGATTCCAGGCAGCGGGTGGGGTGGCTAGCTTGAAGGTGCGTTTCGCTTGAAAAGCGAACGTCTTTCTATAAAATTAGCCACCGGCCAGCTGCCTGACATATATCCATTAGGAGTAAACCTAGGTATGAGCAACATCGAAGAACGCGTCAAGAAAATCGTCGCCGAGCAACTGGGCGTCAAGGAAGAAGAAGTGACTCTCGAGAAGTCCTTCGTTGATGACCTGGGTGCCGATTCGCTTGACACCGTTGAGCTGGTGATGGCTCTGGAAGAGGAATTCGAGACCGAAATCCCTGACGAAGAAGCCGAGAAGATCACTACCGTTCAAGCTGCTGTAGACTACGTCAAAGCCCACCAGGCCTAAGACGCTTTAGTCGACGCTTCTTGTCGGGGAAAACCGCACTGCCTTCGCTGGCGTGCGGTTTTTTCTTTGCGAGCGCCCCGCATTTTCAAGGCTGCTTCGTTCACCGCGCACCAAGAGCCTGTTGCCATTCCATTCCTGCGCTTGAATGCAATGGCAAGAGACTCTGTTATTAGAAAAGGAGAGTACTGTGTCGCGTAGACGCGTCGTGGTCACCGGTATGGGTATGCTGTCGCCACTGGGTACCGATGTACCGAGCACCTGGCAGGGCATTCTGGCTGGCCGCAGTGGCATTGGTCCGATCGAACACACGGACCTGTCTGCCTACTCCACCCGTTTTGGCGGCTCGGTGAAAGGCTTCGAAGTCGAGCAATACCTGTCGGCCAAAGAGGCCCGCAAGCTCGACCTGTTCATCCAGTACGGCCTGGCGGCCGGTTTCCAGGCGGTGCGTAATGCCGGCCTGGAGGTCACCGACGCCAATCGCGAGCGTATTGGCGTGGCCATGGGCTCGGGTATCGGTGGCCTGACCAACATCGAAGAAACCAGCCGCACCCTGCACGACTCGGGGCCGCGCCGCATTTCGCCGTTCTTCGTGCCGGGCTCGATCATCAACATGATCTCCGGGTTCCTGTCGATCCACCTGGGTCTGCAAGGGCCGAACTACGCCATTGCCACCGCCTGCACCACCGGCACCCATTGCATCGGCATGGCCGCACGCAATATCGCCTACGGTGAGGCCGACGTGATGATCGCCGGTGGCGCCGAAATGGCCGCTTGCGGCCTGGGCATGGGCGGTTTCGGTGCTTCGCGCGCGCTGTCCACCCGCAACGACGAGCCAAGCCGGGCCAGCCGCCCGTGGGACAAGGGCCGTGACGGCTTCGTGTTGTCCGACGGTGCCGGTGCCTTGGTGCTCGAAGAGCTGGAGCACGCCCAGGCGCGTGGTGCGACCATCTATGCCGAGCTGGTTGGCTTTGGCATGAGTGGCGACGCCTACCACATGACCTCGCCGCCCGACACGGGCGAAGGCGCTGCCCGTTGCATGGCCAACGCCCTGCGCGATGCCGGCATCAAGCCGGAAGAAGTCAGCTACATCAACGCCCACGGCACTTCGACCCCTGCGGGCGACGTGGCCGAAGTGGCTGCGATCAAGCGCGTGTTCGGTGAGCATGCCTACAAACTGGCGGTCAGCTCGACCAAGTCGATGACCGGTCACCTGCTGGGTGCTGCCGGCGCGGTGGAGGCGATCTTCAGCGTGCTGGCCATCAACAGCCAGATGGCGCCGCCCACCATCAACCTGGACGAGCCAGACGAAGGTTGCGACCTTGACTTTGTGCCGCACCTGGCGCGCAGCATGCCGATCGACGTGGTGTTGTCCAACTCGTTCGGCTTTGGCGGCACCAACGGCTCGCTGGTGTTCCGCCGGTTCGCCGGTTGATGCACAGCTGGATCGATGGCCAGCCGGCGGCTGCACTCAACTTGCAGAACCGTGGCCTGGCCTACGGCGATGGCCTGTTCGAGACCATTGCTGTGCGCGGCGGTCGCCCCAGCTTGCTGGACGGCCACCTCGCACGCCTGGCGCTGGGTTGCCAGCGCTTGGCGATCAACGCCGACCTGGCGCTGGTGCGCGACGAACTGCTGCGCTATGCCAGCCAGCTCGGTGAAGGCGTAGCCAAACTTATCCTCACCCGTGGCGACAGCCAGCGTGGCTATGCCCCGGTAGCCGGTGCCGCGCCACGGCGCATCCTGCAGGGCAGTCCGTTGCCGGGCTATCCCCTTGAGCATGCCGAGCAAGGCGTGCGGTTGTTCGCTTGCCAGACCCGGCTTGGGGAACAACCGCTGCTGGCCGGGCTCAAACACCTCAACCGCCTGGAGCAGGTGCTGGCCCGTGCTGAATGGCAGGACAGCGAACACGCCGAAGGCCTGATGCGTGACGGGGAGGGCAGGGTAATCGAAGGGGTATACAGCAATCTGTTCCTGGTGCGCGACGGCGTGCTGCTTACCGCCGACCTCAGCCGTTGTGGTGTGGCCGGTGTGATGCGTGCGGCGTTGCTGGAGCAGGCCGTACTGCTGGGCATCCCGGCGCAGGTCTGTGACTTGCCGTTCGAGGCGCTGGAGCACGCAGATGAAGTATTTGTTTGCAATAGCGTTTACGGCATTTGGCCCGTGCGTGGCGTAGCCGCGCTAAACTGGTCGCCTGGCCCGCTCACCCGTAAACTGCAGGCCGTTGCCCGTACGTTACTGGAAACCTGAATTCGTGAGACGTAAATTCCTGCTGCTGCTGGAAATGGGCTTGATCCTCGCCGGCCTGGCGCTTGGCTGGTCGGCCTGGAAGGTCAACGCCGTCCTGGAGCAGCCCCTGCACGTCACGCAGGAGCGCCTGCTCGATGTGCCCAATGGCACCACCCCCAACCGCATGTTCTATCGCATGGAGAGCGAAGGGTTGCTCGACGACGCCGTGTGGCTGCGCTTGTACTGGCGCTTCAACATGGCTGGCACCCCCCTGCACACTGGCGAGTACCGCCTTACCCCGGGCATGACCGTCGAGCAGCTGTTCGATGCCTGGCGACGGGCTGATGTGGTGCAGTACAACCTCACGCTGGTCGAAGGCTGGACCTTCCGCCAGGTGCGCTCGGCCGTGGCCAAGCATGAAAAGATCAAGCACACCCTGGACGGCCTGTCGGACTCCGAGGTAATGGAGAAGCTCGGCCATACCGGCGTGTTCCCGGAAGGGCGCTTCTTCCCGGACACCTACCGCTTTGTGCGCGGCATGAGCGATGTCGAGTTGCTGCAGCAGGCCTACATGCGTCTGGACGAAGTGCTGGCCAAGGAATGGGCCGAGCGCACCACCGACCTGCCATACCGCGACCCGTACCAGGCGCTGATCATGGCTTCGCTGGTGGAAAAGGAAACCGGTATCCCCCAGGAACGTGGGCAGATAGCCGGCGTGTTCGTGCGGCGCCTGCGCCTGGGCATGATGCTGCAGACCGACCCGACGGTGATCTACGGCATGGGTGAGCGCTACAACGGCAAGATTACCCGCGCCGACCTGCGCGAACCGACGCCCTACAACACCTATACCATCACCGGGTTGCCGCCGACCCCGATTGCCATGGTCGGTCGCGAAGCGATTCATGCGGCGCTCAACCCGTCGAACGGTACCAGCCTGTACTTCGTCGCCCGTGGCGACGGTAGCCACGTGTTCTCCGACGACCTCGATGACCACAACTCGGCGGTGCGCGAGTTCCAGCTCAAGCGCCGTGCAGACTACCGCTCCAGCCCTGCCCCGCAGCAAGAGGCACAACCGGCTGCTGAAGACGCCCAGCCCGAGGTGCCTGCGCCGGATGAGCCGGCAGCGCAGCCGGCACCCGATGAGCCCCCTGTGCAGGACGCCCCTGCCGGTGGCGCGCAAGCGGCCGAACGGCCGACGCCTGACGAACAACATTAAGGACTGCCTGTGAGCGGCTTGTTTATTACGCTGGAAGGCCCCGAAGGCGCGGGCAAGAGCACCAATCGTGACTACCTGGCCGCGCGCCTGCGCGAGCAGGGCCTGGATGTGGTATTGACCCGGGAGCCTGGCGGTACGCCCCTGGCCGAAAAAGTGCGCGAACTGTTGCTGGCTCCCAGCGATGAAACCATGGCAGCTGACACCGAGCTGCTGCTGGTATTTGCTGCGCGCGCCCAGCACCTGGCACAGGTCATTCGTCCGGCATTGGCCCGCGGGGCCGTCGTGTTGTGTGACCGCTTCACGGACGCCACCTATGCCTATCAAGGGGGTGGCCGTGGCTTGTCTGTCGAGCGTATCGCTGCCCTGGAGCAATTTGTTCAGGGCGACCTGCGCCCGGACCTTACCCTGGTGTTCGACCTGCCGGTCGAAGTAGGCCTTGCCCGCGCCGCCGCCCGCGGTCGCCTGGACCGTTTCGAGCAGGAAGGCCAGGCCTTCTTCGAAGCCGTGCGCCAGGCGTATCTGCAGCGCGCCCAGCGCGAGCCGCAGCGTTACAGCCTGCTGGACGCCGCGCAATCCCTTGAGGCTGTGCAGCGGGCCATTGACGTGCTGCTGCCCCGCATCGTGGAGCGTTGCCGTGGCTGAGGCCTACCCTTGGCAGCAGGCCCTCTGGCAGCAACTGGCCGGCCGAAGCCAACACGCCCATGCCTATCTGTTGCATGGGCCACAGGGTATCGGCAAACGGGCTTTGGCAGAGCGGCTGATGGCCCGTCTGCTGTGTCAGCAGCCTCAAGGGCTGAACGCCTGCGGTGGGTGCAAGTCTTGCCTGCTGCTCAAAGCGGGTAGCCACCCGGACAACTTCGTCCTTGAACCTGAAGAGGCCGATAAGCCGATCAAGGTCGACCAGGTGCGCGAGCTGGTAGCCTTCGTGGTGCAGACGGCCCAGCTGGGCGGGCGCAAGGTCGTCTTGATCGAACCGGTGGAGGCGATGAACGTAAATGCCTCCAACGCACTGCTCAAAAGCCTTGAAGAGCCCTCTGGCGATACCGTGTTGCTGTTGGTCACGCACCAGCCTAGCCGCCTGCTGCCCACCATCAAGAGCCGCTGTCAGCAGGTCGCCTGCCCGCAGCCCGGCGTGGCCCAGAGCCAGGCGTGGCTGGCCGAAGCGTTGCCCGACAGTGACCAGGCCGAACGTGACGAGCTGCTGACGTTGGCGGCCGGTTCGCCATTGATGGCAGTCAGCCTGCAGGCCCAAGGCGTGCGAGAGCAGCGTGCGCTGGTTACCGACGGGGTGAAGAAGCTGCTCAAACAGCAGCAATCGCCCAGTCAGTTGGCCGATGCCTGGAACGGTGTACCATTGTTGTTGCTGTTCGACTGGTTTTGCGATTGGTCGCACCTGATCCTGCGCTACCAGTTGACCCAGGACGAGGAAGGTTTAGGCTTGGCCGATATGCGCAAGGTGGTGCAATACCTGGCGCAGAAGAGCCGCCAGGCCAAGGTGCTGGAGGTGCAGGCGTGGATCCTGGAGCAGCGCCAGAAGGTGCTGGGCAAGGCCAACCTCAACCGTGCCCTGTTGCTAGAGTCGCTGCTGGCTCACTGGCTGCAATTGCCGGGCGCCCGCTGACTTCCCATTTTTCATGTGTGCTGTTATCCCATGCTCGTAGATTCCCATTGCCACCTCGACCGTCTTGACCTGAGCGCCCATCAGGGCTCCCTCGATGCTGCCTTGCAGGCGGCACGTGAACGTGGGGTGGGGCACTTCCTCTGTATCGGTGTCAGTGCCGAGAACGCCGGCGCGGTGAAAGCCCTGAGCGAGCAATATGCCGATGTTGATTGCTCGGTAGGTGTGCACCCGCTGGACCTGGCGCCGGGTGAAACCCCTGCGCTGGAGTGGCTGCTGCGCGAACTGGCTCACCCGCATGTGGTGGCGATTGGCGAAACCGGGCTGGATTATCACTATGAGCCCGAAGCTGCCGAACTGCAGCAGGCCTCGTTCCGCCTGCACCTGGAAGCCTCGCGGCAGACTGGCAAGCCGGTGATCGTACACACCCGGGCGGCACGCGCCGATACCCTGGCGTTGTTACGCGAGGCCAACCTGCCACAGGCCGGCGTGCTGCATTGCTTTACCGAAGACTGGGACATGGCCAGGGCGGCGCTGGATTTGGGGTATTACATTTCCCTGTCTGGCATCGTGACGTTCCGCAATGCCGACGCCCTGCGCGAAGTGGCGCGGCAGGTGCCGGTCGATCGGCTGCTGGTGGAAACCGATTCGCCGTACCTGGCGCCGATTCCGCACCGGGGCAAGCCGAATTTGCCGCAGTATGTGCGCGAGGTGGCGGAGTATGTGGCCTCGTTGCGGGGGGCCAGTTATGAGCAACTGGCGGAGCAAACCACGGCGAACTTCAAGCGGTTGTTCCCGTTGGCGCGAGTGCGCTGATCGCTCGAACTTTATCCCCTGGCCAGTCCACCCTGCGGGGTGCGCAAAAAAAACCCGGGTTCTGGGGGGGGAATCCGGGTTAAGACCATTAGGAGTAAAACAAAGGTACGCGGTCCCTGAGCACCTTTATCGGCGCGCCACTTGGGGGGGATGCGCCGCGCCAACACTTCAAGTATTGGTCAGGTTTGGCGCAGTGCCAGTGCATATTGGTCGTTTTTTAAACAGATTTGGAATACGCCGAGGTTCCATTCCTCCCGCAGCGCATGGCCATATGCATCGTGAAACACAGACATGCTTGGATGATCCGTGCAATTTCCCGCAAGTTAGGCATAATAAACCGCTTCGATTGTCATCCAGTCCTTCCCATGCAGAAAGAACCTCGTAAGGTCCGTGAGTTTCGCCGTCGCGAACAGGAAATCCTCGACACCGCGCTCAAGCTGTTTCTCGAACAGGGTGAAGACAGCGTCACCGTCGAGATGATCGCCGACGCCGTGGGCATCGGCAAAGGCACGATCTACAAGCACTTCAAGTCCAAGGCGGAGATCTACCTGCGCCTGATGCTCGACTATGAGCGTGACCTGAACGCGCTGTTGCACTCGGCCGACGTCGACCGCGACAAGGAAGCCCTGTCGCGTGCCTACTTCGAGTTCCGCATGCGCGACCCGCAACGTTACCGGCTGTTCGACCGCCTGGAAGAAAAGGTGGTCAAGGGCAATCAGGTGCCGGAAATGGTCGAGCAACTGCACAGCATTCGGGCCTCCAACTTCGACCGCCTGACCCAGTTGATCAAAGGCCGCATCAGCGAAGGCAAGCTTGAAGACGTACCGCCCTATTTCCACTACTGCGCCGCCTGGGCACTGGTGCATGGCGCCGTGGCGCTGTACCACTCGCCGTTCTGGAGCAATGTGCTTGAGGATCAGGAAGGCTTCTTCCAGTTCCTGATGGACATTGGCGTGCGCATGGGTAACAAGCGCAAGCGCGACCCGGAACCCTCGAACTGAAGCGCAGCTTCGTTCGCTGCTGGTACCCGGTATGAAGCGGGGGCTTGCAAAAACCTGATTTATGAGTCAGGTTTTGCCAGCCCTCATCATCCATGCCGGAGTCATTCATGATTGTCGATCGTCAAGGCAGGCGTTTCCGCAACCTGCGCGTCAGCCTGACGGCTGCCTGCAATTACGCCTGCACCTACTGCGTACCAGACGGCAAGCGTCTGGTGGCGGCGCAGGACGAATTGTCGGCGGATGCCCTGGCCCGTGGCGTGGCCTACTTGATCGAAGCGGCCGGTATCGAGCGGCTGCGCATCACGGGCGGTGAGCCGCTGGTCAGCCCACGCCTGGATGCCTTTCTGGCCGCTGTGGCCAAACTAAGCCTCGATGATATTTCGTTGACCACCAATGGCCAGCTGTTGGCGCGCAAGTTGCCTCAGTTGCAGGCAGCTGGCATCCGCCGCCTGAATGTTTCACTCGACACCCTTGACCCTCAAGCCTTCCGCCGCATTGCGCGGGGTGGTGACCTGGCCAATGTGCTGGCAGGCATGGAACAGGCCAGTGCGATGGGGATGCGCATCAAGGTGAACATGGTGCCGATGCACGGGCAGAACCTCGACCAGGTAGTGCCGCTACTGGATTACTGCCTTGAACGCGGCTTTGAGCTTCGCTTCATAGAGCTCATGCGCATGGGCCACCTGGCGCGTGACCGTAATACCTTCCTGCAACAGTTCGTCGGCCTTGACCTACTGCTCTCGCTGATTGGCAGCAGGCACACCTATACCCAGGTCGATGCGCCATTGGATGCCACGGCTTTGCGTTATGAAATACCAGGACGTGGGCACTTCGGCGTCATTGCCAACGAAAGCCTGCCGTTCTGCCGCACCTGCTCGCGTTTGCGCTTGTCCTCGACAGGCTGGTTGCATGGCTGCCTTTCGTCCAGCAATCGCCACTTCGTCGGCGATCTGCTGGATAAGCCACGCCATCAGGCATTGCCGGCCCTGCAGCGCTTGCTGGTCAAGGCCTTGGCTGACAAGCAAGAGCAAGCGTTTTCCGGGGATGTGATGGTGATGAAAGTGATCGGCGGCTGAAGCTGGCGCAAAAGCTGCATCCGCCGGCTATTCGCCGGTTTTTCGTCACCGGCCACTGGAGGAAAGATGCGTAGCCTGGTCTTGCTGCTGGCGCTGATGGCGCTGGGCGGTTGCATGAATGTCAGCGATATGGGCGAGGGCGTTCGTTATCACATGAGCGATGCCGGCCTGCTGGACCACAGTGATACCCGTCGCACCCTGTCGATCCGTCTGCAGCCCGATTCGTTCATCTTTATCGGTCAAGGCGCGTTCGTGCCACCAGGCAAGGGGCCGGTGCCACGGCAGAACGTGGTGGCCGAGCAGGCCTTCAAGAGCTTCGTCGAATATTTCCCGCTGGTGCGCCGCGCCCAAGGCCCGCTGGGCCTGGAAGAAGCCGTTGCCCAGGCGCGTTCGGTAGGTGCGGACTACGTGTTGTACACCCGCTTCGCCCGTACCGACGACCGTATCGGCAATGGCGACGAATGGTATGACGAACAGGCGGTCGACCGCTTGGGTTGGGACAGTGGCGTGGTGCAGATGATGCTGATCGAAACCAATACCCGCTACCTGATCGATACCGCACGCATCAAGAGCCGTGGCGGTTTGTTGACGTTCCACGACAATACTCCCGAGGATTTGCTTGGCGCCCCGATGCGCGAGTACGCTCGTAGCCTTCTGGGCATGAGCGAATGAGGCAGGCGTGATGAGCGATTCCGGCAAGGCCAATGATCTTCTGGCGCAGATCCCCAAGGCCAAGGGATTGCCGCCGGTGCATCTGTGGAACCCGGACTTCTGCGGCGACATCGACATGCGGATCGCTCGCGATGGCACCTGGTACTACCTGGGTACGCCGATCGGGCGCAAACCGATGGTGCGGCTGTTCTCCACCATCATCCGCCGCGATGGCGATGACTACTTCTTGGTTACCCCGGTAGAGAAGGTTGGCATCCGCGTGGATGACGCGCCGTTCGTGGCGGTGGCGCTGGAGGTGCTGGGGGAGGGCGAACAGCAGGTGCTGCGCTTTACCAGCAATGTCGAGGACCAGGTGGATGCTGGGCCGGACAGCCCGCTGCGTGTGGTGATCGACCCGGTGACGCAGGAACCGTCGCCCTATGTGCTGATGCGCAGCAACCTTGAAGCGTTGATTCATCGCAACGTGTTCTACCAGCTGGTGGAGCTGGCGGTGCCGCGTGTGATCGAGGGCGAGGAGTGGTTGGGTGTCTGGAGCCAGTGCGAGTTCTACCCGATTGGCCGTAGTAGCTGAGATCTCTGGGGCTGGAAGGCGCATGTCTTGAGCTTTGTGCCGCCCAGCAGATCGAGCGCCGCACGGGCGGCGCTCGATCCACCAGGCGGAGACATACTTCCGCCGAACAACAAAAAAGCCCCCGGTTGCTTGCGCAACCGGGGGCTTTTCAGTGTTTGGCTCCGCGACCTGGACTCGAACCAGGGACCCAATGATTAACAGTCATTTGCTCTACCGACTGAGCTATCGCGGAATCTGCGCGTATCTTACTGATTGCCAACAGGATGTCAAGCTACCCCTTGGCAAAACAATGAGTTACAGCACTTCCACGATAGCCTTGGTGACCACGTGGATGTTGCTCTGGTTCAGCGCGGCCACTGCGATGCGGCCGGTGTCCAAGGCGTAGATGCCAAAGTCGTTCTTCAGGCGGGCAACCTGTTCAACGGTCAGGCCCGAGTAGGAGAACATGCCAACCTGACGGCCAACGAAGCTGAAATCGCGGTTGGCGCCATACTCGGCCAGCAGCGAAACCATCTGCTTGCGCATGCCGTGGATACGCTCGCGCATTTCGGCCAGTTCGGTTTCCCACATCTGGCGCAGTTCGGCGCTGTTCAGCACGGTGGCCACGATGGTGGCGCCGTGGGTTGGCGGGTTGGAGTAGGTGGTGCGGATCACGCGCTTGACCTGCGACAGCACGCGGGTGCTCTCGTCCTTGGACGCGGTGACGATCGACAGTGCACCCACGCGCTCGCCGTAAAGCGAGAACGATTTGGAGAACGAGCTGGAAACGAAGAACTCCAGGCCCGACTCGGCGAACAGGCGCACGGCAAAGGCGTCTTCGGCGATGCCGTCACCAAAGCCCTGGTAGGCCATGTCGAGGAACGGTACGTGGCCTTTGGCCTTGACCACTTCCAGGACGTTTTTCCAGTCATCCAGGCTCAGGTCGACGCCGGTCGGGTTGTGGCAGCAGGCGTGCAGCACCACGATCGAGCCGGATGGCAGGTTGTTCAGGTCTTCGAGCATGCCGGCGCGGTTGACGTCGTGGGTCGGCGCGTCGTAATAGCGGTAGTTCTGCACCGGGAAGCCGGCCGATTCGAACAGGGCGCGGTGGTTTTCCCAGCTTGGGTCGCTGATGGCAACCACGGCGTTCGGCGAGATACGCTTGAGGAAATCGGCGCCAATCTTCAGTGCGCCGGTACCGCCGACGGCCTGCACGGTAACCACGCGGCCAGCGGCCAGCAGTGGCGACTCGGCGCCGAAGATCAGTTTTTGCACAGCCTGGTCGTAGGTGGCGATACCGTCGATCGGCAGGTAGCCGCGCGAGGCGTGCTGGGCGGCACGCTGGGTCTCGGCTTCGATCACGGCGCGCAGCAGCGGAATGCGGCCTTCCTCATTGCAGTACACGCCTACGCCCAGGTTGACCTTGTCGGTACGTGGGTCGGCGTTGAATGCTTCGTTGAGGCCCAGAATAGGGTCGCGGGGTGCCAGCTCGACAGCGGAAAACAGGCTCATTGTTACCTTGGCTCTGATTGGAGAGTGATAGGACGTACACCCTCCAGCCGAATGCACTGAAGCGGTGCACAAACGGGGAGTCAGTATAGTGATACCGACCGGTCACTGCGACACTCTGGCACAGCTTTTCCGGCTATTTGCGCAAATATTTTTCGACCATTGGTCGAATTACCGGGTCCACCGTTACACGCGCTCACAGCTACGCCTTGAAAGCGCCCCCGGGCGGGCGCATTTGGGTATAGACTACTGGCTAAATTTACAGTTGCTGCAGCACCGCGAGGTCCGTCATGTCCGAGTTCCAGCTCGTCACCCGTTTCCAGCCGGCCGGCGACCAGCCCGAGGCCATTCGCCAGATGGTCGAAGGCATCGAGGCGGGGCTGTCGCACCAGACGTTGCTCGGGGTGACCGGGTCGGGCAAGACCTTCAGCATTGCCAATGTCATCCAGCAGGTGCAGCGCCCGACCTTGGTGCTGGCGCCGAACAAGACCCTGGCCGCGCAGCTGTACGGCGAATTCAAGGCGTTTTTCCCCAACAATGCGGTGGAGTATTTCGTTTCCTACTACGACTACTACCAGCCGGAAGCCTATGTGCCGTCTTCGGACACCTTCATCGAGAAGGACGCCTCGATCAACGACCATATCGAGCAGATGCGCCTGTCGGCGACCAAGGCGCTGCTGGAGCGGCGCGATGCGATCATCGTGACCACTGTTTCGTGCATTTATGGTTTGGGTAGCCCCGAGTCCTACCTGAAAATGGTCCTGCACGTAGACCGTGGTGACAAGCTCGACCAGCGCGCATTGCTGCGCCGTCTGGCGGACCTGCAATACACCCGCAACGAAATGGACTTTGCCCGCGCCACGTTCCGCGTGCGCGGTGATGTGATCGACATTTTCCCGGCGGAATCGGACCTTGAAGCCATCCGTATCGAGCTGTTCGATGACGAGGTAGAAAATATCGCCGCCTTTGACCCGCTCACCGGCGAGGTCTTCCGCAAGCTGCCGCGTTTTACCTTCTACCCCAAGAGCCACTACGTCACGCCGCGGGAAACCCTGCTGGAGGCGGTGGAGGGTATCAAGGAAGAGTTGAAAGAACGCCTGGAGTACCTGCACAAGGCCAACAAGCTGGTGGAGGCGCAGCGTCTGGAGCAGCGCACCCGCTTCGACCTGGAGATGATCCTGGAGCTGGGCTACTGCAACGGCATCGAGAACTACTCGCGCTACCTGTCTGGCCGCCCGGCCGGCGCGCCGCCGCCCACCTTGTACGACTATCTGCCGCCGGATGCGCTGCTGGTGATCGACGAATCCCACGTGAGTGTGCCGCAGGTCGGCGCCATGTACAAAGGCGACCGCTCGCGCAAGGAAACCCTGGTCGAATATGGCTTCCGTATGCCCTCGGCGCTGGACAACCGCCCCATGCGTTTCGATGAATGGGAGGACGTCAGCCCGCAAACCATCTTTGTGTCCGCTACCCCTGGCCCCTACGAGGCTGAGCACGCCGGACGCGTGGTGGAGCAGGTGGTGCGCCCGACCGGCCTCGTCGACCCGCAGGTCGAGGTGCGCCCGGCACTGACCCAGGTGGATGACCTGTTGTCGGAAATCCGCAAGCGTGTGGCCCTGAGCGAGCGGGTGCTGGCCACCACGCTGACCAAGCGCATGGCCGAAGACCTGACCGACTACCTGGCCGACCATGACGTGCGGGTGCGCTACCTGCACTCGGACATCGACACCGTGGAGCGGGTGGAAATCATCCGCGACCTGCGGCTGGGTACTTTCGATGTGCTGGTCGGTATCAACCTGCTGCGTGAGGGCCTGGACATGCCGGAGGTGTCGCTGGTGGCGATCCTCGATGCCGACAAGGAAGGGTTCCTGCGTTCCGAGCGCTCACTGATCCAGACCATTGGGCGTGCTGCGCGAAACCTGAATGGCCGGGCAATCCTTTACGCTGATAACGTCACGGGCTCGATGCAGCGAGCGATAGACGAAACCGAGCGCCGCCGCGAGAAGCAAATCGCGTTCAACGAAGCCAACGGCATTGTGCCCAAGGGCGTGGTCAAAGACATTACCGACATCATGGAAGGTGCCACCGTCCCGGGCGCACGCAGCAAGAAACGCAAGGGCATGGCCAAGGCGGCTGAGGAGAGCGCCCGTTATGAAGCCGAACTGCGCACACCGGGCGAGATCACCAAGCGTATCAAGCAACTGGAAGAGAAGATGATGCAGTTTGCCCGCGATCTGGAGTTCGAGGCGGCGGCGCAGTTGCGCGATGAAATTGCTCAGCTGCGCGAGCGGTTGATTACCAGCTGATTTTCTATCAACTGTACTGGCCTCTTCGCGGGTTTACCCGCGAAGAGGCCAGTACAGGCAACAACTAAATCAATGGGCCTCCCCAGCCTTCAACCCCGCCGGCAACTTCCGGGTCAGCAACACCGCCACCATGCTCACCGCCAACCCGATCCCGACAAAGTGGAACGCATCGTTGTATGCCATGATCAACGCCTGCTGGTGGGTAATCTCGCTCAGCTTCCCCAGCGCCGCATTGTCATTCCCCAGCCTTTCGGCCAGTTGCGCCAGCCGCTCTGCCACCTGCGGGTTGCTCGGCACTACCGCCTCCCGCAGGTAATCGAAGTACACCTTGGTCCGCGCATCCAGCAGGGTGGCCAGCAAGGCGATACCAATCGCTCCGCCCAGATTGCGTAGGATATTGAACAGGCTCGAAGCCGACCCGGCATCCTGCGGCTGGATGTAGGCCGTGGCAATCAGCGAAATGGTCACCATGATCATCGGTTGGCCCAAGGCGCGGATGATCTGGATATGGTTGAACTGCGGCCCGGCAAAATCCGGGTTGAGCACCCCCGAGCCGAAACTGGCCGCACCGAACAGGCAGAACCCCAGCGCGCACAGCACCTTGGGTGACACCACCTTCATCAATTGCGGCACTAGCGGAATCAGGAACAGCTGCGGTACGCCCATCCACATGATCACTTCACCAATCTGCAAGGCGTTGTAGCCCTGCACCTGCGCCAGGTACAGCGGCAACAGGTAGATCGACCCGTACAGCCCCACGCCCATGCCCAGGCTGGCAATGCTCGACAGGCCGAAATTGCGGTTGCCCAGGATGCGCAGGTTGATCAGCGGGTGTGGCTTGGAAAACTGCAGGATGACGAAGGTGATCAGGCTGACCAGGGCGATGCTGCCCAGGCCCACGATAAGGTGCGATTCCAGCCAGTCCTTGCGGTGGCCTTCCTCCAGAAACACCTGTAGGCAACCCAGCCCCAGGCCCAGGGTGACGATGCCGGCGTAATCGGTGCTTTTCAGCAGTTCCCAGTGCGCTTCCTTCTTTTCCAGCCCGTACAGCAGGCCGGCGATCATCACCAGCCCCGGTGGGATGTTGATGTAGAAGATGTACTCCCAGCCCCAGTTTTCAGTCAGCCAACCACCCAGCGTGGGGCCGATGGAGGGGGCGAAGGTGGCCGTCATGGCAAACATGGCCATGCCTTTGGCGCGGTGGTGCTCAGGCAGTTTGATCAGGGTCAGGGTGAAGGCCAGTGGGATCAGCGCGCCGCCAGTAAAGCCTTGCAGGGCCCGGAACAGGATCATGCTCTCCAGGTTCCAGGCCATCGAGCACAGCAGTGACGACAGCAGGAAGCCTGCGGATACCCACACCGCCAGGCGACGGGCGGACAATAGCTGCACCAGCCAGGCGGTCAGCGGGATCATGATGATTTCCGCCACCAGGTAGGAGGTGGAAATCCATGACCCTTCTTCCAGCGTGGCCGACAGTGCCCCCTGGATGTCTTTGAGCGACGAGTTGGTGATCTGGATGTCGAGCACCGCCATGAAGGCGCCGAGCATCACGCTCATCACTGCGATCCAGTCGCGTCGGGTGGGCTCGGCTGTAGGCCTGAGCAGTTGATCACCGGCCATCGTGGCCTTCGTTTTCGCTGCGCAGGTCGACGGTGGCGGTTACCGACATGCCGGGGCGGATGCGCCCGTGCAGTGGGTTGTCGGCGCGGAAGGTGAGTTTTACCGGGATGCGCTGCACCACCTTGGTGAAGTTGCCGGTGGCGTTGTCGGGCGGCAGCAGGCTGAATTGCGCGCCCGACGCGGCGAACACGCTGTCGACCCGGCCTTCGATGGGCGTGTCGGGGTAGCTGTCGAACAGCAGTTCAGCGCGCTGGCCGGGCTGCATGTGGCCAATCTGCGTTTCCTTGAAGTTGGCCTGCACCCAGATGTCTTCGTCTGGCACGATCGACAGCAGGTAGGCGCCGGCCTGCACCACCTGCCCATTGCGCGCATTGCGCTGGCCGATGGTGCCGCTGATCGGTGCGCGGATCTCGCAGCGGGTCAGGTTCAGCTCAGCCTGGGCCAGGTCGGCGCGGGCATTGGCGATTTGCGCATCGAGGCGTTTGAGGTCGGCGTTCAGCGCGTTGACTTGCTGGCGCTGGCTTTGCAGGTCGGCGCGGGCCTTGTCGACCTGGGAGCCGGCGACGTGGCTGTCTGCCGACAGGGTGGTGACCCGTTCTTCGGATACAAAGCCAGGCTTGCGCAGCTTCTCGGCGCGGCTCAGGTCCAGCCGTGAACGGTCGAAAGTGGCCTGGTTGGCCGCCACCTGGGCCTGGCCGGCAGCAATCAGGCTGCCTTGCTGGGTCAGGCGGCTTTGCGCCTGTGCGTACTCGGCTTCGCGGGTGGCGAGGGCGGCGTGGGCGCGCTCAACCGCCAGCTCGAAGTCGTCGGCTTCCAGGCGCACCAGCAGGTCGCCCTTGTTGACGTGCTGGTTGTCCTCGACCGGCACCGTGTCGATGCGGGCGCCCAGCTGGCTGGAAATGCGCGTGATTTCGCCCTGCACGTAGGCGTTGTCAGTGCTCTCGTAGAAGCGGCCTTTGAAGTACCAGTGGGCCAGGAAGGCGAGGGCGATGAGGGCCACGAGGGTGAAAAAGACCAGCAGGCGGCGTTTGAGTTGGGCGGGCATGGGGACTATCGTTCCAGAAATGTAAATAAATTTAACAGCGCCACAGGGTCTGTCGACAAGTGACGTTCGCGCCATTGCTGGAGCCCGGTGCCTGCCTCCTGCTAACATCCCGCCTTTGTTTCATCTTTCGTTCGAGACCTTCCATGACCACCGTACGCACGCGTATCGCGCCATCGCCTACCGGCGACCCCCATGTCGGCACTGCCTACATCGCCCTGTTCAACTACTGCTTTGCCAAGCAGCACGGCGGTGAGTTCATCCTGCGCATCGAAGACACCGACCAGCTGCGCTCCACGCGCGAGTCGGAACAGCAGATCTTCGACGCTCTGCGCTGGCTCGGCATCGAATGGAACGAAGGCCCGGACGTCGGCGGCCCGCACGGCCCGTACCGGCAGAGCGAGCGTGGCGAGATCTACGCCAAGTACGCCAAGGAACTGGTCGACGCCGGTCACGCCTTCTACTGCTTCTGTACCGCTGAAGAGCTGGACCAGATGCGTGCCGAGCAGCAAGCCCGTGGCGAGACCCCGCGCTACGACGGTCGCGCACTGCTGCTGAGCGCCGAGGAAGTAGAGCGCCGCCTGGCCGCTGGCGAGCCGCATGTGATCCGCATGAAGGTGCCGAGCGAAGGCATGTGCGTGGTCCCGGACATGCTGCGCGGCGATGTTGAAATCCCGTGGGACCGTATGGACATGCAGGTGCTGATGAAGAACGACGGCCTGCCGACGTACTTCCTGGCCAACGTGGTCGACGACCACCTGATGGGCATCACCCACGTGCTGCGTGGCGAAGAGTGGCTGCCGTCGGCGCCCAAGCTGATCAAGCTGTATGAGTACTTCGGCTGGGAACAGCCAAAGCTGTGCTACATGCCGCTGCTGCGTAACCCGGACAAATCCAAGCTGTCCAAGCGCAAGAACCCGACCTCGGTCACCTTCTACGAGCGCATGGGCTTCATGCCCGAGGCGATGCTCAACTACCTGGGCCGCATGGGCTGGTCGATGCCGGACGAGCGCGAGAAGTTCTCGCTGGCTGAAATGGTCGAACACTTCGACCTGTCGCGCATCTCGCTCGGAGGGCCGATCTTCGACATCGAGAAGCTGTCCTGGCTCAACGGCCAGTGGCTGCGCGAGCTGCCGGTCGAGGAATTCGCGGCACGCCTGCAGAAGTGGGCATTCAACAGCGACTACATGATGAAGATCGCCCCGCACGTGCAGGGCCGCGTCGAAACCTTCAGCCAGGTTGCTCCGCTGGGCGGGTTCTTCTTCGAAGGCGCGCTGAAGCTGGATGCCAAGCTGTTCGAAAGCAAGAAGCTGTCGGCCGACCAGGTGCGTCAGGTGATTCAGCTGATCCTGTGGAAGCTCGAAAGCCTGCGTCAGTGGGAAAAAGAGCGCATCACCGGCTGCATCCAGGCCGTGGTCGAGGCGCTGGAGCTGAAGCTGCGTGACGCCATGCCGCTGATGTTCGCCGCCATCACTGGCCAGGCCAGCTCGGTTTCGGTACTGGATGCCATGGAAATCCTTGGCCCGGACCTGACCCGCTACCGCCTGCGCCAGGCCCTGGACTTGCTGGGTGGCGTGTCGAAGAAAGAAAACAAAGAGTGGGAAAAGCTGCTGGCCTCGATCGCCTGACAGTGTTTCCCAGCCTGTAGCTGAAACCTGTGGGAGCGGGTTCACCCGCGAATACGATGGCGCTTGCACTGCCGCATTCGCGGTTAAACCCGCTCCCACAGGGTTCGATGCCGAGGTTTTGCTCGGGCAGGGCGGTAAGTGATTGTTATCTGTGAAAATTTTTTTGATTATTTTAAAAAATTAGTTTGACAGCCCTGCAATCCGATCTTAATATGCGCCCCGTCCACAGCGATGAACGAAAACGAAACGCCAGCCACCCAGCCAGCGATTCTGTTCAGAGCGACATTGTGGGGCTATAGCTCAGCTGGGAGAGCGCCTGCATGGCATGCAGGAGGTCAGCGGTTCGATCCCGCTTAGCTCCACCAAATTCCGCTTGGCAGTCAAGGCTGTCGAGCAAGACCGGGTCCAGCAACCGGGTCTTGAAGGTAAGAAGGTTCGTCCCCTTCGTCTAGTGGCCTAGGACACCGCCCTTTCACGGCGGTAACAGGGGTTCGAGTCCCCTAGGGGACGCCAGTTTTGCACAAGCGATGTTTCACGATGTCGCTGGGCCGAGAGGCTAGAAATCCGGGGCTATAGCTCAGCTGGGAGAGCGCCTGCATGGCATGCAGGAGGTCAGCGGTTCGATCCCGCTTAGCTCCACCAATTTTGCCGCGGTTCGCGTAAGCGGATCAGCACGAAGGTTACGTCCCCTTCGTCTAGTGGCCTAGGACACCGCCCTTTCACGGCGGTAACAGGGGTTCGAGTCCCCTAGGGGACGCCACTTTTTCCTGCGTTTTGCAGGGCTTAAAAAGGCTCGTCGTATATTGATGAGTCTTTTGTTTCGGGGCTATAGCTCAGCTGGGAGAGCGCCTGCATGGCATGCAGGAGGTCAGCGGTTCGATCCCGCTTAGCTCCACCATTTCTGCCAGGGTTCACGCAAGTGGATCTTCGCGAAGGTTACGTCCCCTTCGTCTAGTGGCCTAGGACACCGCCCTTTCACGGCGGTAACAGGGGTTCGAGTCCCCTAGGGGACGCCATTTTTACCCGCGTTTTGCGGGACCTTTAAGGCTCATTCGATTATTGAATGGGCCTTTTGTTTTTCACTCTCCCGAAAAATTCGCAACCGACAGGCGGCAAGAAATTCTGCTTGCCAAAAAATATGATGAGAATAATATTTTGGTCATCATATTTTGTCCGGCGAATGTTCAGATGAGCGACAAGAAGAGCAAAACCCGCGAACGCATCCTGGAAGCCGCACGCAGTGCGCTGATCCAGCACGGCCCGGCCGAGCCTAGCGTTAGCCAGGTAATGGGCGCCGCAGGCCTGACCGTCGGTGGTTTTTATGCCCACTTCGACAGCAAGGACGAGCTGATGCTAGAGGCGTTCCGCCAGCTGTTGGGTGAGCGCCGCGCCTTGCTCGCCCAGATCGACCCCAGTCTCGATGGTGCGGGGCGGCGTGCGCTGGCCAGTGCCTTCTACCTGTCGCGCAAACACCGGGATGCCGAAGTGCACGCCTGCCCGCTGCCTAATTCGCTGGGCGAGATGCAGCGCTTGCCGGAAGTCTTCCGTGAGGTATTGGCCGAACACATCGAGCTGATGACCGCTGCCATGGTCGATCGCCCCGAGGATGCCGACAAAGCCTTGGCCGATCTGGCGTTGATGGTCGGTGGCCTGGCCCTGGCCCGCGCCCTGGGTACCAGCGAGTTGTCAGACCGTATTCTGCGCGCCGCCAAATCGGCGGTGCTTTAACCCTGGAGCATGGCAATGACTACCCTGAGCTGGATTCGTGGTGTCAATGGCACCCTGGGCCGCCTGGCCCCCGAGCATGTCGCGGGCAAGATGCGCCGTGCCTTCATGACACCGCGCAACTTGCCGCCGCGGGATTGGGAGCTGCCCGTGCTGGCCCGTGCCGAGCGCATTACCCTGCGCTTCGGCTTGTCGGCCCTGCGCTGGGGTAATGGGCCGACCGTGCTGCTGATGCACGGCTGGGAAGGGCGCCCGACCCAGTTTGCTGCGTTGATCGAAACCTTGGTCCAGGCCGGGCACACGGTGGTGTCACTGGAGGGGCCGGGGCATGGGCGTTCGCCTGGCGAGCAGGCCAATGTGGTGCTGTTTGCCCGGGCCCTGCTGGAGGCCGCCGCCGAGCTGCCGCCGCTGCGTGCGGTCATTGGCCATTCCATGGGTGGTGCCAGTGTGTTGCTGGCCTTGCAGATGGGGCTGCGTACAGAGGCTGCTGTCAGCATTGCGGCCCCGGCGCGGCTGTTGGGTGTGTTGCGTGGTTTTGCCCATCGCCTGGGGCTGCCAGCACGGGCGCGGGCGGCGTTCATTCGGCAGATTGAGCGAGATGTGGGCATGCAGATTGCGCGGTTGGATGTGACGGGTTATCAGCTGGAACTGCCGGGGTTGGTGGTGCATGCCGCTGATGACGCCTTGGTGGCTGCCGATGAGGCTCAGGTTATCCATAAAGCGTGGTTCGACAGCCGCCTGATGCTGCTGGAGGCGGGTGGGCATCAGCGTGTACTGTCCGACCCGCGGCTGGGTGAGGCAGTGCTCGAATTGCTCGCCCGCGCTGCTGCACCGGCGCGTCAAAGCGCCTGACGGGCAGCAGGGCTGGACATTCACTCACCGGTCACGGCTAAATTCACTTTTTCCGCCAAGGAAGCGAACATGAGCTGGGACCTGGCAACACCCTTCGTCATCGACCTGCGTGTCGGCAGCGAGGATATTGATGGCCTCGGCCACGCCAATAACGCGGTGTACGTCACCTGGCTGGAGCGCTGCGCCTGGCGCCACTCCCAGCGCCTGGGCCTGGACCTGGCCGAATACCGTCGGCTAGACCGCGCCATGGCGGTAGTGCGTCACGAAATCGACTACCTGGCCGCTGCCTACGAGGACGATGAACTGCAACTGGCCACCTGGATCATCGATTGGGACCAGCGCCTGCGCATGACCCGCCGTTTCCAGCTCAAGCGCCCGCGTGACGGCGTGACCTTGCTGCGTGCGCAAACCACCTTCGCCTGCATCGAGCTGTCCAGCGGTAAGCCCAAACGCATGCCGGCAGAATTCCTTGACGGTTACGGCCCGGCGCTGATCGGCGCCTGAAACCCCGGCATTTTTTGTTAGACTGCCGGCTTTTTCCGCCGAGACCCCGACATGCAAATTGCCCTGGCCCCCATGGAGGGGCTGGTCGACAACATCCTGCGCGACGTACTGACCCGCGTGGGCGGCATCGACTGGTGCGTCACCGAGTTCATTCGTGTGTGCGACCGCCTGCTGCCGCCTTCTTCGTTCGACAAGCTGGCGCCCGAGCTGCGCCAGGGCGCGCGCACGGCTGCCGGGGTGCCCATGCGTGTGCAGTTGCTGGGTTCGGACCCGGTATGTCTGGCGGAAAACGCCGCGCTGGCCTGCGAGCTGGGCGCGCCGGTGATCGACCTGAACTTTGGCTGCCCGGCCAAGACCGTGAACAAGTCGCGGGGTGGTGCCGTGCTGCTCAAAGAGCCGGAACTGCTGCACGCCATCGTGCGCGAAGTGCGCCGTGCCGTGCCGGCAGATATCCCGGTGACCTCGAAGATGCGCCTGGGCTTCGACAGCCCTGATGGTGCACTGGAGTGTGCCACGGCGCTGGCCGAAGGCGGCTCGGCGCACCTGGTGGTGCATGCACGGACCAAGGTCGAAGGCTACAAACCGCCGGCGCACTGGGAGTGGGTGGCGCGGGTGCAGGATGTGGTGAAGGTGCCGGTGTTCGCCAATGGCGAGATCTGGACTGTCGACGACTGGCGACGTTGCCGGGAGGTCAGTGGGGCCGAAGACATCATGCTGGGCCGTGGGCTGGTGTCGCGACCCGACCTGGGATTGCAGATTGCGGCCGCGCGTGACGGGCGCGACTATCAGCCGATGAGCTGGAACGATTTGCTGCCGTTGCTGCGTGAGTTCTGGCGCCAGGCTCAGCACAAGCTGTCGCCGCGCTATGCGCCGGGGCGGATGAAGCAGTGGATGGCGATGCTGACGCGCAGTTATCCCGAGGCGGTGGTGCTGTTTGCCGAGCTGCGGCGGGAGGATGATTGCGCGCGGATCAGCCGGTTGCTGGGGGTTGAGGCTGCGCCCTTCGAGGCTTGCGTTGCCTGATTCGGCTCTTTCGCGGGCACGCCCGTCCCACAAGTCTTGCGCCGGTCTTGAGGCCTGTGGCGATCCTGTGGGAGCGGGCGTGCCCGCGAAAAGGGCGGCACTGATTTCAGATTTTTTCTATTTTCCCCTTGAAAGCATTTCCCCAGACCATATCTCTTGAGTACGCGATGCCGAAGTCGGGTCGCGTAATGACTTACTTGCTGAATCTCAGGAGTTTATGACCATGACCACCGCTTTCTCTCTCGCACCCCTGTTCCGCCATTCCGTAGGTTTCGACCGTTTCAACGACCTGTTCGAATCTGCGGCACGTAACGAGGCCGGTAGCAGCTACCCGCCCTACAACGTGGAAAAGCATGGCGATGACCACTACCGCATCGTGGTTGCCGCAGCCGGTTTCCAGGAGCAGGACCTCGACCTGCAAGTCGAAAAAGGCGTCCTGACGGTGACCGGTGGCAAGCACGACAATGGCGCCGCTGAAGTGACCTACCTGCACCAGGGTATCGCGCAACGCGCCTTCAAGTTGTCGTTCCGCCTGGCCGACCATATCGAAGTGAAGGCCGCCGGCCTGGCTAATGGCCTGCTCAGCATCGACCTGCTGCGCATCGTGCCTGAAGAAGCCAAGGCCAAGCGCATTCCGATCAATGGCGACAAGCCAGCGCTGAACTGATCGCGCTGTAGTGAAGAAGGGCACCCTCGGGTGCCCTTCTTGCGTTTGCAGGCCGGATCAGTAACCCGCCGGCGCCTCCAGCAACATCTGCCGAAACTCTGGCAACGGCAATGGCCGGCTGTGCAGGTATCCCTGGTACAAGTGGCAGCCCAGCCGTTCGAGGAACTCCAGTTGTTCGGTCAGTTCTACCCCTTCGGCAATCACGGCCAGGTCCAGGCTGCGGGCCATGGCAACGATGGCGCGCACGATTTCCGCGTCGTTGGGGTCGACCGGCGCGTCGCGCACGAAGGTCTGGTCGATCTTCAGCGCATCCACCGGCAGGCGCTTGAGGTAGGTGAGTGAGGAATAACCGGTGCCGAAGTCATCCATGGCAAAGCTCACCCCGAAACGCTTGAGTTCGCGCATTTTGCTGATGGTGTCTTCCAGGTTCTGGATCACGATGCCTTCGGTGATTTCCAGCTTTAGCATGTGCCGAGGCAGGCGATAGTCGTCCAGGCTGCGCAGTACCCGGCCGACAAAATCGTTCTGGCGGAACTGGCGCGGGCTGATGTTCACGCACAGGCTGAAATCATCCGCGTCGATCAGCCCGTCGGTCAGCATGCGTGCGCAAGCATCGCACGCTTCATCGAGGATCCAGCTGCCAACTTCCAGTATCAGGCCGCTTTCCTCCAGCACCTGGATGAACTGCCCGGGTGGTTGCTGACCCAGTTGCGGGTGGTGCCAGCGCAGCAGCACTTCAGCCCCGACGATGCGGTTGTCGCGGGCATCCACCTGGGGCTGGAAGTGCAGGGCCAGTTCACCACGGGCCAAGGCTAGGCGCAGGTCGTTTTCCATGCGCAAGCGCTCGCTGGCGGCCTTTTGCATGGTGGTGTGGAACAGCTGGGTGGTGTTGCGCCCGGAGTCCTTGGCCCGGTACAGGGCAATGTCGGCACGCTTGAGCAAATCGGCCGGGGTAGCGCCGTGGTCAGGGATCAGCGCCACGCCGATACTGGGCGTTACCTGCAGCCGCTGGCCATCCAGCGACATCGGTTCGGCCAGTAGTTCGCGCAGGGTGTCGGCCAGTTCGCGCACTTTTTCCTCGACCTGTTCGCGGCTGCCTTCCAGGCCGCTGAGCAGGACCACGAACTCGTCGCCCCCCAGCCGCGCCACGGTGTCTTCCAGGCGCACGCTGGCCTCCAGGCGGGCGGTGATGATCTTCAGCACCGTGTCGCCCACCGGATGGCCCAGCGAGTCGTTGATGTGCTTGAAGTGGTCGAGGTCGAGGAACAGCAGGGCGCCGCGCAGGTTGTGACGCTTGAGCAGGGCGATCTGCTGGCTCAGGCGGTCCATCAGCAGGGCGCGGTTGGGCAGGTTGGTCAGCGGGTCGTGGTAGGCCAGGTGGCGAATCTGCGCCTGGGCATTCTTCAGCTGGCTGACGTCACGGGCGGTCAGCAGCAGGCAGTCCACCTCGTTGAGGGTGATCGGCTCGACCGAGACTTCCACGGTAAGGATATCGCCGCGCTTGTTGCGCCCGAGCATTTCCCGGTGATGCACGCGGCCGCGCTCGCGTAACTCGGCCAGCAGCGCGCTGCGCTGCTTGTCGTCCGCCCAGATACCGATCTCGTACACCGTGTGGCCGACCACCTCGGCTGCGCTGTAACCCGTCAGGCGGCAGAAGCCATCGTTGATTTCCAGGTAGCGCCCGCTATGGCGTTCGGTGATGGTGATGGCGTCGGGGCTGGAGTGGAAGGCCTTGGCGAACTTCTCCTCGCTGGACTTCAGTGCGGCTTCGGCGCGTTGCTGCTGGGTAATGTCGCGCAGGGTGGTCACGCTGCACGGCTGGTCATCGACGGTGATCAGGCGGCTGGAAATCACGCACGTCAGGGGGGCGCCATTGCGGTGGTTGACCACCACGGCGACGTTGCTCAGGGCCTGTTCGCGGATCACCCGCTCGATGCGTTGCGCACGCTCGATGGACTCGGCCCACAGGCCGATTTCCTCTGCGGTGCGGCCAAGCACCTGCTCGCTGCCCCAACCGAAGGTCTGGGTGAACGCCGGGTTGATCTCGATGAACTGACCGGTGTCCTGGCGAGTGACGCAGATCGGGTCGGGGCTGACCTGGAACAGGCTGGCGAACTTCTCTTCCGAGGCGCTCAGGCGCTGCTCGCGCTCCACCTGGTCGGTGATGTCGAGCAGGGTGCCGGCCATGCGCAGCGGGTTGCCTTGTTCGTCGCGGTACAGGCGTGCGCGGCTTTCGATATAGCGCGAAATGCCGTTTTCCAGTTGCACCCGGTAAGTGATCTGGTAGTTGCCGGCGGGCCCTTCGCGCAGGCTGCGGTAGGCCTGGCGCATCGAGTTGCGCTCCTGCTCCGGTACCCCCTCGAAAAAAGCATCGAACGATTCATGAAAGGGGATGGGCGGTAGGCCGTGCAACTGCGCGGCCCGGGCGGAGCCGTAGAGCATGCCGCTGGGGATATGCCAGTCCCAGGTGCCCAGCTGCGCCGAATCCAGGGCCAGGTCCAGGCGCTCCTGGCTGTCCTTCAGGGCCTGCTCGGCGCGCTTGCGCTCGGTGGTGTCGACGAAGGTGCTGATCAGAAAGGTCACGCCTTCCAGTTCGATGCCCTGGGTGCAGAGGATGCCGTCATGCACCTTGCCGCTGGTGGCGCGGAACTGCACCTCCATGATCAACGGGCCGCCGTTGGCACGGGTCGACTCCATCACCTGGTGGCGTTGTTCGGGGTTGACCCACAGGCCCAGCTCCAGGCTGGTCTTGCCGATCACCTGGCTGCCAGGCCAGCCGAACATGTCTTCGAAGTGCTGGTTGACCTCGAAAATCATGCCGTCGTGGCGGCGGGTGAGCAAAATGGCGTTGGGGCTGAGGTGGAACAGCGTGGCGAAGCGCTTTTCCGAATTGATCAGGGCGGTTTCCCGCTCGCGCTGGCGGGTGATTTCGCGGATTACCCCGATCATCTGCGGCCGGCCATGCGGGTCGTGGGTCAGGCTGCCGTTGATCTCCAGCCAGTGCAGGCTGCCGTCCGGCCAGCGGATGCGATGACGCATGGCCTGTTCCACCGGCTCGCCGTTGAACACCGCCTGGAACACCTGGCGCGTGCGGGCGCGGTCTTCTTCGGGCAGCAGGTCGAGGTAGTCGACATCGGCAGGCAGTGGGCGCTGCGGGTCGAAGCCGAACAGGGCCTGGGTGCCCCGTGACCAGCTGACACGGCCGCTTTCAATATCCCACAGCCATGCCCCCAACCGGGCGCCGTTCAGCGCGGCCAGCAGTTGTGGGGCGTTCTGCCAGGCCTGTTCGGACTCCTGGGGGTCGGCCGCAGAAATACGCGGCAGGCGCAAAAAGCGGTTTGCTGATTTGGGCATCGGTACCAGACCTTTGGCGTATGACGCGTCCTTGGATTCGGAAATACCTGGCTGACGGCCGGTCAGGCGGACCCTGCGTGGCTGTCGAGCAGGGCCATGAATGCCCTGGCCGCGTTCGATAGCGTACGCTCGGTGTGCAAAATGTAGCCTAGCTGGCGCGACAGCTGTATGCCGGGCAAAGCGATGGGTGCAACCTGTTCGTCGAGCATGGTGCGCGGCAGCACGCTCCAGGCCAGGCCGATCGACACCATCATCTTGATGGTTTCCAGGTAGTTGGTGCTCATGGCGATGTTCGGCGTGAGGCCCTGGCTTTCGAACAGGCGCTGGACGATGTGGTGGGTAAAGGTGTTGCCGCCGGGGAAAACCGCCGGGTGACGGGCCACATCGGCCAGGCCGACCGCATTGTTGGCTAGCGGGTGCTCGGGGGCGGCGACAAAATCCAGGGCGTCGTCCCACACGGGCACCGCCTTGACCAAGTGATGCGGCTCGGGCGCCAGGGTGATCACGGCGATTTCGGCGCGACCATGCAGAATCTCGTCGTAGGCCTGTTCTGAATCGAGAAACTGAATATCCAGCGCCACGGCCGGGTACTGGCGGGTGAACGCCCGTAATAGCGGGGGCAGGCGGTGCAGGCCGATGTGGTGGCTGGTGGCCAGGGTGAGGCGACCGCTCACTTCCCCCGACAAATTGGTCAGCGCACGTCGGGTATCATCAAGGACGTTGAGGATCTGGTAGGCCCGGGGCAGCAGGGCGCGTCCGGCCTCGGTCAGGGTCACCTCGCGGCCCAGGCGGTCGAACAGGCGCACATCCAGCTGCTGCTCCAGCCCGGCGATGCGCTTGCTGATGGCGGGCTGGGTCAGGAACAGGCGTTCAGCCGCCCCGGAGAAGCTGCCGGTTTCGGCAATGGCGATGAAGGCGCTGAGGTTGGCCAGGTCCAAGGGTTGCATTCCTCTTGGTTATGCAAAGGATAAAAATTATGAATTTGAGTTATTCAATCTAACCCCATAGCATCGTCCGTACAAGCCAAGGGGTCTTTGGCATAGAAAGACGCTGATGAGGAACAGTCTGATGGCTGGCAAAACGCTCTACGACAAACTCTGGGAAGCCCATGAGGTCAAGCGCCGTGATGACGGCTCGTCCTTGATCTACATCGACCGCCACATCATTCACGAAGTGACGTCGCCCCAGGCCTTCGAAGGCCTGCGCCTGGCTAACCGCAAACCGTGGCGCATCGACGCCAACATCGCCACGCCCGACCACAACGTGCCGACCACGCCAGAGCGCAAGGGCGGTATCGAGGCCATCGTCGACCAGGTGTCGCGCCTGCAGGTGCAGACCCTCGACGAAAACTGTGACGAATACGGCATCGTCGAATTCAAGATGAACGACGAGCGCCAGGGCATCGTTCACGTCATCAGCCCGGAGCAGGGGGCCACCTTGCCCGGCATGACTGTGGTCTGCGGCGACTCGCACACCTCCACCCACGGCGCTTTCGGTGCCCTGGCCCATGGCATCGGCACCTCCGAGGTCGAGCACGTGCTCGCCACCCAGTGCCTGGTCGCCAAGAAGATGAAGAACATGCTGGTACGCGTGGAAGGCCAATTGCCGGCCGGCGTAACCGCCAAGGACATCGTGCTGGCCGTGATCGGCAAGATCGGCACCGCCGGTGGCAACGGCCACGCCATGGAGTTCGCGGGCAGCGCCATCCGCGGGTTGTCGATGGAAGGCCGCATGACCATCTGCAACATGTCCATCGAAGCCGGTGCCCGTGTGGGCCTGGTGGCGACCGACGCCACCACCGTTGCCTATGTCGAAGGCCGCCCGTACGCGCCGAAGGGCGAGCAATGGAAGCAGGCAGTCGAATCGTGGAAAGACCTGGTGTCGGATGACGACGCCGTGTTCGACACCGTGGTCGAGCTGGATGCCAGCCAGATCAAGCCGCAAGTCAGCTGGGGCACCTCGCCCGAGATGGTGTTGGCCGTAGACCAGCGCGTACCGGACCCGGCCGCCGAAGCCGACCTGGTCAAGCGTGGTTCGATCGAGCGCGCCTTGAAGTACATGGGCCTGACCGCCAACCAGGCGATCACCGACATCCAGCTGGACCGCGTGTTCATCGGCTCGTGCACCAACTCGCGTATCGAAGACCTGCGTGCCGCGGCAGAGATCGCCAAGGGCCGCAAGGTGGCCGCGACCGTCAAGCAAGCCATCGTCGTGCCGGGTTCGGGCCTGGTCAAGGCACAGGCCGAGCGTGAAGGCCTGGACAAGATCTTCCTCGAAGCCGGTTTCGAATGGCGTGAACCAGGCTGCTCGATGTGCCTGGCGATGAACCCTGACCGCCTGGAGAGCGGCGAGCATTGCGCGTCCACCTCCAACCGCAACTTCGAAGGCCGTCAGGGCGCCGGTGGCCGTACCCACCTGGTCAGCCCGGCCATGGCCGCCGCTGCTGCGGTAACCGGCCACTTCATCGATGTCCGCGAGTTGATCCAAGGGAGCGCAGCATGAAAGCCTTTACCCAGCACACTGGCCTCGTCGCGCCGTTGGACCGTGCCAACGTCGACACCGACCAGATCATCCCCAAGCAGTTTTTGAAGTCGATCAAGCGCACCGGCTTTGGCCCTAACCTGTTCGACGAATGGCGTTACCTGGACGTGGGCCAGCCCTACCAGGACAACAGCAAGCGCCCGGTGAACCAGGAGTTCGTGCTCAACCACGAACGCTACCAAGGTGCCAGCGTGCTGCTGGCGCGGGAAAACTTCGGTTGCGGCTCCAGCCGTGAGCACGCCCCTTGGGCGTTGGACGAGTACGGTTTCCGCAGCATCATCGCGCCGAGTTTTGCCGACATCTTCTTCAACAACAGCTTTAAGAACGGCTTGCTGCCGATCATCCTCAGCGATGAAGAAGTGGACGAGTTGTTCAAGCAGGTCGAAGCCAACCCGGGCTACCAGCTGACCATCGACCTGCAAGCGCAGGCGGTGACCCGGCCGGACGGCAAGGTGCTGCACTTCGAGATCGATGCGTTCCGCAAGCACTGCCTGCTCAACGGCCTGGACGACATCGGCCTGACCCTGCAGGACAGCGATGCGATCAAGGCCTTCGAAGGCAAGCACCGTGCCGGGCAGCCTTGGCTGTTCCGGGATGCCTGATTATTGGTAGATGGCAGTACCGGCCTCTTCGCGGGCTTGCCCGCGAAAGGGCCGGAACAGGCGAAACAAATCCAAAAGGATTGAGACATGACCAGCACCAACCATACCGACGTGGTCCAACGCCAGTTCGGCGAACAGGCCAGCGCCTACCTCAGCAGTGCCGTGCATGCCCAGGGCAGTGAATTCGCCCTGCTGCAGGCCGAGCTGGCAGGGCAGGGCAATGCCCGCGTGCTGGACCTGGGCTGTGGTGCCGGTCATGTCAGTTTTCACGTTGCCCCGCTGGTGAGCGAAGTGGTCGCCTACGACCTGTCGCAATCCATGCTTGACGTGGTCGCCAGCGCCGCCGCCGAGCGCGGCCTGGCCAATATCACCACCGAGCGCGGTGCCGCCGAACGCCTGCCGTTCGCCGATGCCTCGTTCGAATTCGTCTTCAGCCGCTACTCGGCCCACCACTGGAGCGACCTGGGCCTGGCCCTGCGCGAGGTGCGCCGGGTACTAAAGCCGGGTGGCGTGGCAGCGTTCATTGATGTGATGTCACCGGGCAGCCCGCTGCTCGACACCTACCTGCAAACGGTCGAAGTGCTGCGCGACACCAGCCATGTGCGTGACTACTCCGCCGCCGAATGGCAGCGTCAGGTCAGCGAGGCTGGCCTGCATGTGCGCAGTCACACCCGCCAGCCCTTGCGCCTGGAGTTCGGCAGCTGGGTGGAGCGCATGCGCACTCCCGAGCCAATGCGCGTGGCCATCCGCCAATTGCAGCAAGCCATGGGCGAAGAAGTACGGCAGTATTACCAGATCGAGGCCGATGGCTCGTTCAGCACCGATGTGCTGGTGCTGTGGGCCGAGCGTTAAGCACTTTTCGGTGGGGCCCGTTTGGTCGCACCGCGTGAATGGATAGAGGAAAGCATGAGCAAGCAGATTCTGATTCTCCCAGGTGACGGTATCGGCCCGGAAATCATGGCCGAAGCGGTCAAGGTGCTGGAGCTGGCCAACGACAAGTTCCAGCTTGGCTTCAGCCTGGAGCACGACGTGATCGGTGGCGCCGCCATCGACAAGCACGGCGTGCCGCTGGCCGACGAAACCCTGGAGCGTGCGCGCAAGGCCGATGCCGTGCTGCTGGGCGCCGTGGGCGGGCCGAAGTGGGACAAGATCGAGCGCGACATCCGCCCGGAGCGTGGCCTGCTGAAAATCCGTTCGCAGCTGGGCCTGTTCGCCAACCTGCGCCCGGCCATCCTCTACCCGCAACTGGCCGATGCCTCGTCGCTGAAGCCGGAAATCGTCTCGGGCCTGGACATCCTCATCGTCCGTGAGCTGACCGGCGGCATCTACTTCGGTGCCCCGCGTGGCCAGCGCGAGCTGGAAGGTGGCGAGCGCCAGGCCTACGACACCCTGCCGTACAGCGAAAGCGAAGTGCGCCGCATTGCCCGTGTCGGCTTCGACATGGCCCGCGTGCGTGGCAAGAAGCTGTGCTCGGTAGACAAAGCCAACGTACTGGCTTCCAGCCAGCTGTGGCGTGAAGTGGTCGAAGACGTGGCCAAGGACTACCCGGATGTGGAACTGAGCCACATGTACGTCGACAACGCCGCCATGCAACTGGTGCGTGCACCCAAGCAGTTCGACGTGATGGTGACCGACAACATGTTCGGTGACATTCTGTCGGATGAAGCTTCCATGCTCACCGGTTCCATCGGCATGCTGCCTTCGGCGTCGCTGGATGCCGACAACAAGGGTATGTACGAGCCGTGCCACGGCTCGGCGCCGGACATCGCAGGCCAGGGCATTGCCAACCCGCTGGCGACCATTCTGTCGGTGTCGATGATGCTGCGTTACAGCTTCAATCAGTCGGCTGCCGCCGAAGCGATCGAGAAGGCCGTGAGCCTGGTGCTGGACCAGGGCCTGCGCACCGGCGACATCTATTCGCAAGGTTGCCGCAAAGTTGGTACGCAGGAAATGGGCGACGCAGTAGTCGCAGCGCTGCGGAATCTGTAATCTCTCTGGCCCGCCACCCCAAATTTCCGGTGGCGGCCCACTTTTAGCAAAGGTGTAGTTGCGATGAAACGTGTAGGTCTGATCGGTTGGCGCGGTATGGTCGGTTCCGTGCTCATGCAGCGGATGCTGGAGGAGCAGGACTTCGACCTTATCGAGCCGGTGTTCTTCACTACCTCCAATGTTGGCGGCCAGGGCCCGAACGTGGGCAAGGATACAGCGCCGCTCAAGGACGCTTATTCGATTGAAGAACTCAAGACCCTCGACGTGATCCTGACCTGCCAGGGCGGCGACTACACCAACGAGGTCTTCCCCAAGCTGCGTGAAGCCGGCTGGCAGGGTTACTGGATCGACGCCGCATCGTCCCTGCGCATGCAGGATGACGCGGTCATCATCCTCGACCCGGTCAACCGCAAGGTCATTGACCAGCAGCTGGACGCGGGCACCAAGAACTACATCGGCGGCAACTGCACCGTCAGTCTGATGCTGATGGGCCTGGGCGGCCTGTTCGAAGCCGGCCTGGTGGAATGGATGAGCGCCATGACCTACCAGGCAGCCTCGGGTGCCGGCGCGCAGAACATGCGCGAGCTGATCAAGCAGATGGGGGCCACCCACGCCGCCGTGGCCGATGACCTGGCCAACCCGGCCAGCGCCATCCTCGATATCGACCGCAAAGTTGCCGAGACCATGCGCGGTGATGCATTCCCGACCGAGAACTTCGGTGTGCCACTGGCGGGCAGCCTGATCCCGTGGATCGACAAGGAACTGCCGAACGGCCAGAGCCGCGAAGAGTGGAAGGCCCAGGCCGAAACCAACAAGATCCTCGGTCGCTTCAAGAGCCCGATCCCGGTCGACGGCATCTGCGTGCGCATCGGCGCCATGCGCTGCCACAGCCAGGCGCTGACCATCAAGCTGAACAAAGACGTACCGATCGCCGACATCGAAGGCATGATCAGCCAGCACAACCCTTGGGTGAAGCTGGTGCCGAACCAGCGTGAAATCAGCATGCAGGAACTGACCCCGACCAAGGTCACCGGCACTTTGAACATCCCGGTTGGCCGCCTGCGCAAGCTGAACATGGGTTCGCAGTACCTGGGCGCGTTCACCGTGGGTGACCAGCTGCTGTGGGGTGCGGCAGAACCGCTGCGCCGCATGCTGCGGATCCTGCTGGAGCGTTGATCGTTCTGGTTTGAGCAGAAAACCGCGCTCGCAACAGCGCGGTTTTTTTTGCCTGAAGGTTTTGTGCTTTTGCCATTGGCCGTTCGCCGTCAAGCCGGCCCCTCAGGTACTGTGCAGGGATGCAGGCGATATTGGCCTCGCCCGGGCAATGCGAGTAAAGTGCCGCTCCCGTTTCGCCAGAGGCAGCCTGCAACAATGAACCCTACATTCGATATCGCCGTCGTCGGCGCCACCGGCAGCGTCGGTGAAACCCTGGTACAGGTGCTCGAAGAACTGGCGTTCCCGGTCGGCACCTTGCACCTGCTGGCCAGCATGGAGTCGGCGGGCAGCAGCGTGATGTTCGCCGGCAAGAAACTCAAGGTGCGCGAGGTGGACAGCTTCGACTTCGCCCAGGTCAAGCTGGCCTTCTTCGCCACAGGTGCCGCAGTCAGCCGCAGCTTTGCCGGCAAGGCACTGCAAGCAGGTTGCACCGTCATTGACCTGTCCGGCGGCCTGGACGACGCCCTGGCCCTGGTACCCGAAGCCAACGCCGAACGGCTGGCTGGCCTGGCGCTGCCGGCACGCATTGTCAGTCCGTGCTCGGCCGCCGTTGCCGTGGCTGTCGCGCTGGCACCGCTCAAGGGCCTGCTGGACATAGACCGGGTGCAGGTAATGGCATCGCTGGCGGTGTCTGCACAAGGCCGTGAGGCGGTCAGCGAGCTGGCCCGTCAAACGGCAGAGCTGCTCAATGCCCGGCCGCTGGAGCCGCGCTTCTTCGACCGCCAGGTGGCTTTCAACCTGCTGGCCCAGGTTGGCGCGGCCGACGAACAAGGCCACACGGCGCTGGAACGCCGGCTGGTCAACGAGTTGCGCGTGCTGCTTGGCATGCCTGAGCTGAAGATTTCCGTGAGCTGCGTTCAAGTCCCGGTGTTTTTCGGCGATAGCTTCAGTGTGGCCGTGCAGAGCCGTCGCCCGGTCGACCTTGAAGCGGTCAACCAGGCCCTGGACGCAGCCGACAGCGTAGAGCGGGTGGAACGTGATGATTATCCGACCCCGGTTGGTGACGCAGTAGGCCAAGACGTGGTCTATGTTGGTCGTGTACGTCACGGTGTTGATGAAGACCAGCAGCTCAATCTCTGGCTGACCACCGACAACGTGCGCAAAGGCGCCGCGCTCAATGCCGTGCAAGTGGCGCAATTGTTGATTAAACACATGCCGTAAAAGATACTGGCGAGCACTTTTGTCCTGCTCCGCATGCAGGTTTCGGGACGATTCATACAAGGGAAGAGGTCATGCTTCGAATTCGCAAACTGGTTCTGGCCATGGCTGCAGCATCGGCGCTGTCGTCTGGCATGGCGAATGCGCTGGGCCTGGGGGAGCTGACCCTGAAGTCGGCACAGAATCAGCCGCTGGACGCCGAGATCGAATTGCTCGATGTGCGCGACCTCAAAGCCGCCGAAGTGGCGCCTAGCCTGGCGCCACCGGAAGAGTTCAGCAAGGCCGGGGTGGCGTTTCCGACCTACCTCGAAGACCTGACCTTCACACCGGTGATCAACCCCAACGGTAAAAGTGTGCTGCGGGTTACCTCCAGCCAGCCGCTGCCGGGGCCGGTGGTCAAGTTCCTGGTTCAGGTGATGTGGCCGCAAGGCCGCCTGCTGCGCGACTACAGCGTGCTGCTTGACCAGGCCAAGGCCCAGGGCGACAAGCCGGCTGCAGGCAATGTGACACCGGCCACAACCGGTGCCAGCAGCTACACCACCCAGCGCCGCGACACCTTGTGGCAGATTGCCGCGCGCAACACGCAAGGTGGCTCGATCCAGCAGACCATGATCGCAATCCAGGCGCTGAACCCGGATGCCTTCATCGGCAACAACATCAACCAGCTGAAGGTGGGCCAGGTACTGCGCCTGCCCGACCAGCAGCAGATCCAGAACATTCCGAAGGGCGAGGCCAACAGCGAAGTGGCCGAGCAGTATGCCGCCTGGCGTGAAGGCCGGCGCCTGGGGCCGCGTGCCCGCCAGCTCGACGCTACCCGCCGTGGTGCCGCCGAGGCTGCGCCGGCGCGCATCGCCCAGGGCGACAACTTGCGCCTGGTCAGCCCGGGCAACCAGGCCGGTCAGACCAAGGCGTTGAATGACAAGCTGGCGGTGGCCCAGGAAAGCCTGGATACCAGCCGGCGCGACAACGAAGAACTGAAAAGCCGCATGTCCGACCTGCAGAGCCAGCTGGACAAGCTGCAGCGTCTGATCGACCTGAAGAATGACCAGTTGGCCCGCCTTCAGGCCCAGGGTGTGGCAGCGCCGGCTACGGCTGCCGCTGCCGCCAAGCCGGCTCAGCCGGCGGCAACTGCCCAGCCGGCGGCTAAGCCCGCACCGGCTGCCGTCGATACCGCGCCCAAGCCGGTGCCGGCAGCCAAGCCTGCGCCTGTCGGGCAGCCGAATGGCGCGCTCGACCAGATCCTGGGCAACCCATGGCTGATCGGGATAATTGCCGGTTCCAGCCTGCTGGTGCTGGCACTGCTGCTGTGGCTGCTGGCGCGCAAGCGTAAAGCCCAGCAAGAAGCTGAAAAGCACCTGCGTATGGCACGGGCGCTGGAGGAAGAGCAGGGCACAGGCTTCGACACCGATACCGAGAGCCTCGATGGTGTCGAAGTTTCGGAGCCGAGCGTTATCCTGTCGCCAGCCGTGGTCGCCGCTTCAGCCGCCGCTGCCGTTGCTGCGGAAAAAGTGGCTGAGCCTTCTGCCGAGTCGGCGCCGGAAGCTGAGCCGCAAGCCGACCCGCATGCCGCGCTGTTGGCGGAGGTTGACCAATGCCTGGCCGAAGGCCGCCTGAACCGCGCTACTGACCTGCTTGAGCCCGCCGTGGCTGGTGCGCCGGAACGTGACGACCTGCGCCTGAAGCTGATGGACGTGTACGCCCGCCAGGGTGACCAGAGCGCGTTCGCCGAGCAGGAGCGCAAGCTGCCGGCCAGCGAGCAGAACATTGCCGAAGTCGCCGGGTTGAAAGAACGTTACCCCGCCATGCTTGGCCTGGCCGCTGCCGGGCTGGGCGCGGCGGCACTGGCTGCCGAGATGGATGAGCAGTACGTGCAGGAGTTGCTGCACGATGAGGCCGAGGCACCAGTGGTTGCCGACGTGGTGCCTGAAGAAGTGCCTGAATTCGAGCCGCAAGTGGAGGCTGAGCCAGAGGTCGTCGCGCAAGCGGAGCCTGAAGCCGTGTTCGAGCCAGAAACCGAGCTGGATGCCTTCGATGATGTGCCGACCCTTGATGTGTCGGGCCTGGAAGCGCATGGCCTCGATGAGCAGGATCTGGACAGTGCCTTCGACTTGAGCCTGGGTGAAGACCTGCCCGAAGAAGACCCGCTGGCCGCGCCGCTGCTGGACGAGTCCGTGCAGCAGGAGCCAGTACCTGACGAGTTGGTCATTGCCGAGCCTGTGCTGGATGAGCCTGCGTTTGAAGAGGCTCAGCCAGAAGAACCGCCGTTTGCCGTAGATGCCGAACTGCAAGCCGACGCTGACGCCGATTTCGAGGCCATGCTGGACCAGGCCGAGCCGCAGCCAGCCGTGGACCTGTCTGACTTCGACCTTGATGTCAGTGAGCCGGTTGCCCCGGCCGCGCCAGATGCCGTTGAAGCGGCCCCGGTGGATGTTGCCGCCGAACTGGCTGCCTTCGACAGTGAGCCGGCATTCGAACCAGTCTCCGATTTCGACCTACCGTCGGACTTTGACCTGTCGTTGTCGCTGGAAGATGATTCGCCGGCGGCCAAGCGCTTTGCCTCGGAGCTCGACGACGTCAACGCCGAGTTGGACAAGCTGTCGCAGAGCCTGGAATCGCCCTCTCTGGAGCCGCATTTCACTGCAGAAGACGCGGTTGCGCAGCCGGATCCCGAGCCGCCACTGGACGACCTGGACTTCGACTTCTTCTCCGGCAGTGACGAAGTGGCCACCAAGCTCGACCTGGCCCGCGCCTACATCGACATGGGCGACAGCCAGGGTGCGCGCGACATCCTTGATGAAGTGGTCAAGGACGGCGACGACGGTCAGCGCCAGGAAGCCGAGGACATGCTCTCTCGCCTGGTTTGATATCGTCCTCAAATGAAGTGCACATCAACGGCAGCCCTACACGGCTGCCGTTGTCGTTATACTCCCCGCCATTCCGTACACCCCACAGGTTTCAAACGCTTGGACATTATCGACACCGCCACCACCGAATCCGCGGCCGAAGGCTACTCCCGCATCGCCCTGGGCGTCGAATACAAAGGCGCGCGCTACCGCGGCTGGCAGCGCCAGGCCAGCGGCGTGCCAAGTGTCCAGCAGGCCCTGGAGCAAGCATTGTCCAAAGTCGCGAACGAGCCGATTTCGGTGATCTGCGCCGGGCGTACCGACGCCGGTGTCCACGGCTGCGGGCAGATCGTGCACTTCGACACCCGCGCTGTGCGCGACGAGCGCGCCTGGACCATGGGCACCAACTTCAACTTGCCGCACGACATCAGTGTGGTCTGGTCGCGGCCGATGCCGGCCGATTTCCATGCACGCTTCAAGGCTTGTGCCCGGCGTTATCGCTACGTCATCTACAACGACCCGATCCGCCCGGCGCACCTGGCCGAGGAAGTCACCTGGAACCACCGCCCGCTGGATGTCGAGCGCATGGCCGAGGCTGCGCAGTTCCTGCTCGGCACTCACGACTTCAGTGCCTTCCGCGCCAGCCAGTGCCAGGCCAAGTCGCCGGTCAAGCACATCTACCACCTGCGCGTTACCCGCCATGGCCAGATGATTGTGCTGGACGTGCGCGCCACCGCGTTCCTGCACCACATGGTGCGCAACATTGCCGGTGTGCTGATGGCCATCGGTGCCGGCGAGCGCCCCGTTACCTGGGCGCGTGAAGTGCTGGAAGGGCGCGACCGCCGTGAAGCCGGGGTCACGGCCCATCCATACGGGCTGTACCTGGTGCAGGTCGAGTACCCCGAGGAATATGCACTGCCCCAGCGTTACATCGGTCCACACTTTTTGACCGGCTATGAGGCGTTGGCAGACTGACGGGCGAAAAGTCATTTGCTAACATCCGGCCTTTCACCGGAATAACCAGGGTTCGCTGTCCATGAGCAATGTTCGCAGCAAGATCTGTGGGATCACCCGTATCGAAGACGCACTGGCCGCTGCCGAAGCGGGGGCCGATGCCATCGGTTTCGTCTTCTATGCCAAGAGCCCTCGCGCCGTGGACGTGCGCCAGGCGCGTGCGATCATTGCAGAACTGCCACCGTTCGTGACCACGGTCGGGTTGTTCGTCAACGCCTCGCGTTGCGAGCTGAACGAGATCCTCGAAGTGGTTCCGCTGGACCTGCTACAGTTCCACGGCGACGAAACGCCACAGGACTGCGAAGGCTACCACCGCCCCTGGATCAAGGCCCTGCGTGTTCGTCCGGGGGACGACCTGGAGGCGGCCTGCCAGCAGTACGCGGGCGCGCGCGGCATTTTGCTGGATACCTACGTGGCGGGAGTGCCGGGGGGAACCGGAGAGGCGTTCGACTGGTCTCTGGTGCCGGAGCGCCTGAGCAAACCGATCATCCTGGCGGGCGGGCTGTCGGCCGATAACGTCGGCCAGGCCATTGCCCAGGTGCGGCCTTACGCGGTGGATGTCAGCGGTGGCGTCGAGCAGGCCAAGGGCATCAAGGATGCCGCGAAGATCGAGGCGTTCATGCGGGCCGTTAAACAGGCGTGATGGCAGATGTGACGGCTGGCTGCGCGCCATCGTCCATAACTTTCGCAGCCCTGCTGGGCAGCTACCTGCAAAGGTGGCAGAACAACACATTAGCGGTGGAGCGGTGCGCTGGAAGCCCCGGCGGCCGGTCCATCATCGTTTGATAAAAGATTTTGAGCTCAAGGGCAGGGCAGGGCCGGCGACACCGGCCCCCGCCTGCCAATACTGGAGAAAGAAAGCATGAGCAACTGGTTAGTCGACAAACTGATCCCTTCGATCATGCGTTCCGAGGTGAAGAAGAGCTCGGTGCCTGAAGGCCTGTGGCACAAGTGCCCGGCTTGCGAGGCCGTGCTGTATCGTCCGGAGCTGGAAAAGACCCTGGATGTCTGCCCCAAGTGCAACCACCACATGCGCATCGGCGCACGTGCGCGCATCGACATCTTCCTCGACGCCGAAGGCCGTGCCGAGCTGGGTGCCGACCTGGAGCCGGTCGACCGCCTGAAGTTCCGTGACGGCAAGAAGTACAAGGACCGCCTGGCCGGCGCCCAGAAGCAAACCGGCGAAAAAGACGCCCTGATCTCCATGAGCGGCACCCTGATGGGTATGCCGATCGTGGTCAGCGCCTTCGAGTTCTCGTTCATGGGCGGTTCCATGGGTGCCATCGTCGGCGAACGCTTCGTGCGTGCGGCCAACTACGCCCTGGAGCACCGCTGCCCGATGGTCTGCTTCTCCGCTTCGGGCGGTGCACGTATGCAGGAAGCGCTGATCTCGCTGATGCAGATGGCCAAGACCTCGGCCGTGCTGGCGCGCCTGCGCGAAGAAGGCATCCCGTTCATCTCGGTACTGACCGACCCGGTGTACGGCGGCGTTTCCGCCAGCCTGGCGATGCTCGGCGACGTCATTGTCGGTGAGCCAAAAGCCCTGATCGGCTTCGCCGGCCCACGCGTGATCGAGCAGACCGTACGCGAGAAGCTGCCAGAAGGCTTCCAGCGCAGCGAGTTCCTGCTGGAACACGGTGCCATCGACCTGATCATCTCCCGTGGCGAACTGCGCCCGCGTCTGGCCCGCCTGCTGGCGCAGATGACCGGCCAGGACACCCCGGAGCAAGCGCGTGAGGCGGCAGCCGTCGCGTGATGAAACAACGATCCCTGGGCGAGTGGCTCGCCTACCTCGAGCAGTTGCACCCCTCGGCCATCGACATGGGCCTGGAGCGGTCGCAGAAGGTGCTTGCCCGGCTGGCGCTGGGCAAGCTGGCGCCACGCGTGGTGACGGTAACCGGCACCAACGGCAAGGGTTCCACCTGCGCCTTCGTGGCCTCGCTGCTGCGCGCCCAGGGGCTCAAGGTCGGCGTGTACAGCTCGCCGCACCTGTTGCGTTACAACGAGCGGGTGCTGATCGACGGCCAAGAGGCCAGCGATGAGCGCCTGTGCGACGCCTTCGCCTCCGTCGAGGCGGCGCGGGGCGACATTTCCCTGACCTACTTCGAGATGGGCACGCTGGCTGCGTTCTGGTTGTTCTACCAGTCGCAACTGGATGCCGTGGTGCTGGAAGTGGGCCTTGGTGGCCGCCTGGACACCGTGAACGTGGTAGATGCCGACCTGGCCCTGGTGACCAGCATCGGTGTCGACCATGTCGACTACCTGGGTGATACCCGTGAGTTGGTGGCTTTCGAAAAGGCCGGCATCTTCCGCCCGGGCAAGCCGGCTCTGTGTGGCGACGTGGATCCGCCACAGCCATTGCTGGACAAGGCCGCCGAATTGGCTGCGCCTCTGTTCCTGCGCGGTCGTGATTTCGACCTGACCACTACCGATAGCGCGTGGAACTGGCGGGGTACCGCAGCAGATGGCGCGCAGGTAGAGTTGCGTGACTTGCCATTGCTCGACCTGCCCATGGAGAACGCCACGCTGGCCCTGCAGGCCTACCTGCTGATGGGCCTGCCCTGGGATGCAGGGCAGGTGCGCCAGGCGTTGCTGGCGACCCGCATCACTGGCCGTCTCGACCGCCGTGTGCTGCAGTGGCAGGGTAAGTCGGTAGAACTGCTGCTGGATGTCGGTCATAACCCCCATGCAGCGGAGTATCTGGCCCGTCGGCTGGCGGCTCGCCCGCTCAAGGGGCGCCGTCTGGCAGTGTTCGGCCTGCTCGCCGACAAGGACCTAGACGGCGTTGTCGCGCCGCTGAAGGGCTTGGTCGATGACTGGGCCGTGGCGCCGTTGGATACCCCACGTAGCCGCCCGGCTGCAGAACTGGCCACGGCCTTGACGAACCTCGGCGCTGCGGTGAAGTCTTATGCCAGCGTCGACGCGGCCCTTGAGGGGCAATGCGCGCAGGCGACGGCGGATGACCAGATCCTGCTGTTCGGTTCGTTTTTCTGTGTCGCCCAGGCGCTGGAATGGCTGCAGCGGCACACCCAGGAGGGTGAAGTAGATGGCAGTGCTGGATAAAGGGATTAAACAGCGCATGGTGGGTGCGCTGGTGCTGGTGGCGTTGGCGGTGATTTTCCTGCCGATGCTGTTCACCCGCGAGGACGAGATGCGCCAGGTGCATGTAGAAGCCCCGCAGGCACCGGCCATGCCAAGCCTGCCGGAAGTGAAAGTGGAGCCTGTCGCTGTGCCGGAGCCGCAGGCCATTCCGGAAGACCCGCAGCAACCACCGGTGGTGGTTGACGAGTCCACGGCGCCAGCCAGCACGCCAAGCCAGCCGATCACGCCATCGCCGCAGACCCAGGCGCAGGTTCAGCCTGTCAAGCCACAGGCGCCCAAGGTCGAACCGAAGCCTGCCGCTACCCCTGAGCCGGCCGCACCGGTGGCCAAGCCTGCTGCGCCATCGAAAATCGACGTCAATGGCCTGCCAGTTAGCTGGTCGATCCAGTTGGCCAGCCTGTCCAACCGCGCGGGTGCCGAGAAGTTGCAGCAAACCCTGCGTAGCCAGGGCTATAACGCCTATATCCGTTCGGCGGGTGGGATGAACCGGGTGTACGTGGGGCCGCTGATCGAGCGGGCCGAAGCCGAGCGCACGCGTGATGCTATCAATCGCCAGAACAGCCTCAAGGGCTTTGTGGTGCGTTTCCAGCCAGAACGCAGCTGAACAAGCCATTCGCGGGCAAGCCCGCTCCCACAGTGAAGCGTGGCCCATGCCGTGGCGCAGTCCCTGTGGGAGCGGGCTTGCCCGCGAATGGCTTAACGCTAATCCACCTGACATTCCGCTTACTCCCAGCCCGCCGCTCTGGTAAAATGCGCCGCCTCAAACGTCTGCAGGCAGCACCGTGGCATTTACCTTGGTTGATTGGGCGATCATCGCGATCATCGCCGTCTCCACACTGATCAGTCTCAAGCGCGGCTTCGTCAAGGAAGCCTTGTCCTTGCTCATCTGGATCATTGCCGGTGCGGTTGCCTGGATGTTCGGCGGTTCGCTCTCGGTGTATCTTGAAAGCTATATCCAGACGCCATCGATGCGCGTCATTGCGGGCTGCGCCATTCTTTTCGTCGCCACCTTGCTGGTGGGGGCCATGGTCAACTTCCTGGTCGGCGAGCTGATCCGTGTCACCGGGCTGTCCGGTACCGATCGTTTCCTGGGCATGGCCTTCGGGGCCGCGCGCGGGGCCTTGCTGGTAGTGGTGGCCATAGGCCTGATCAGCCTGGGGCCGGTTCAACAAGACACCTGGTGGCAGGAATCACGCCTGATACCACAATTTCTCTTGGTCGCCGACTGGTCGAAAAACCTGATTCTGGGTTTCACCGGCCAGTGGACGCCCAGTGGGCTGATCAGCGCTCCGGCTGATCTTCCGTTCAAGGAACAGTTGCTCAGGCCGTCCAAGCCCTGAGCGCTATTCACTCAAGTTTCGTCAAAGTAGGGGTTGCGTCGCATGTGTGGCATCGTCGGTATCGTCGGTAAGTCGAACGTCAATCAGGCGCTGTATGACGCGCTTACGGTCCTCCAGCACCGCGGCCAGGACGCTGCCGGTATCGTGACCAGCCATGACGGCCGGTTGTTCCTGCGCAAGGATAATGGCCTGGTGCGCGATGTGTTCCAGCAGCGCCACATGCAGCGCCTGGTGGGCAGCATCGGCATTGGCCACGTGCGTTACCCGACAGCGGGCAGCTCGACCTCGGCCGAGGCCCAGCCGTTCTACGTCAACTCGCCGTATGGCATCACCCTGGCACACAACGGCAACCTGACCAACGTCGAGCAGCTGGCCAAGGAGATCTACGAGTCTGACCTGCGCCACGTCAACACCAACTCCGACTCGGAAGTGCTGCTGAACGTCTTCGCCCATGAGCTGGCGGTACGCGGCAAGCTGCAACCGACCGAAGAAGACGTGTTCGCTGCGGTTTCCCACGTGCACAGTCGCTGTGTCGGCGGTTATGCCGTGGTGGCGATGATCACCGGCTACGGTATCGTCGGCTTCCGCGACCCCCATGGCATCCGCCCGGTGGTATTCGGCCAGCGTCACACCGACGAAGGCGTGGAATACATGATCGCCTCGGAAAGCGTGGCCCTGGACGTGCTAGGCTTTACCCTGATCCGCGACCTGGCGCCGGGTGAAGCGGTATACATCACCGAAGAAGGCCAGCTGTACACCAAGCAGTGCGCCGAAGCACCGAAGTTGCAACCGTGCATCTTCGAGCATGTCTACCTGGCCCGCCCGGACTCGATCATGGATGGCGTGTCGGTGTACAAGGCCCGTCTGCGCATGGGTGAAAAACTGGCCGACAAGATCATGCGCGAGCGCCCCGAGCACGACATCGACGTGGTCATCCCGATCCCGGACACCAGCCGCACCGCGGCCCTGGAACTGGCCAACCGCCTGGGCGTCAAGTTCCGCGAAGGTTTCGTCAAGAACCGCTACATCGGCCGTACCTTCATCATGCCCGGCCAGGCCGCGCGCAAGAAATCGGTACGCCAAAAGCTCAATGCCATCGAGCTGGAGTTCCGCGGCAAGAACGTGATGCTGGTGGACGACTCGATCGTGCGCGGCACCACCTGCAAGCAGATCATCCAGATGGCCCGCGAAGCCGGCGCCAAGAACGTCTACTTCTGCTCCGCAGCCCCTGCGGTGCGCTACCCCAACGTCTACGGCATCGACATGCCGAGTGTTCACGAACTGATCGCCCACAACCGTACCACCGAACAAGTGGCCGAGTTGATTGGCGCCGACTGGCTGGTCTACCAGGACCTGCCGGACCTGATCGACTCGGTCGGTGGCGGCAAGATCAAGATCGACCACTTCGATTGCGCGGTATTCAACGGTGAGTACGTCACCGGGGATATCGACGAAGCCTACCTCGACCGCATCGAGCAGGCCCGTAACGACCTGGCCAAGGTCAAGAACCAGGCCGTCAGCGCGATCATCGACCTCTACAACAACTGATTTCGGGAGCGACGGCATGACGGATCAATGGGATGCCGGACGACTGGACAGTGACCTCGAGGGTGTCGGTTTCGACACCCTGGCGGTGCGCGCCGGTCAACACCGTACACCCGAGGGCGAGCACAGCGAAGCGCTGTTCCTGACCTCCAGCTACGTGTTCCGCACGGCGGCCGATGCTGCTGCGCGCTTTGCCGGTGAAACGCCGGGTAACGTTTACTCGCGCTACACCAACCCGTCGGTACGTGCCTTCGAGGAGCGCCTGGCGGCGATGGAAGGTGCCGAGCAGGCCGTGGGCACGTCCACCGGCATGGCGGCGATCCTGGCCGTGGTGATGTCGCTGTGCAGCGCCGGTGACCATGTGCTGGTGTCGCAGAGCGTATTCGGCTCGACCATCAGCTTGTTCGAGAAGTACTTCAAACGCTTTGGCGTGCAGGTGGACTACGTGCCACTGGTCGACCTTGCTGGCTGGGAAAAGGCCATCAAGGCCAACACCAAGCTGCTGATCGTCGAGTCGCCGTCCAACCCGCTGGCCGAGCTGGTCGACATCACTGCGCTCAGTGAAATCGCCCATGCCCACGGTGCCATGCTGGTGGTGGACAACTGCTTCAGCACACCCGCGCTGCAGCAGCCGCTGAAGCTGGGTGCCGACATCGTGTTCCACTCGGCCACCAAGTTCATCGACGGCCAGGGCCGCTGCATGGGCGGCGTGGTTGCCGGCCGTGCCGAGCAGATGAAGGAAGTGGTGGGCTTCCTGCGGACCGCAGGCCCGACCCTCAGCCCGTTCAACGCCTGGATCTTCACCAAGGGCCTGGAAACGCTGCGCCTGCGTATGCGTGCGCACTGTGAAAGCGCCCAGGCCCTGGCCGAGTGGCTGGAGCAGCAGGATGGCGTGGAGAAGGTGCATTACGCCGGTCTGCCTAGCCACCCGCAGCACGCACTGGCCAAGCGTCAGATGAGCGGCTTTGGTGCGGTGGTCAGCTTCGAGGTCAAGGGCGGCAAAGAGGGCGCTTGGCGCTTCATCGATGCGACCCGGGTGATTTCCATCACCACCAACCTGGGGGACAGCAAGACCACCATCGCCCATCCGGCCACCACCTCCCACGGCCGCCTGTCGCCGCAGGAGCGTGAAGCTGCAGGCATCCGCGACAGCCTGATCCGCGTTGCCGTGGGCCTGGAAGACGTGGCCGACCTGCAGGCAGACCTGGCACGCGGGCTGGCGGCACTGTGATCGAAATCGGCGGCAGTGTGCCAGGCCACAACGGCCGGGTAGCCCTGGTAACCGGTGCCGCGCGCGGCATCGGCCTGGGCATTGCCGCCTGGCTGATCTGCGAAGGTTGGCAGGTGGTACTCAGCGACCTTGACCGCCAGCGCGGTGCAAAGGTGGCCAAGGCCCTGGGTGACAACGCCTGGTTCATCACCATGGACGTTGCCGACGAGGCTCAGGTCAGTGCCGGGGTGTCCGAGGTGTTGGGGCAGTTTGGTCGGCTGGACGCGTTGGTGTGCAATGCGGCGATTGCCAATCCGCACAACCAGACGCTGGAAAGCCTGAGCCTGGCGCAGTGGAATCGGGTACTGGCGGTCAACCTCAACGGGCCGATGCTGCTGGCCAAGCATTGCGCGCCGTACTTGCGTGCGCACAATGGGGCGATCGTCAACCTCACCTCTACCCGGGCGCGGCAGTCCGAGCCCGATACCGAGGCCTACGCCGCGAGCAAGGGTGGCCTGGTGGCCTTGACCCATGCCCTGGCGATGAGCCTGGGCCCGGAGATTCGCGTCAATGCGGTGAGCCCGGGCTGGATCGATGCCCGTGACCCGTCGCAGCGCCGTGCCGAACCGCTGACCGAAGCCGACCATGCCCAGCACCCGACGGGCAGGGTAGGGACGGTGGAGGATGTGGCGGCGATGGTGGCTTGGCTGCTGTCGCGTCAGGCTGCCTTCGTCACCGGCCAGGAGTTTGTGGTCGATGGCGGCATGACTCGCAAGATGATCTACACCTGAGCGGCAAGCTTCTAGCTGCAAGCTGCAAGAAGGGACCGCGAGGCCCCTTCGTCATTTTGAAGGTTCCAAAATCGAACAGACCACAGCTGACTTTTTCTTGCGGCTTGAAGCTTGAGGCTTGCAGCTGCTTTGAAAAAAAAATTCAATGGGGCTATTGACTTAGCTTCGCCATCTGCGTAAATTTCGCGGCCTCAGCGAAGCAAACGCAACAAGCAACATCGCGAGGGTGATTAGCTCAGCCGGGAGAGCATCTGCCTTACAAGCAGAGGGTCGGCGGTTCGATCCCGTCATCACCCACCACTTCCTGAGATGTTCCTGACGCTTCAGGTTTCGCAAGAAACCGAAAGCCAGAGAGGAGCGCACTGCGCAGCGGTAGTTCAGTCGGTTAGAATACCGGCCTGTCACGCCGGGGGTCGCGGGTTCGAGTCCCGTCCGCTGCGCCATTTTTCAGTAACAGATGGGTGCCTGGCACCGGTCTGAAGCCACAAGGTAAAAACCTTTGGCTGATCCCAGTTTCAATCGGGCGCAAGCCTGAACGATACGCAGCGGTAGTTCAGTCGGTTAGAATACCGGCCTGTCACGCCGGGGGTCGCGGGTTCGAGTCCCGTCCGCTGCGCCATCTTCGCTTCAAGGTCCCTAGAACACCTTGCAGCAACACAAGAGAAGCGATCATGTTATCGCTTTTTTTGTGCCTGCCCTGAGGCCAATGCGCCGGAAGGGTAGACCCAGGTTTCAATCGGGCGCAAGCCTGAACGATACGCAGCGGTAGTTCAGTCGGTTAGAATACCGGCCTGTCACGCCGGGGGTCGCGGGTTCGAGTCCCGTCCGCTGCGCCATCTTCGCCTCAAGGCCCCTTGAACGCCTTGAAGCACAAAAAAGCGACCTTTGGGTCGCTTTTTTCGTTTCTACGGGCAAGCATTCCCGGCCTTTACTCACATTTACACCAACCTGACAGGTTCTTCACCGACCAGTGGTTCCTGTGCCTGCCTGCTGTGTTGCACAATAGGCACCTTCTCGACATACCCGGAATTCGCAATGACCAGATCTTCCGTCTTTGGTGCGCTCGGGCTGGCCCTGGTGCTGGCGGGCGTGACCGGTTGTTCCTCGAAAAAGGCCGCCATCTACGAGCACGAGAACTTCGACGACTCGGGTACCTTCTCGCGCAGCTTCCCTGTAAGCGATGCCGGCTCTTGCGAGGCCGCGCGGCGTGCCTTGCTCAGCCAGGGGTATATCATCACCAGCAGTGGCGCCAACCAGGTGGTGGGCAACAAAAGCTTCCAGCAGAACAGCGAGAACCACCTGCAAATCAGCTTCAACGTTACCTGTGCACCGGATGTGAGCGACGAGCAGCGCTCGACCATGTTCGCCAACGCGCTGCAGGACCGTTATGCGCTGAAAAAATCCAACACCTCTGCCAGCCTAGGGGTGGGCGTGCTGGGTTCGGTGTCGATGCCGATTGGCTCCAGTGACGATTCAATGGTCAAAGTGGCCAGCGAGACGGTAACGGCCGCGCAGTTCTATGACCGCTACTTCGCCCTGGTGGAGAGTTACCTGCCCAAGCCGAAGAAGGTGAGCAAGGCCAAGGCCGAAGCGCCCAAGGTTGAAAAGCCGGCGGTTGACCTGGGGTTGCCAGAGCAGGCAGCGGCTAACCCTGTTGCCCCGACACCCGTACCGGCGGCTGAGGTTGTGCCCACGCCTGCGGCCGTTGCCCCGGCCAGTGAAGCGGTGGCAGCGCCAGCGGTGAATGACAGTCAGGGCTCGCAGCCGGTGGCACCGCCGGTAGAGGCTGCGCCGATTCAGGTGCAGCAGGATGCGCAGCCTGCCGAAGCGGCGTCACCCTCTCTTTAATGGGCACTTGTACCGGCGATAGGCCCGGTACAGGTTAGACACATCCCCTGTTACAGAAGCGCTGCGATAACTTCCTGAACACCTGCTACGTTTACCACTCATACGCTTGTCATCATTCCTTCATCCCACCTGCTTAGGTTGAAGGTGACACCGACGAAGACAAATGAGTAAAGAGGACGCAGGGCTATGGATGAATACCAGGAAGAACTACTCGAAACCCAGGCTTACGAACTGGACACCCCGGAACCGGCTGATGACGCCACCGAGCTTTAGCTCACCCGCCGCTGGCTGCGGCGGAACTCTCCCGGTGTAAGGCCCGTCCAGCGCTTGAACGCGCGCTGGAAGGCCTCGGCCGATGCAAACCCCAACAGATAGGCAATCTCGCCAAAGGCCAGCGCTGTATCGCGGATATAGGTCTCGGCCAGGTCGCGCCGTGTTTCATTGAGCAAGTCGCGAAAGCGTGTGCCTTCCTCGGCCAGCTTGCGGCGCAGTGTCCAGGTTGGCAACTGCAGGTGCAGCGCCACTTCTTCCAGGTCGGGCTCTCGGCCGCCATTGAGCAGCGGGCCCAGCAGGTGGGTGATGCGCTCACCCAGGCTGCGCACCCGCGTGCGCTGCAGCATTTCGGCCTCACACAGCTGCAACAGGTGCTGCCAAGTGCTCGGGCAATGCCTGGGGTTGGCCAGTTGCAGTGTGGCGCGGCTCAGGCGCAGGCGGTTGCCGTCGGCGGCGAACTGCACGGGTGTGCTGCAAAGCGGTTGGTAGCGCGCGGCATACGCGGGTGCGGCAAATTCGATGTCCAGGCGTTCGGCCTGCACCGGAGTGCCTGCAAGGTCGGCTAGCTGGGCTAGCCAACCCGCGAGCAGCGAGTCGACCACGAAGCGGTTGTAGGCGTTATAGGGGCTGATGGAGTAGAAGCGCAGCCAGGCGCCCTGGGCGTCTTCGTGAAAGCTGGAGTGGCCACGGTAGTTGGCCGCGTACAGCGGTTCGAAGTGCAGCAGGGTGCGCGCCGCCTCGCCAAGGGTAGGGGCCTGGGCGGCGGTGACCCCGGCCAGGCCGGCATGAGCCAGGCGGCTCAGGCGCCCCATGTGCAGGCCCAGGGCGGGCTCGCCGCACAGTTCGATGGCGGCGTGGCCAAGGTGCATGTAGCGGGGGATCGACAAGCGCGCGCCGGCTTCAGCCAGGCGCGGCCCATCCAGGCCATAGCGCAGCAGCAGCGGTTCGGGGGCGTGGCCAAGTTCGCGCAGGGCCTCGCTCAGCGGTTGAACAAAGCCAACCGACAGGTCGCCCAGGCGCACGCGGGGGCGGGCCATGGTGTTACAGCCACAGGTTCAGCAGGCGAGCACCCGGGCTTGGGGTGCCCACCAGCAACGCACCCGCCTGGTGGGCGAAGCCTTGGCCATCACTGCCTTGCTCCCAGAACTGCCCACGCATGAACACGCTCATGCTGCTGACACTGGCCCCGGCCGCCTCGGTCAGGCGTTGCCAGGCGGTCTGTTCGCTAACTTCGCCGCGCTGCAGGGGCAGTCCGGCGGTGGCGTGCTGGTGGCGGTTGCCACGCCATGGCGCTTCCCAGCTGCTCTTGCCGCTGAGAAACACCGGGTTGGCGACCAGTTGTACCGCTTGTTGTGCCAGTTGCCGATGGTTTTCCGGGTACCAGCTGTCACTGCCTATCAGGACACCCAGTCGCCCGGCAGGCGTTTGCACGACCTGCAACGGGTGCTTGCGCCCATTGTGGACGTAGCGGCGCATTTCGCTGTCAGGGAACTGCTGGTGTTGTGGCTCGCCCAGTAGCGAGCCATCGCCAGCAAACACCATGCTGCTATTGAACAGCGGGCCACTACCGGCGTGCAGCACGCCCTGTTTCACGTAAGGCGCAGGCAGCACGATGGAGCCGGCCACCAGGGTAACGCCGAATTCCTTGGCCAGGCCGCCGAACAACTGCTGATAGTCTGCGGCCATTTGCTCGGCCTTCATGCGCAGGTGCGCATCGGCGCGCCGGTCATCGCCGTCGGCGCCGAGCATGGCCAGGCCGTAGCGCAGCGGGTTGCTCAGCTCCAGCCATTGCAGGGCCTCGCGGCTCTGGGTCACCTGATACAGTTCGTTTTTCTCACCGCGCGCCCATAGCCAGGTGCCGATGTGCTCTGGCAGCACCACCACCGTGCGCGGGCTTATCAGTCCTTGTGCGCGAGCCTGCTCAAGGTAAGCCGCGAGCTTGCGGTGCAGGCGCTGCAGGTTCTGGTAGTCACCCGGGTACAGCAGCGGCTCGACGCCCAGCAGGTTGCCGTGTTCGCCTGGCACGCCGTGGTTCAGTGCCAGCTCGATGCGCAGGTCGGACAGGTAGTGGCCTTCCGGACGCTGTTGGGTCCAGAAGCCATAACCAAAGAGGGCGGCGATCATCACCAGCGCCAAGGCGCTTGCCAGGAGTTTTCGCATGAAGCAGGGCTGCGCCTTGGTTGCGAGGGTTCTCTAGGGTAGTCCCGCTGTATGCCAGGATCAATAACTTGTCAGTTTCGATCATTGAGCCAATTCAAACGGCTGTTTAATGTCGCTGACAGACAAACGACAGGCCCCGCTGACCGGTGAGGTGCCTGCATACCGTGATCACGCCACCAGGGGACCTTTTCATGGCCGCCGACCGCTACCCGCACCTGCTTGCCCCGCTGGACCTGGGCTTCACCACCTTGCGCAACCGCACCCTGATGGGCTCGATGCACACCGGCCTCGAAGAGCGCCCCGGCGGTTTCGAGCGAATGGCGGCGTACTTTGCTGAGCGCGCCCGTGGTGGCGTTGGCCTGATGGTAACGGGCGGCATCGCGCCCAACGATGAAGGCGGGGTGTATTCCGGTGCGGCCAAGCTCAGCACCGAGGAGGAGGCCGACAAGCACCGTATCGTCACCGAAGCCGTACATGCCGCGGGTGGCAAGATCTGCCTGCAGATCCTGCATGCCGGGCGCTATGCCTACAGCCCACGGCAAGTGGCACCCAGTGCGATCCAGGCGCCGATCAACCCGTTCAAGCCCAAAGCGCTGGATGAGGCGGGCATCGAGAAGCAGATCGCTGACTTCGTCAACTGCGCGGTGCTGGCCCAGCGTGCCGGTTACGACGGCGTCGAGATCATGGGCTCGGAAGGCTACTTCATCAACCAGTTCCTTGCTGCCCATACCAACCACCGTACCGACCGTTGGGGCGGTAGTTATGAAAACCGTATGCGCCTGGCGGTGGACATCGTCAGCCGGGCTCGTGGTGCGGTAGGGCCGAACTTCATCATCATCTTCCGCCTGTCGATGCTCGACCTGGTGGAAGGTGGCAGCACCTGGGACGAGATCGAGCTATTGGCCAAGGCCATCGAGCAGGCTGGCGCGACCTTGATCAACACCGGCATCGGCTGGCACGAAGCGCGTATCCCGACCATCGCCACCAAAGTGCCGCGTGCAGCCTTCAGCAAGGTCACCGCCAAGCTGCGTGGCGCGGTGAGCATTCCGCTGATCACCACCAACCGTATCAATACCCCGGAGGTGGCCGAGGCCGTATTGGCCGAGGGCGATGCCGACATGGTCTCGATGGCCCGGCCATTCCTGGCCGACCCGGATTTCGTCAACAAGGCGGCAGCCGGGCGTGCCGACGAGATCAACACCTGCATCGGCTGCAACCAGGCCTGCCTGGACCACACCTTCGGTGGCAAGCTGACCAGTTGCCTGGTCAACCCCCGTGCTTGCCACGAAACCGAGCTCAATTACCTGCCTGTACGGGACGTGAAGCGCATTGCCGTGGTGGGGGCTGGCCCGGCGGGCCTGGCAGCGGCCACCGTGGCGGCTGAGCGTGGCCATTCGGTCACCCTGTTCGACGCTGCCAGCGAGATTGGCGGGCAGTTCAACGTCGCCAAGCGGGTGCCGGGCAAGGAGGAGTTCTTTGAAACCCTGCGCTACTTCCGCAACAAGGTGAAAACCACGGGCGTGGACTTGCGCCTGAATACCCGTGTCGATGTGCAGGCATTGGTGGACGGTGGCTACGATGACATCATCCTGGCCACCGGTATTGCCCCACGCACGCCCGCCATTCCTGGGGTAGAGCATGCCAAGGTGCTCAGTTACCTGGACGTACTGCTTGATCGCAAGCCTGTGGGCAAGGCGGTGGCGGTGATTGGCGCGGGTGGTATCGGGTTCGACGTTTCCGAGTATCTGGTGCATCAGGGCGTGGCCACCAGCCAGGACCGTGAGGCGTTCTGGAAAGAATGGGGCATCGATACCCACCTGGAAGCACGCGGTGGCGTGGCGGGAGTCAAGGCCGAGCCGCATGCCCCGGCGCGGCAGGTGTACCTGTTGCAGCGCAAGAAGTCCAAGGTGGGTGATGGCCTGGGCAAGACCACCGGCTGGATTCACCGCACCGGGCTGAAGAACAAGCAGGTGCAGATGCTGAACAGTGTCGAGTACCTGGGTATCGACGATGCCGGCCTGCACATTCGTGTGGCGGATGGCGAGCCGCAGGTGTTGCCGGTGGACAACGTGGTGATCTGTGCCGGGCAGGATCCGCTTCGCGAGTTGCAGGACGGGCTGGTGGCGGCGGGGCAGTCGGTGCACCTGATTGGTGGTGCGGATGTAGCGGCTGAGTTGGATGCCAAGCGGGCAATCAACCAGGGGTCGAGATTAGCGGCTGAACTCTGAAATTGCCGGGGCCGCACAGCGGCCCCAGGATTTCACTGATAAACTCGCACGATGCTTTTAGACCTCCCCCAAGCCCCCCTACATCCTCTGAGCCTGCCTTGGCTGCAACAAGCGAATGTCGAAGCCGCCATCCTGCGCCTGGACCTGATCGACCCACTGATCAGCGGCAACAAGTGGTTCAAGCTGCGCCATCACCTGCAGCAAGCGCGAACCAGCAAAGCCCCGGGTCTTATCAGCCTGGGTGGCAACCATTCCAATCACCTGCACGCCCTGGCCGCCGCCGGCAAGCGCTTCGGCTTCGCCACCGCCGGCCTGCTACGGGGGCACGCCCAGGACACACCCACTGTGCGTGACCTTCAGGCATTGGGCATGGAACTGCACTGGCTGGGCTATGGTGGCTACCGCGCGCGCAACGAACCAGACTTCTGGACCCCGTGGCAGGCCCGCTATCCCGGCTGGCACTGCATCCCGGAAGGCGGCGGCGGGCTGGCCGGCGCACAAGGATGTGCCCTGATCATGGAGCAGGCGCGCTCACAAATCGCGCTACTTGGCTGGTCGGATTACGACGCCTGGTGGCTGGCCGCTGGCACCGGTACCACGTTGGCCGGCCTGGTACTGGCCGAGGGGGGCGCGCATGCCGTACATGGCGCATTGGCCGTACCCCGGGACCACGGTGTACCCGCGACGATGGCAGCCTTGGCCGGCGGCCACGGCTACCAGCTTCACGACGCCTGCCGTGGCGGCTTCGGCACGTTCGACGATGACCTGCTGGCCTTTATCGCCGAGTGCGAGCAATGCAGCGGCGTACCGTTCGAAGCCCTGTACACCGGCAAGGCCCTGCTGGCCTTGCGTGAGCAGGTCGGGGCTGGGCTGTTCGCGCCCGGCACCCGCCTGATCGTCGTGCACACCGGTGGCCTGCAGGGCCGGCGCGGTTACTTGTAAGGCAGCATGCGCAGCAGCGTGTTGTCCCGCTGCACATAGTGGTGGTACAGCCCGGCCAGCGCGTGCAGGCCGATCAGCCAGTAACCCCAGCTGCCAACCCGTTCATGCCAGCCCTTGATGAACTTGGCCTGGTCCGGGTCCGGGCCGATCAGGTGTGGCAGTTCCAGGCCGAAGAACGGTACCGGTTTGTTGGCGGCGCTGAGGATCAGCCAGCCGGCCAGCGGCAGGCAGATCATCAGCAAGTACAGCGCCAGGTGCATCAGGTGCGCAAGCCCGGTTTGCCAGGCCGGCGGCTTGGGTACGATCGGCGGGGTCGGGCGGCTCAGGCGCACGGCCAGGCGCAGCCAGACCAGCACGAACACGCTGAGCCCGAGCATGAAGTGCAGGTCTTTCATCAGGTTGCGTTCAACGCTGTCTTTAGGGAACAGGCCGCGCAGTTCGATAAGGGCGTAGACAGCGGCCAGCAGCACCAGCATCAGCCAATGCAGGGCGATGGACAGGCGAGCGTAGTGGGTCGCGGGGGTGGATGAAACCATGATCGGTCCTCGTCATCAGGTCGGAATGGCGCTCTTGCTGGCGCTCAGGTATCACTTTAATGGCTACCGGGAACAAATCTTTGCGCTAGGTCTGTGAAAATTGTGTTGCCTGTGCCGGCCCTTCACAGGTACTGCGCAGATTTCAAAGGCTGTGCAGTACCTGTGGGCGCGGGCTTGCCCGCGAAGAGGCCGGAACAGGCGACTTTAATCTTCGGGTGAAAATGGCCAACTTTCAGCCACCAGAAACACCCGCTCCATTTCCTGCCAGGCGCCATCTGCATCAGGCTCCAACCTCACCAGCAACTGCGCCGGAGCCTGGCGCTCCAGCACATGCAACCACGCGGCAAACTGCTCCACCGCCCAGCACTCACCTACCTCGACCCGCGCCGGTGCCAACCAGGCATGCCGCTGCAATGGTTGCCAATGCTCACCCTCAGCCATGACCCAGTCCCGCCTCCGTACCCAGCGCCCACGCAAGTGTTGCGGGTTGGCGCCCGTCGGTGGCTCGGCATGCCCCGGCCATGGGTAGAACAGATAGCCTCCCAGCCAAATATGGGCCTGCACCTGGCCAACCCCCAACCCGGTCAACAGCTCGCGGCTGTGCGCTCCGTTCGACATGGGCAGCTGATGCCCCGCCAGGTGCGCAAGCTTGCTCCCCAGCCGGTCATGGCACCCAGGCCCCAGCCAGGCATGCGGGTCGTGCCCGGCGCCTTCCGGCCCCAGGTACAGCTTGATCGCCAGTTCCAGGTGGTGCACGCCGTCACGGTCGCGCAACACCATATCCAGTTCACCCAGCGTGCGCCCGGCATCTCGGACCGCCAGGTTGGCTGCCAGCAGCTCGATGCCCGGCGCCTGGGCCAGGGCGAATTGCCACAGGCGTTCGTAGTAATGCCCCAGCCGCCGGCTGCTCAGCTTCGCCAGCCAGTCTTGCAATGGCCGGTCATCTTCATCCAGCGCGCGCAACCACTGTTCAAGGTGCTGCGGCTGCTGCGCCCACAGGCTGCCCGCCAGCGGGTGGCGCTGGGGGCAGGGCGGGGCGCTGAGCAGGGGCGGCGACAGCATGGCCCAGGCCAGGTCGCGCACGGCAGGGCGGCGCAATTGCCGGGGCAGGTCGTGGAGCAGGGCGAATGGCATCATCCAGCGAGCATAGCCGGTTTGCCGCTACCCGGTGGTTTCGCCCATAATCGGCCCATCGTCACCCGCCGCAGAGCCTCGCAGGAGCCCCATGGAGCAATTTCGCAATATCGGTATCATCGGTCGCCTTGGCAGCTCGCAGGTGCTCGACACCATTCGCCGACTGAAAAAATTCCTCCTCGAGCGCCACCTGCACGTGATCCTCGAGGACACCATCGCCGAAGTGCTGCCCGGCCATGGCCTGCAAACCTCCACCCGCAAGCTGCTGGGCGAAGTCTGCGATCTGGTCATCGTGGTCGGCGGCGACGGCAGCCTGCTGGGCGCTGCCCGCGCCCTGGCCCGTCACAACATTCCGGTGCTGGGCATCAACCGTGGCAACCTGGGCTTTCTCACCGACATCCGCCCCGACGAACTGGAAGACAAAGTCGCCGAGGTGCTCGACGGCCACTACCTGGTGGAAAACCGCTTCCTGCTGCAGGCCGAAGTGCGCCGCCACCACGAAGCCATTGGCCAGGGCGATGCGCTGAACGACGTGGTGCTGCACCCGGGCAAGTCCACGCGCATGATCGAGTTCGAGATCTACATCGACGGTCAGTTCGTCTGCAGCCAGAAGGCCGACGGCCTGATCGTCGCCACCCCCACCGGCTCCACCGCCTATGCGCTGTCGGCCGGCGGCCCGATTATGCACCCCAAGCTCGATGCCATCGTCATCGTGCCGATGTACCCGCACACCCTATCGGGCCGGCCGATCGTGGTCGATGGCAACAGCGAGCTGAAGATCGTGGTGTCGAAGGACCTGCAGATCTACCCACAAGTGTCCTGTGACGGCCAGAACCACTTCACCTGCGCCCCCGGCGACACCATCACGGTCAGCAAGAAGCCGCAGAAGCTGCGCCTGATCCACCCGCTGGACCACAACTACTACGAGGTCTGCCGCACCAAGCTCGGTTGGGGCAGCCGCCTGGGGAGCAGGGACGACTGATGTTCGATCCGGCGCGAAGTTTCGACATCATCGGTGACGTGCACGGTTGTGCGCTGACCCTTGAACGCCTGCTCGACGCCCTCGGTTACAAGCGCGTGGCCGGCGTGTGGCGCCACCCGCGGCGCATGGCGCTGTTCCTGGGCGATATCGTCGACCGTGGGCCACGCATCCGCGAGGCGCTGCATATCGTCCACGACATGGTCGAGGCCGGCCAGGCGTTGTGCATCATGGGCAACCACGAGTACAACGCCCTGGGCTGGGTGACCCCGGCGCTGCCCGGCAGCGGCAAGGCTTATGTACGCGAGCACACGCCACGCCACGCACGGCTGATCGACGAAACCCTCACCCAGTTCGCCCACCACCCCGGCGACTGGCACGACTTCGTGAACTGGTTCTACGCGCTTCCACTGTTCGTCGATGCCGGGCGCTTCCGCCTGGTGCATGCCTGCTGGGACCCGCGACTGATCGAGCCGTTGCACCAGCAGTACCCCGACGGGCGCATCGATGAACACTTCATCCAGGCCTCGGCGGTGAGCAACAGCTTTGCCGCTACCGTGTGCAACCGCCTGCTGCGCGGCACCGACATGCGCCTGCCGGACGGCCTGACCCTGACGGGCGGCGATGGCCTGACCCGCGCCTTCTTCCGCACCAAGTTCTGGGAGGAAGACCCGCAAACCTACGGTGACATCGTGTTCCAGCCCGATGCCCTGCCCGAAGAGGTGGCCAGCACCCCGCTCAGCCACAGTCAGAAGAACGCCTTGTTGCGCTACGACGAAGACGAGCCCCTGCTGTTCGTCGGCCACTACTGGCGCAGCGGCCGCCCGGCGCCAATCCGCGCCAACCTGGCCTGCCTGGACTACAGCGCTGTGCTCTACGGCAAGCTGGTCGCCTACCGGCTGGATGATGAAACCCGCATCGACCCGCACAAGTTCGTCTGGGTCGACGTCGACCGCCCACAGGCCAACCAATGAACATTATCGAAGTGATGCGCCTGCCGCTGTCGGTCGACCTCAGCGGCTTCGTCCACCTGTTGCAGCGCCTGCAGGTGCCGCATCGGGTGAGCGAGGAGGGTGATGCCCAGGTGCTCTGGGCCCCCGACACCCTCGCCGAAGACGTGCTGCAACTCTACCAGCGCTACCCGGATGGCAACGCCGACATCCAGGCAGCAGAGGAACCTGTGGGAGCGGGCTTGTCGGGGCGCCGAACCGCCGCGAATGCCCCACCACAGCCCTCCCTGACGGAACAGGCCAAAGCTTGCAAAGTCACGACGATCACCTTGCTGCTGTGCTTCATCGTCGCCGGCCTGACCAGCCTGGGCGACAACTTCACGACCATCAGCTGGTTCACCTTCCTCGACTTCCGCGTCCAGGGCGATTACCTGTACTTCAGCCCGCTGGCGCAAACCCTGGACGCAGGCCAGTGGTGGCGCCTGGTCTCGCCCATGCTGCTGCACTTCGGCGTGCTGCACCTGGCCATGAACAGCCTGTGGTACTGGGAGCTGGGCAAACGCATCGAACTGCGCCAGGGCCCGTGGATGTTGCTGGGCCTGACCCTGCTGTTCAGCCTGGTGTCCAACCTGGCCCAGCACTACACCAGCGGGCCGAGCCTGTTCGGCGGCCTGTCCGGCGTGCTGTATGGCCTGCTCGGGCATGTGTGGTTGTTCCAGTGGCTGGCGCCCAACCGTTACTTCAACCTGCCCAAGGGCGTGCTGGTGATGATGCTGATCTGGCTGGTGGTATGCCTTACCGGCGTGGTCGGCACCCTTGGCCTTGGCCAGATCGCCAACGCCGCCCACGTGGGCGGGCTGCTCATCGGATGCCTGACCGGGCTCTTGGGTGGGGCGCTGGCCCGGCGTAAACTGTCGGCTTGAATCAGGAGACACTATGTCCACTTTCGCGCAAATGATCGAAAACATTACCCCGGAAATCTACGAAAGCCTGAAACTGGCCGTGGAAATCGGCAAATGGTCGGATGGCCGCAAGCTCACTGCCGAGCAGAAAGAGCTGTCGCTGCAGGCCGTTATCGCCTGGGAGATCAAGAACCTGCCTGAAGACCAGCGCACCGGCTACATGGGCCCGCAGGAGTGTGCGTCCAAGTCCGCGCCGATCCCCAACATTCTGTTCAAGTCGGACTCGGTACATTGATCGAACTCGCTCGTGGCTCGTTGAGCAAAATGGCGGTAAGCCTGCAGGCACCGGTGGTGCAATACAGCTTCCGCCTGGATGACACGCAGGTGGCGGTCAACCCGTTGATCGGCCAGCGCCTGCGTTTGGAATACCTCGGCACCATTCATTGCAGCCATTGCGGCAAGCGCACCAAGACCAGCTTCAGCCAGGGTTACTGCTACCCGTGCATGACCAAGCTGGCCCAGTGTGACGTGTGCATCATGGCCCCGGAAAAATGCCACTACGACGCCGGCACCTGCCGCGAACCGTCCTGGGGCGAACAGTTCTGCATGACCGACCACGTGGTCTACCTGGCCAACTCGTCGGGGATCAAGGTCGGCATCACCCGTGCCACCCAGTTGCCCACCCGCTGGCTCGACCAGGGTGCCAGCCAGGCCCTGCCGATCATGCGCGTGGCCACCCGCCAGCAATCCGGCCTGGTCGAAGACGTGCTGCGCAGCCAGGTGCCGGACCGCACCAACTGGCGTGCGCTGCTCAAGGGCGATGCCGAAGTGCTCGACCTGCCGGCCATTCGGGACCAGATTTTCGATGCCTGTGCCGACGGTTTGAGTGAGCTGCAAGCGCGTTTCGGCTTGCAGGCGATTCAGTCGCTACCCGACGCCGAAGTGGTGCAGATGAACTACCCGGTCGAGGCCTACCCGAAAAAGATCGTCAGCTTCAACCTCGACAAAGACCCGGTGGCCGAAGGCACGCTGCTGGGCATCAAGGGCCAGTACCTGATCTTCGATACCGGTGTGATCAATATTCGCAAGTACACGGCCTACCAGCTGGCCGTGCTCCAGTAAAAGGACCTCTACATGCGTACCGAACAACCGCAAGTGATCTACCTGAAGGATTACCAGGCGCCCGAGTACCTGATCGACGAGACGCACCTGACCTTCGAGCTGTTCGAGGACCACACCCTGGTTCACGCGCAACTGGTGATGCGCCGCAACCCGGCGCGTGGTGCCGGGCTGCCGCCACTGGTGCTTGATGGCCAGCAACTGGAGTTGCTGCGCGCTTCGCTGGATGACCAGGAACTGCACGCGGCTGACTATCAGCTGGACGTCGACAGCCTGACCGTGCACCCCAAGGCCGAGCGCTTCACCCTCGACACCACGGTGAAGATCCACCCCGAAAGCAACACCGCGCTGGAAGGCCTGTACAAGTCGGGCAAGATGTTCTGCACCCAGTGCGAGGCCGAGGGCTTCCGCAAGATCACCTACTACCTCGACCGCCCGGACGTCATGAGCACCTTCACCACCACGGTGATCGCCGAGCAGCATCGTTACCCGGTGCTGTTGTCCAACGGTAACCCGATCGGCAGCGGGCCGGCAGAAGATGGCCGCCACTGGGCGACCTGGGAAGACCCGTTCATGAAGCCTGCCTACCTGTTCGCGCTGGTAGCCGGTGACCTGTGGTGCGTCGAGGACACCTTCACCCGCCAGTCTGGCCGGGACGTGACCCTGCGCATCTACGTCGAGCCCGAGAACATCGACAAGTGCGACCACGCCATGGTCAGCCTGAAAAAGTCCATGCGCTGGGACGAAGAAGTCTATGGCCGCGAGTACGACCTGGACATCTTCATGATTGTTGCGGTCAACGACTTCAACATGGGCGCCATGGAAAACAAGGGCCTGAACATCTTCAACTCCAGCTGTGTGCTGGCCCGTGCCGAAACCGCCACCGATGCCGCGCACCAGCGCGTCGAAGGCGTGGTCGCCCACGAGTACTTCCACAACTGGTCGGGCAACCGCGTCACCTGCCGTGACTGGTTCCAGCTGTCGCTCAAAGAAGGCTTTACGGTGTTCCGCGATGCCGAGTTCAGTGCCGACATGAACTCGCGCACGGTCAAGCGTATCGAAGACGTCGCCTACCTGCGTACCCACCAGTTCGCCGAAGACGCCGGTCCCATGGCCCACCCGGTGCGCCCGGACAGCTTCATCGAAATCTCCAACTTCTACACCCTGACCGTGTACGAGAAGGGCGCCGAAGTCGTGCGCATGGTCCGCACCCTGCTGGGCGCCGAAGGTTTCCGCAAGGGCAGCGACCTGTACTTCGAACGCCATGATGGCCAGGCGGTGACCACCGACGACTTCATCAAGGCCATGGAAGACGCCAATGGTGTCGACTTCACCCAGTTCAAGCGTTGGTACAGCCAGGCCGGCACTCCTCGCCTGGAGGTCAGTGAAGCCTATGACGCTGCTGCGCAGACCTACAGCCTGACCTTCCGCCAGAGCTGCCCGCAAACCCCGGACAAGGCCGAAAAACTGCCGTTCGTGATCCCGGTGGAGCTGGGCCTGTTGGACGCCGAAGGCAATGACCTGCCGCTGCGCCTTGTCGGTGAAGCGGCTGCTGGCGGTACCAGCCGTGTGCTGTCGGTGATCGAGGCCGAGCAAACCTTCACCTTCCAGGGCATTCCGGCCAAGCCGCTGCCCTCGCTGCTGCGTGGCTTCAGCGCCCCGGTGAAGCTGAGCTTCCCGTATGACCGCGACCAGCTGATGTTCCTGATGCAGCACGACAGCGACGGCTTCAACCGCTGGGAGGCGGGCCAGCAGCTGTCGGTGCAGGTGCTGCAAGAGCTGATTGGCCAGCACCAGCGTGGTGAAGCGCTCAAGCTCGACCAGCGACTGATCATCGCCCTGGGCACCGTGTTGGGCAACGAAGCGCTGGACCCGGCCATGGTGGCCGAAATGCTTTCGCTGCCGGGTGAGGCGTACCTTACCGAGATCAGCCAGGTCGCCGACGTGGACGCCATCCACGCTGCCCGCGAGTTCGCCCGCCAGCAGATCGCCGATCAGCTGTTCGACGCCCTGTGGGCGCGTTACCAGGCCAACCGTGAAGTATCGCGCAGCACCGCTTACGTGGCCTCTGCCGAACACTTTGCACGCCGCAGCCTGCAGAACATCGCCCTGTCGTACCTGATGCAGAGTGGCAAGCCGCAAGTGCTGGAAGCGACCCTGGAGCAGTTCGACCAGTGCGACAACATGACCGAGCGCCTGACGGCGTTGGCGGTGCTGGTCAACTCACCGTTCGAGGCCGAACGCGCTAAGGCGCTGGACACCTTCGCCGAGCACTTCAAGGACAACCCGCTGGTCATGGACCAGTGGTTCAGCGTGCAGGCGGCCAGCGCGCTGCCGGGCGGGCTGGCGCGGGTCAAGGCGCTGATGCAGCACCCGGCGTTCACCCTGAAGAACCCAAATAAGGTCCGTGCGCTGGTGGGTGCCTTTGCCGGGCAGAACCTGGTCAACTTCCATGCGGCGGATGGCTCGGGGTATCGCTTCCTGGCGGACCTGGTGATCGAGCTGAATGCACTGAACCCGCAGATTGCTTCGCGGCAACTGGCACCGCTGACCCGCTGGCGCAAGTATGACGCTGCGCGTCAGGCCCTGATGAAGGGCGAGCTAGAGCGGATTCTGGCTTCCGGTGAGCTGTCCAGTGATGTGTATGAAGTGGTGAGCAAGAGCCTGGCGTAAGCCTGGTTGATCCTGGGGCCGCACAGCGGCCCCAGCTGTTCAAAGCCGACAACAAAACATAACACCCCGCCCGTTGTAATCCCGCAAACATCCCCGCTACGATCCCCTCAAGCTATTGCAGGCCTCTAGATCAGGCTTTTCGCAGTGCCTGCAGTGCATTGACCCACCAAGAAGAACACAACAGGGGGCAGTCATGAGGGAACAGCTACAGGCGCCAGCCAGGCGCGGTGCCTGGCCATGGGCAGCCAGCGCAGTGCTGGCACTGGCATTGGGGGTGTGGGCCGACAGCGTCCAGGCCGCCGCCGCCGACGAATACTCCACCGAATCTGCCAAGGCTAGCCAAAGCCTGTTGATCGGCGCCACCCATGCCGGCAAACGCCTGGTGGTGGTGGGCGATCGGGGTCACATCCTGTTCTCCGACGACCAGGGCAGCACCTGGACCCAGGCCCGCGTGCCCACCCGGCAACTGCTCACCGCCGTGTTCTTCCTCGACGACAAACGCGGCTGGGCCGTCGGCCACGATTCGCAAATCCTCGCCAGCAGCGACGGCGGGGCCACCTGGAACAAGCAGTTTGAAGACCTCGCCCGCGAAGCGCCCTTGCTCGATATCGCTTTCCTCGACGCCCGGCACGGCTTTGCCGTGGGGGCCTACGGCGCCTTGCTGGAAACCACCGACGGCGGACAGCACTGGCAGGACGTGGCCGAGCGCCTGGACAACCCCGACCAGCTTCACCTGAACGGCATTACCCGAGTGCGTGATGCCGGCCTGTTCATCGTGGGCGAGCAGGGCGGCATGTTCCGCTCCGCTGACTACGGCCAGACCTGGGCCAAGGTCGAAGGCCCGTACGAGGGCTCGCTGTTCGGCGTGATTGGCACCGCCAAGCCGCACACCCTGCTGGCCTACGGCCTGCGCGGCAACCTGTTCCGTTCCACCGATTTTGGTGACAGCTGGCAGCCGATCGAACTCAAGGCCGCGCGCGGCAACCTCGAATTCGGCCTGGCAAGCGCTACGCTTCTCGATGATGGCACCTTGGTGCTGGTCGGCAACGGCGGCAGCGTGCTGCGCAGCACCGATGGCGGCCAGACCTTCAGCGTGTACAACCGTGCCGACCGTATCGCCCTGGCCGGCGTCAGCGGCCTGGCCAACGGTGGCCTGCTGCTGGTAGGGCAGGGCGGTGTACACCTGGCGGATGCCCAAGGGGCCGAGGGGGCAAGCCGATGACCAGCAGGGAGAGCATTACCATGCACCCGCACCACCAGGACAAGGCCACGCTGCTTGAACGCTTGATCTTCAACCACCGCCCCGTGGTCATCGCCCTGTGCGTACTGGTGAGCATTTTCCTGTTCTGGCAGGCCACGCAGATTCGCCCCTCCACCAGCTTCGAGAAGATGATCCCGCTGCAGCACCCGTTCATCGAGCAGATGATGGAGCACCGCAACGACCTGGCCAACCTCGGCAACACCGTGCGCATCTCGGTCGAGGCAGTGAACGGCGACATCTTCGACAAGGACTACATGGAGACCCTGCGCCAGGTCCATGACGAGGTGTTCTACATCCCGGGTGTCGACCGTGCCGGGCTCAAATCGCTGTGGAGCCCCAGCGTGCGCTGGAGCGAGGTTACCGAAGAGGGCTTTTCCGGTGGCGAGGTGATCCCCAACACCTACAACGGTTCGCAGGACAGCCTCGACACCCTGCGCGACAACGTGCTCAAGTCCGGCCAGGTGGGGCGGCTGGTGGGCAACAACTTCAAGTCCAGCATCGTCGACGTGCCACTGCTGGAGAGCTACCCCGACCCGCAAGACCCGGGCAAGCAGGTGAAGCTGGACTACCAGCAGTTCTCGCACCTGCTGGAAGAAAAGATCCGTGACAAGTTCCAGGCCCAGAACCCCAACGTGAAGGTGCACATCGTCGGCTTCGCCAAGAAAGTTGGCGACCTGATCGACGGCCTGGTGATGGTGGCAATGTTCTTCGGCGTTGCTCTGGCGATCACTTGGGTGCTGTTGTACTGGTTCACCTGGTGCATCCGCAGCACCATCGCCGTGCTCATCACCACCCTGGTGGCAGTGGTGTGGCAGCTGGGGCTGATGCATGCGGTGGGCTTTGGCCTGGACCCGTACTCGATGCTGGTGCCGTTCCTGATTTTCGCCATCGGCATTTCCCACGGGGTGCAGAAGATCAATGGCATTGCCTTGCAGTCGAGCGACGCGGATAACGCCCTCACGGCGGCGCGTCGCACCTTCCGCCAGCTGTTCCTGCCGGGGATGATCGCCATCCTCGCCGACGCCGTAGGCTTCATCACCCTGCTGATCATCGACATTGGCGTGATCCGCGAGCTGGCCATCGGCGCCTCCATCGGCGTGGCGGTGATCGTGTTCACCAACCTGATCCTGCTGCCGGTGGCCATTTCCTACGTTGGCATCAGCAAGAAGGCCATCGAACGCAGCAAGAAGGACGCCACCCGCGAACACCCGTTCTGGCGTCTGCTGTCGAACTTTGCCAGTGCCAAGGTGGCGCCGGTGTCGGTGGTGCTGGCGCTGGTCGCCTTTGCCGGTGGCCTGTGGTACAGCCAGAACCTGAAAATCGGTGACCTCGACCAGGGCGCGCCAGAGCTTCGCCCCGATTCGCGCTACAACCAGGACAACAGCTTCATCATCAGCAACTATTCCACCAGCTCCGACGTGCTGGTGATCATGGTCAAGACCCCGCCGGAGCAGTGCTCGATCCACTCGACCATGGCACCGATCGACGAGCTGATGTGGACCATGCAGAACACCCCGGGCGTGCAGTCGGCGATTTCCCTGGTGACCGTGTCCAAGCAGGTGATCAAGGGCATGAACGAGGGCAGCCTGAAATGGGAGACCCTGTCGCGCAACCCGGACATCCTCAACAACTCCATTGCCCGTGCCGATGGCCTGTACAACGGCGACTGCTCGCTGGCGCCGGTGCTGGTGTTCCTCAACGACCACAAGGCCGAGACCCTGGAGCGGGTCACTGCCGTAGCAAAGGCGTTTGCCGACAGCCACAACAAGGAAGGCCTTCAGTTCCTGCTGGCGGCGGGTAACGCCGGGATTGAAGCGGCGACCAACGAAGTGATCAAGTCGGCCGAGCTGACCATCCTGATCCTGGTTTACATCTGTGTGGCGGTGATGTGCCTGATCACCTTCCGCTCGTTTGCCGCCACCCTGTGCATTGTGTTGCCCTTGGTGTTGACCTCGGTGCTGGGCAACGCGCTGATGGCCTACATGGGCATCGGGGTGAAAGTGGCGACCCTGCCGGTGGTGGCGCTGGGTGTGGGTATTGGCGTGGACTACGGCATCTACATCTACAGCCGCCTGGAAAGCTTCCTGCGTGCCGGGCTGCCGTTGCAGGAGGCCTATTACCAGACCCTGCGTTCGACCGGTAAAGCCGTGTTGTTCACCGGCTTGTGCCTGGCCATTGGCGTGTGCACCTGGATCTTCTCGGCGATCAAGTTCCAGGCGGACATGGGGCTGATGCTGACCTTCATGTTGCTGTGGAACATGTTTGGCGCGTTGTGGCTGCTGCCGGCGCTGGCGCGGTTCCTGATCAAGCCGGAGAAAATGGTGGGCAAGGAGGGTGGCTCGATTTTCGCCCATTGATTGAACGGGGCCGCAAAGCAGCCTCGGGGTTATAATGGCGCCACATCTCTCACAGGTACCCCCATGTCCCCCCTCGCCACCGCCCTGCAAACCTGCGACATGCTCCTGATCGATGGCCTGCACGCCTTCGACTTCACCGCCGACGAATCCGGCCTCACCGTCGAATGCATGGACGGCCGTCAGCTGCGCCGCTGGTCCTTCACTCCCGAGCAAGTCGCCGCCGCCATCGCGACGGGTGATGAATGGCAACTCAACGATGCCGATGGCGAGCATCGGCTAGTCTGTATGAGTGCCTTTCGTGCCCCGGACGACGACCAAGATGAACCGGATCTGGACGAGCCTGCTGACCGCTAGCCTGATGAGCCTGACTATTCACGCCCACGCCGCTACCTTGCTGGTGGGCAGTTACACCGATGGCGCCAGCCAGGGTATCTACCGCTACCAGTTCGACGACAAGCGCGGCCACATCGACCCCACGCCGCAGCAGGTGGTGAAAAGCGTAAGCCCCTCATGGCTGGTGCTGTCCGCCGATCAGCGCCTGCTGTTCGCGGTCAATGAAACCCCGGGTGGCCACGCTAGCAGTTTCACTGTCAGTGCCAAGGGCGAGATCAAACCGCTCAATCAGGTGGCCAGCAAAGGCGACGAGCCGACGCACGCCAGTATCAGCCGTGACCAGCGTTTCCTGTTTGTGGCCAACTATGCGGTCAACCCCGACCCGGGTGGCAGCCTGGTGGTAATCTCGGTGGCCAAGGACGGTAAGCTCAAGCAGGTTGTGCAGCAACTACGGCACAAGCCAAGTGGCGTCAACCCCGAACGCCAGGCAGGGGCCCATGTGCATTCGCTGGTGTTGTCGCCCAACGGCCAGCATCTGTATGCCAGCGACCTGGGCGCAGACAAGGTGTTCATCTACCGCTACGACGGTGCCAGCCCGGACCAGCCGTTGAGCCCAGCCATTCCGGCCTCGGTAGACCTGCCACCCGGCAGCGGGCCACGCCACCTGCTGTTCGACGCCAAGGGCCGGCATGCCTACCTGACGCTGGAAATGAGCGGTGAAGTGGTGATGTTCGACGTCAAGGACGATGCCCTACTCGAACGCCAGCGCCTGCCGCTGACCGAACAGCAAGAAGCTGCGGCCAAGGCGGCGGGCGGCCTGCACCTTTCGGCGGACGGTCGTTTCCTGTACGTCAGCAACCGCGGCACCGCCAACGAGATCGTGGTGTTCAGCGTAGGCAAGCAGGACGGTCAGCTGACCTTCCTGCAACGTCGTTCTGTGGAAGGCGATCACCCCAGGGAATTTGCCCTCGCTCCGAGTGACAACTTCCTGCTGGTGGCCAACCAGAAGAGCAACCAGATCGTGGTGATACGTCGCGATCCGCGCAGTGGCAAGCTGCTGGAGACGGTGCAGACGTTGAAACAGGATGCCCCATCGGACCTCAAGTTCATCGAGTGATATCGATCGGCGTGATAATCGATACTGCCGCAATGAATTTTTGCGTTCGGCCTCGGCGGCGTAAGTTTGACCCAAGGCCCAAACGGGCCACCGTCAAACCACCGCCGTCGAGGTCAGCCCAGATGAACTTCAATCTCTTCCCGGTCATTGCCGCATCCGCCATTTCCGCTTCGGTCGTACTGCCGGCCCATGCCCATGCCGACAGCAGCGGCAAGGCTGCTGTCACTCACAGCTACACCGAGCAGTACCTGCGCCAGAGCGCGAACTTCCATGCGGCCCTCAGCAGCAAGCAGCATCACTGATTCGGCCTATGTGAGGTCTCTGTACCCCATTTTCAGCCGATTGGTTGTTCAGCGAACCATGATTGCCTTGAACAACTCCGAAGCCAGCCACCCCTCCAGCCAGCTCCGCACCCGCGGATAAGCCGCCTCGGCGAACCACTGCGGTTCGACCCCGGCAAACTGGCGCATCAGGGGCAGCAACGCGGCATCGGCAAGGCTCGGGTGATCAGCCAACAGGTAAGGCCGGCCTTCAAGCAAGCCTTCAAGCTCCGCCAGCCAGGCTTCGGCCTGCTGACGGTAATGCTCGCGGGAATGCTCCGGGTAACGTTCGGCATACTTGTACAGGTTTACCTGCGCCTTGAACGTGCTGTCGTTCCGCGCAATCAGCCCGTCAGCCACCTGCGCCGCCGCAGGGGCTGCCTGCAAGCGCCAGTCCTGCGGGTCGTTTTGTGCCAGCGCCCAGCGCATGATGTCCAGGCTCTCTTCGAGCACCCCGGCACCGGTATCCAGCACCGGCACCGTGCCCTTGGGCGACAAGGCCAGCAGCTCTGCCGGCTTGTTCTTCATCGCCACCTCGCAGATTTCTAACTCGCAGCCGGCATAGCGCAGGGCCAGGCGCGCACGCATGGCCCAAGGGCAGCGGCGGAACGAGTAGAGGATCACCCGCACACCTCCACGTCACTCAGGCCATTGCCCTGGCGACGCACCTGGATCTGTACCGGAATGCGCTCGTGCATTTCCTGCACATGGGAGATCACTGCCACCTTGCGGCCTTGGGCCTGCAGGCCGTCGAGCGCGTCCATCGCCAGTTGCAGCGACTCGGGGTCCAGGCTGCCGAAGCCTTCGTCGATGAACAGCGATTCGATGCGCAGGGTACTGGAGGCCATCGATGCCAGGCCCAAGGCCAGGGCCAGCGACACCAGGAAGGTTTCCCCGCCCGACAGCGAGTGTACCGAGCGCAGCTCATCGCCCATCTCGGTGTCCAGCACCAGCAGGCCGAGGGCGCTGCCGCCACGCTTGAGGCGGTAACGGCGGGCTAGCTGACGCAGCTGGGCGTTGGCGTGGTGCAGCAGCAAGTCGAGGTTGTAGCCTTGGGCAATCTTGCGGAACACATCGCCCGAGGCCGAACCGATCAACGCGTTCAGGCGAGCCCAGCGTTGCCACTGCTGATGAGCCTGTTCGATTTCGGCCGCCAGTGCCTGATGGGCCTGCTGGCGACGCTGGTCGTCGGCCTGCTGGGCGCGCAGTTCGGCGCACTGCTGTTCGTGGTTGGCCAGGCGTTCGCGCAGCGCGGTCAGGGCTTGCTCCAGAGCTTCGGCCGAAGTGTCCACGGTCATGTGCGCGGCGTGCTGTTGCAGGCGTTGCGCACGTTCCTGCAGCAGTACGCGGCCTTGTTCGATGGCCTTTTCCGCGCCTTGCAGGCGTTGGCGCAATTCATGGACGTGCGTGTCATCCATGGCCAGCAGGCGATCCAGCCCGTCGTCATCCAGCTCCGGGTGCTCGCTGCGCCACTGGCTGATCTGGCCCTGCAACTGCTGGCACTCGGTGTCCAGTGCCTGTTGCTGCTGGATGTTGGCTTTGAGTTCGCTGGCCAGCTGCACGCCCTGGGTGCGCAACGCTTGCAGGCGTTGGGCGGTGTCGGCGTCGAGGGCGCGGGCCTGTTCCAGCGTGGTGTCCATGTGCTGCTGCCAGGCTTCGGCACTGGTGTGTTCGCCAAGCAGTTCGCCGAGGGAGGCCTTGGCCTGCTGGCGTTGCTCGTCGAGGGCGGTCAGTGTCTGCAGCAACTGCTGCTGGCCTTGTATACGTGCCTGTTGCTGGTCGCGCAGCTTGTCCAGTTGGGCCTGACGGGCTTGCTGTTCCTCCAGTTCGTCCTTGCGTTGCTCCAGTTGTTGCAGGCGCTGGGCGATCTGTTGGTCCAGGGCAAGGAAGGCATTGGCCGGGTCGTCGCTCAAGGCCTTGACGGCTTCTTCGGGCAATACGCCGGCCAGGTCGTCGAGGCCTTGCTGCAGTTGCTGCTCGTCGTTGGCCAGAGCCTGGTGCTGTTGCTCCAGGTGGCGCTGGGCCTGCTGTTGCGCTTCGTGGGCGGCCTGCAGTTGCTGATTGAGGCGGGCTGCCTCTTTTTGCAGGGCGAGCAGGGCGCTCTGACGCTTCTCGTCCTGGCCGATTTCTTCGTCCAGGCGTCGCAACTGGCTGTCGAGCCAGGTGCTGCGGGCCTTGTCGTCCTGCGGGGCGAGAGCAGGCCACAGGCTATGTGCCTGCACCTCGGCTACTTGAGTCTGCAGTTGCTCGCCCAGTTGCAGTTGTTGCTGCTGATAGTCTTTGAGCTGGGCGTTGACCACACCCAACTGGGTGCGCAGCTCCACCAGTTTGCTGTTGAGGGTTTCCACCTGCTTCTGCGCGGCGGCCACCTCGGCCTGGTCGTGACGTCCCAGGCTTTGCAGCAGTGCTTCGGGTTGATGGAACGGGTGCTCGGCGCTGCCGCATACCGGGCAGGGTTCGCCATCGCGCAACTGGCCACGCAGTTCTTCAACGCTGGTATTGCGCGCCAGACGCTGGCGCTCCAGCAGCTGACGGGTAAGGTCAAGTGCCTGTCCGGCGGCTTCCAGCTCGGCCTTGGCGGCGGTGCCCTCGGTAATCAGCTGCTGGCGCTGCTGCATGGCTTGCTGTTGCCGCTCGCGCACGGCGTCCAGCTGCTGGCGCAGCTCCATTTCGCGGCCATGCAGGCGCGACAGCTGTTCAACGGCGCGATGCTGCTTGCGGTTGTCCTGCAGCATGCCGCCCAGCAGGTCGATCTGTTCCGCCAGGGCGTGCGGTTCGGCCTTGGCTTCGCGGAACAGCAGGTCGTAGGTGTCGCGTTCGGCCTGCAAGTGCGCATTGGCCTGGCTGGCCAAAGCTTGCAGGCCAGGCAGTTCCTCACGGCCCTTGGCCAGACGGCCGCCGATCAGCATCACCTGCTTCAGTTGCGGCAGGTAGGCATGCCAGGCATCGGCCAGGCCCGCCAGGTGCTGGCTGTCGGCGAGCGCGGTGTCGATCTGGGCCAGTTGCTGCACGCTGCGTTGCTGGTTGTGCTCCAGCTGCTGTAACTGTTGCTGGCCGTCGGCAACGTGCTGTGCGGCCTGTTCGCTGCTGCTGCGCTGCGCGGCCAGTTCCTGGTCCAGGCGGGCCAGGTTGTCCTGGGCGGCAAAGGCCTGGCGCAGGCGCGGGGCGTTTTCACCGTGCCGGGCCTGGTTGTCGGCCAGCGCTTGGCGGGCATTGTCCAGTGCCTGTTCAAGTTCACGGGTACGCCGTAGCAACTCAGTTTGTTGCTGTTGCTGTTCAGCGATCGTCGCTGCGACTGGCGCCAGTTGAGCGGTCAGCGTTTGCTGGCGATGGAACTGGTGACGCTGCGGCGCCAAACGCTCCAGGCGAACGAGGTCCAGGCGAGGTTCGGCCAGTTGCTGCCAGTCCTGCTCGGCGGCCTGCAGCGCGGTGCCGGCTTCGGTGTACTGGGCCTGCAGTTGGCGTTGTTCATTCAACCAGTTGCGCTGCTGCTCCAGCTGACGCTCGTCGGCCTGGTCGGCCTTGAACTGCTGCTGCGCTTGCACCAGGCGCTGGTCTAGCTCGGCGCGGGCTTCAGCGGCCATTGGCAGCAGGTGGCTGGCACGGTCCTTCAGGGCGTTGTGGGCTTCACCGGCTTCACGGGCCTTGCTGAAGGCGCGTTGGCCCAAGCGGGTGTAGATGGCGGTGTTGGTGAGCTTTTCCAGCAGTTCGCTGCGCTCTTTGTCGTCAGCCTTGAGGAAGGCCCCGAACTCGCTCTGGGCCAGCATCACGGCGCGGGTGAACTGCTCGAAGTTCAGTCCGAGGCGGGCTTCGATGAGTTGCTTGTACTCGTTCTTGGCGCTAGCCAGCACTTGCTCGCTGTCCAGGTCATAGAAACTCTGACGGCTCAGCTGAAGTTTGCCGTTGGCTTTGTCGCGGGCGCGGTTGGCTTCCCAGCGGGCGCGGTAGCGGCGGCCATCGATGCCGACGAAATCAACTTCGGCAAAGCCGCTGCCGGTGCCGCGGCGCAGCAGGTTGCGTGGGTCGGACGTGGGTATTTCGCCCTCGGCGTCCGGCACCTTGGCCTCGCGGCCGATGTCATTGAGCCGGGGCACGGTGCCGAACAGCGCCAGGCACAGGGCGTCGAGTAGGGTGCTTTTGCCGGCCCCGGTCGGCCCGGTGATGGCGAACAGGCCGGCACTGGCCAAGGGTTCTGCGGTGAAATCGATGTCTATCGGGCCGGCCAGCGATGCCAGGTTTTTCAGGCGGATGGCGAGAATCTTCATGGCTGCTCTTCTTCCTGCTGCACGTCCTGCAACAGCAGGGCAAAGTCGGCCAGGGCCTGTTCGTCGGCGGGGTTGCCGTAGGCCTGTTCCCAGGCGCGGCTGAACAGGTCTTGCGGGGTCATCTGGGCCAGTTCGACAAAGGCCAGGTCATCGTCTTCGGCGTGGGTACGGCCGGCGTATTCGGCGCTGATGCGGATCAGTCGCACGGCTTTGCCTTCCAGGGCGGTTTCGATCTGCTGGCGCAGGTCGGGTTGCGGCTCGTCCAGTATCACCCGCACTTCTAGCCAGGGCTGGCGGTTGGGGTCTTCGAGCAGGTCGACTACCGGCAGGTCAGCCAGTTGCTGCAGCAGTTCGCCCAACGGTGCCGGGCCAACCCGTTGCAGGGCCACGGCGCGCGGTACCGGGCGCGGCTCGACGCTGACCAGGCCGCTGCCGTCCAGCTCCACTTCCAGCACCTGGTGCGGGTAGTTGATTTCGGCAAACGACAGCGGGATCGGCGAGCCGCTGTAGCGGATACGTTCTTCGCGGTTGACCTTCTGCGGCTTGTGCAGGTGGCCCAGGGCAACGTAGCTGATGGCCTTGTCGAACAGCTTGGCCGGCAGCGCCTCGGCGTTGCCGATGATCAGGCTGCGCTCGGAGTCCTCCGACACCGCCCCACCGGCCATGTGCGCATGGCTGATGGCTATCAGCGCCTGGTCTTTCTTGCGTTTTTTTTGCGCAGCGGCGATCAGTTGCTGGTGTACCTGAGTAATGCCTTGCAGGTAGTCGTCACCCAGGTGCGGGCCAGTCACTTCGGCCGGGCGCAGGAAGGGCAGGGCCAGGCACCAGGCCGCGACCTTGCCACGGCCATTGGTCAGCGGAATCAACAGGCGCTCGGCATCCAGCTGGCCTTCGTCCAGCCAATGCACACGGCCCAGCGCATGGGTACGCAGGCGGCGCATCAAGGCGGCGGGCAACTCGATGCGCGAGCCCGAGTCGTGGTTGCCGGCGATCATCACGATATCCAGCTTGGGCTGCTGTTCGTGGGCTCGGACGATGAAGTCGTAGAGGCGTTCCTGGGCTTTGACCGGCGGGTTGACCGTGTCGAAGATATCGCCCGCGATCAGCAGCGCATCCGGCTGGCGCAGGCGCAGCTGGCCGAGCAACCAGTCGAGGAAGCAGGCGTGTTCGAAGTCGCGTTCCTGGCCGTGCAGGCTTTGGCCCAGGTGCCAGTCGGAGGTATGAAACAGACGCATGGATGACCTGTGGGTGTCGAGTCGGGCAAGCGGGGAAAGGGCGGTATGGTAACCCAAGCGTGGGGCTGCTGCGCAGCCCATCGCTGGCAAGCCAGCTCGCACATGCATCGCGCTTGGCTGGCATTTTTGTCAGTTGCGTTGCAGTTGCTTGTGGCTGAAAAATTGTGTTTGAGGAGCCTGCAACTGGCTCACCTACCTGAAGCGAGGCGATGATTTTGGTACAGGTCTATATGGCATACGGATATTCCGAACGGTCATCGAGAAGGACAGTGCTTGGTTTCAATGGCGAGCGGCTTGCCGTTGAGTTGGCGAGTTATCTGCTGGGCAATGGGTATCGTGCGTTCAGCCCTGTGCTCATGCGCTTTCTGTCACCGGACAACTTCAGCCCGTTTGGAGAGGGTGGGAGTAATAGCTATGTGTACTGTCTGAATGATCCTGTTAATCAGCGCGACCCTGATGGACATGCAGGGGAGGCATTCATACGAAACGCCCCTACACGGATTGCATTTAGAAAACCATCAAAAAATCCGCCTTCCCCACAGAGGCTCATGAAACAGTACAACAAGCTGGGTAACCAAATAGTCGCAAACACGATTGCCAACAATAGCGGGGCTAACCAGACGCTGCACCAGCAGCAATTAGCCATAGCTAGATCCTTGGCAAGCTCTGCATTTCAGCACCTACCTAAAAGACAAAAGATAGCGTTGGGAAATCTGCGTGTACCTGAGACGCCAATGATCGATGCACTCCAGAATCCTGCTGATCCCTTCCCGCCAATGTTGGAATCTGTTGATAACGTTGATGGAGTACGGAATCCGGCCCCGCCTGTTCAAACGACTGCACGACTGAGAGGTGCTGGAGACGTTGTTCAAGATAGGCGCGCATTTGTAGGCGCGGGTTTACCTGCGAAGAGGCCGGCTCAGGTCGCCAATTACTTGGGATAAAGCGGCGGCAGCCCGCCATTCTCCCCGGCCGGCAGCAACACCTGCTCAGCCGGCGGAATGGTACCAATCGCCCGCCACAATTCCTCACCCTGCCAATACTGGCCACTCTCGCTGTACAGCGCCCCGTTCAACCCATCCAGCGCATTCGACAATGGCACGAACCGCGCCGCCATCTCGGCCAGGGTTTCCGGCTGTTGCCGGGCCCAGGCGTCCAGCGCCTGGCGGGTGGCCTGAGGGTCGTTGGCCTGGCAGGCGCGCTTGAGGTCGTCCAGCAGGGTGCGTGGGCTTGGCCCGTTCTGCGCGGCGCGCAGCACCGCCGGTTGTGAGCGGGCGCGCCACCACAGGGCGAAGCCCAGCACGGTGGTGAGGGCGAACACCAAGGTGGCCAGCTGCCAGGGCCACAGCAGGGTACTGGCGCTGCTGTTGTCACCTACCGGGGTGTCGGCGCTCAATGCCGGGTTGTCCTGCACGTTCAGGGTGCGCGCTGGCAGGCTGGTGTGCTCCAGGTGGTCTTCGCGGGTGTTCCACCAGGCCACTTCCAGCGCCGGCAGGGCCAGCGTGCCGGCGTGGGTGGGCACCAAGGCTTCGCGCTCTTCGCGGTTGGCGGTCATGCCACGGTCGCTGATTTCGTTGCGTAGCAGTGGCTGGTCGGGGTAGCGGCGCAAACCGGTGATTTCGGTGGCCGGCAGTGGCGGCAGCTGGGTGCTGGACAAACCTTCGGCACGCAGGGTGATGTTGCGGGTCAGCGAGTCGCCAATCTGCACTTGCTGGTTGCCGGGGTCGGGGTTCCAGTGTTCCTCCAGCGTCAGGCTGCGCGCCGGCAACCAAGGTACGCCTGCGGGCCATGTGGCCGGAATGGGGCGCACGGTCAGGCGCAGCGGCAGTGAACTCACCTGCACCTGGTGGCCGGCGCGGGCCGTGGCATTGGCCTGCGCGTTTTCGTCGCTGCTGGCGGCGGCTGTGGCGGTGAAGGTCAACGGCGGGATGTCGAGGGTGCCGCTTTGCTGGGCATACACGGCATAGCGGGTTTCGATCACGCCGTGGCGTACGCCGTTGATTTCCTTTTCATAGGTGCGCGATTCGCCCAGCGGCTCGACCTTGGCGTTATCCAGTTGCAACGGGCTCAGGCTGCTGTCGTCGTACAGCGCTACCGAGTGGTAGATGCGCAGGGTCAGCATGGCCTGGGCCTGGACGTAGACGTCGGTACTGTCGAGGGTTGCCTCGATGAATACCTGAGAGGCGCTGTCTGGCCGGCTGGCATCGGCCTGCAGCACTTGCAGCTCGATGGCCTGGCTGTGCGACTGGCCCAGTTGCAGCTCAGGAATGCGCAGGCTGCCGCTGCGCCGCGGCAGCAGGGTAATGATCCAGCGGGTGCTGGCGCGGGTTTCGCCATCGAGGGTGTGCAGGCTGTTCAGCTGGCGCGTGCCGCGTACCTCGAAGTCACCTTCCAGGGCGCGCAGGTCGGGCTTGCCGAACTGGGTCACGTCCTGGCTTTCCAGGGTCAGTTCCAGGCTTTCGCCAGCTTCCAGGCGGGTACGGTCTACGCTGGCTTGCAGCAGCGGTTCAGCCTGGGCCAGCACGGCCCACAGCAGGGTGAGAAGCAAGACGCCGAAGCGACTCATCGTGGGGTTTCCTGATGCAATTGCTGTTCATACCAGAATTTGCGCCGCAGCAGCTCCGCCGGGTTGTCGGGGATCTCCCGCAGCCATTGTTCCAGGGCCTGGCGTTGTTCGGCATCGAGATTGGTCGATACCGGGCGCTGCGGCGGCTGGATCACGCTGTCATCGGCGCCCGCCTGGTTACCGGGCGCTGCCTGGCTGTTGTTGCTGTCTTCGCCGGGTTGTTCGGCGCTGGCTTGTTCGTCGTTGCCGGGTGTGCCCTGGGTGGGGCTGCTGGCCGAGCTACTGTTGCCCTCGGTTTCGCTGCCGGGTGTGCCTTGGGCGTCGCTGCTGGCTGGCTGTTCTTCGGCCTTGGCCTCGCGCTGTTGCAACAGTTGCTGCACCAGCGCCTGGTTGTCCAGCGCCGCTTGCAGGTCGGGTTGGCGCTCCAGGGCTTGCTCGTAGGCGTCCAGGGCGGCCTCCAGTTCGCCGCTGCGGGCCAGGGCATTGCCTCGATTGTAGTGGGCAGCTGCCGTGTCGCCATGGGAAAACGCCTCGGCGGCACCGGCATAGTCGCCGGCCTGGTACAGGGCCATGCCGCGCCACTGCGGGTTTTGGAAGTGACGTGCGGCGCTGGCCGGGCGGTTCTGTTCCAGCAGGCGCTGGCCTTGCTGGTCGGGACGCAGCCACAGGTCGTTGAACTCGAAGGCCTGGCTGGGCTGTGGCAGGGCCAGCAGCAGCGGCAGGCAGAACAGCCAGCCCCGCCGGCCTGCGCAGGCAGCCAGCAGCAACAGCGGGATCAGCAGCCAGTAACCCTGGTCAGCCCAACTGTCCAGTTGCAGGGTCTGGCCGTCATTGCGCGCAGTGCGCGGGTTATCGAACAAGCCCAGGCCGCGCAGGTCCAGGTCGTCGACGCGGGCATGCCGGTAGCGCCCCCCGGTGCCGCTGATAAAGCCCTTGAGGCCGGCACTGTCCAGGCGCGGCAGCAGGATGCCGCCTTGCTCATCCTTGAGGTATTCGCCATTGGCCTGGCGCACCGGGGCGCCTTCGCGGCTGCCGATGCCCAGCATCAACAGGCTGGGGCCCTGGCGGCCGAGGGCCTGGCTGATGCCTTGGCGCTCCGGGGCACTGAGCGACGAGCCGATCAGCAGCAAACGGCCTTGGCCCAGGCCGCTCTGGGCCAGTAGCGCCAGGCCTTTTTGCACGGCCAGGTCGGCGCGTTGGCCAGCTTGCGGCATGATCGACGGGTCGATGGCCTCCAGCAGGTTGCGGGTGGTGGCCAGGTCATCGGACAGCGGCACCAGTGTGTGTGCGGAACCGGCATACACCACCAGCGCGGTCTGGCTGTCGCGGCGGTGTTCAAGCAGGTCGAGTATTTTGCGCCGGGCCTGCTCCAGGCGGTTGGGCGGGCTGTCCTCGGCCAGCATTTGCGGGGTAAGTTCCAGCAGGATCACCAGTGGGTCTGCCGGGCGTTGGCGGTTTTCTTCCACGCGCTGCCAGCTGGGCCCGAGCAGGGCCAGGATCACCAGTGCCCACGCCAGCCCCAGCGCCACCCATGGCAGTTTGCTGGTGCTACCGTTGCCGCCGCCCAGCAATACGCCATGGAATGCTGGCGGCAGAATCATCTGCCAGCGCCCGGCGCGCTTACGCCGGTGCCACAGCTTGAACAGCAGCCAGCCGAGCAGGGGCAAGGCCAGCAGCCAGAGTGGGCGCAGCCATTGGGGCCACAGTTCGATCATCGCCGCCTCCTCAGGCGCAAGCGCTTCAGGCGTTGGCGCCATTCCGGGTGCGGCTGCAGGAAGCGCGGTTTGCGCAGCAGGCGTTGCAGCAGGTTGTCGGGCCATTGCACGGCCACCACCAGCAGCACGCTGAGCAACAGCGCCAGGGCCAATGGCCAGGCGTACAGCGCCTGGGCCGTACGTGCCTGGGTGGGTTGCTGGGCGACCGGTTCCAACTGGTCGAGTGTGTCGCCGATGGCGTCCAGTTCGGCGCCGTCGTGGGCACGGAAATAGGCACCGTGGCTGATGTCGGCGATTTCCTTGAGCGAGGCTTCGTCCAGGTCCAGGCTTGGGTTGAGGCCGAGCAGGCCGGGGGTGCCACTGGCTTCGGGGTTGGCACCGATGCCGATGGTATAGATGCGCACGCCTTCCTGGGCTGCCAGGCGGGCGGCGGTCAGCGGGTGGATTTGCCCGCCGTTGTTGGCACCGTCCGTAATCAGTATCAGCACCCGGCTTTGTGCCGGCCGCTGGCGCAGGCGTTTGACCGCAAGGCCGATGGCGTCGCCGATGGCGGTGTTTTTACCGGCGATGCCGATTTGTGCTTCGTCGAGGAAGGTGCGCACGGTGCGTCGGTCGAAGGTGAGCGGCGCCTGCAGGTAGGCCTGGCTGCCGAACAGGATCAGGCCCACGCGGTCACCTTCGCGGTCCTGCAGAAAGTCGCCCATCAGCGCCTTGACCAGGTCGAGGCGGCTGATGTCTTCGTTCTTCCACTGCATGTCGGGGAAGTCCATCGACCCGGACACGTCCACCGCCACCAGCAGGTCGCGGCCGCTGGCGGCCACCGGCACCGGATCGCCCAGCCACTGCGGGCGGGCAGCCGCGCACAGCAGCAACAGCCAGATGACCACGAACGGTGCCTGCTGGCGCCAGGTTGGCAGGTTGAGCCGTGCGCGGCGCCCGGCCAGGCCTTCCAGTTCGTTGAGGAAGCCCACCTTGAGCACCGGCTCGCCGCTGTCGGCTGCAGGCAGCAGCAGGCGTGCCAGCCATGGCAGCGGTAGCAGCGCGAAGACCCACGGCCAGGCCAGTTCAAACATGCTTGCGGATCCAGGTTTCCACGGCCTGGCTGAGCCCGGCGATGGCTTTGTCGTCGAGCTTGCACTCGGGTTTGTAGGCGCCTTCGACCAGCACCATCCAGCGGGTCAGGCCGGCGGCCGGGCAGCGGTTGTCGAGAAACGCCAGCCATTGGCGGCCATTGAGGGTGTGGCTGTTGGCACCGGGATAGTGGTTGCGGCACAGGCGCTTGAGCAGGGCGTTGATCTGTTGCAGCCAGGCGCCGGCCGGTGCGCCATCGTAGGGGCGTGGCAGGAGGGCCAGTTCGGCCAGGGCGGCCACGCGCACCGGGTCGAGCGGTTGCTCGGCACGCACGATGCGGCGTTTGCCCGGGCGCCAGCGGCGCAGCCGCCACAGGCCCCAGCCCAGTAGCGGCAGTAGGGCCAGCAACAGCCACCAGCCCGGTGCCGGTGGCCATAAACCGATAGGTGCCGGGTCGATCAGTGGGTGCAACTGGTCGAGAGGGTTCATGACGCGCTCCGTGGCCGCTGAGCGTTCAGGTACTCGCGCAGTTGCTCGATCATTTCGCTTTGCGTGCTCAGTGGCATCAGGACCACACGCAGCTTCTGCGCCATCAGCTCCCAGCGCTCGATGCGTGCTTCGGCCTGCTGGCGGTAGGCCTGGCGGAGGTTGGCGTCGAGGGTGTCGAGCTCCAGCTGGGCGCTACGCTGGGCGAAGCGCAGCAGGCCGGCGGCCGGCAGGGCATGGTCGAGTGGATCGGACACCGGTAGCAACAGCAGGTCGCAATGGCGCGAGAGCATGGCCAGGTGCTGCTCCACCTGGGCGCTAAGCGAGCGTTCATCGCAAATCACGATGGCCAGGCTGCCGGGGCGCAGCACTTCGCGGGCGCGGCGCAGGGCCAGGCCGAGGCTGTCGGCCCCGGGCGTGGCTTCGGTGTGCAGTGCCTGGTTGACCTTGGCCAGGCGGTTGAGCAGTTGCAGCAGGCTTTGCTTGCTGCGCCGAGGTTTGATTTCGTGGTGTTCGTTGTCGCCGAACACCAACCCGCCGATGCGGTCGTTGTGGCCGAGCGCGGCCCAACCGAACAGGGCAGCGGCCTGTGCCGCCAATACCGACTTGAACATCAGCCCCGAGCCGAAAAACAGCCGCTGGCTTTGCTCGACGAGGATGAAGATCGGCCGCTCGCGCTCTTCGTGGAACAGCTTGGTGTGCGGCTCCTGGGTGCGCGCGGTCACCCGCCAGTCGATGTTGCGCACATCGTCGCCGGCCTGGTACACGCGCACCTGGTCGAAGTCCACCCCGCGCCCGCGCAGCTTGGAATGGTGCAGGCCCACCAGCGGGCTGCGCTGGCCGGGCTTGGAAAACAGCTGGATTTCGCGCACGCGGTGACGCATGTCGATCAGCTCGGCAAGGCCGATGCGGATGCCGGGCTCGGCCAGCTGCGCGGTGGGCATGGGCTCAGGCAACGGCGACGACGTCGAGGATGCGCTGGACCACGCGGTCCTGGTCGATCCCTGCCGCCTCGGCCTCGAACGAAAGGATGATGCGGTGGCGCAGCACGTCGAACAGCACCGCCTGGATGTCTTCAGGGCTGACAAAGTCGCGCCCGGCCAGCCAGGCATGGGCACGCGCGCAGCGGTCCAGCGAGATGGAACCGCGCGGGCTGGCGCCGTAGGCGATCCAGTCGGCCAGCTCGGCGTCGAACTTGGCCGGGGTGCGGGTGGCCATGACCAGCTGCACCAGGTATTCCTCCACCGCGTCGGCCATGTACAGGCCGAGGATTTCCTTGCGCGCGGCGAAGATGGCCTGCTGGCTGACCCGGCGCTCGGGCTTGGTCTCGCCGCCCAGGGCTTCGCCACGGGCTTGCGCCAGGATGCGCCGCTCCACCGCAGCGTCGGGGAAGCCGATTTTTACATGCATCAGAAACCGGTCGAGCTGGGCTTCGGGCAGCGGGTAGGTGCCTTCCTGCTCGATGGGGTTCTGCGTGGCCATGACCAGGAACAGCGGCGACAGGTCGTAGGTGCTGCGGCCCACGCTGACCTGGCGCTCGGCCATGGCTTCGAGCAGTGCCGATTGCACCTTGGCCGGGGCGCGGTTGATTTCGTCGGCCAGTACCAGGTTATGGAAGATCGGCCCCTGCTGGAACACGAAGCTGCCGGTTTCCGGGCGATAGATTTCGGTGCCGGTGATGTCGGCAGGGAGCAGGTCGGGGGTGAACTGGATGCGATGGAACTGTGCTTCGATGCCTTCGGCGAGTTCTTTGATGGCCTTGGTCTTGGCCAGGCCCGGTGCGCCTTCCACCAGCATGTGGCCGTCGGCCAGCAGCACGATCAACAGCCGCTCGACCAGTTTTTCCTGGCCTAGGATCTGGGAAGAAAGAAAGGTGCGCAGCGCGATCAGCGCTTCACGGTGTTCCATCGGCGACGGTTCCTGGTGTGGGGCCTGAGGCGGCTGACGGTAGCGGCCCTGGCAAGGGCTGATACTTTAATCTATCCGGGGGGGCGGCGACCAATGGCGGCGGGTAAATTTATCGTTACGGGGGCTCGCCGGTACAGAAATGTCCCAGGTAGGGCTGGCCATTGTCTGATGGTCGGTGAAGGCGTGCTGGCGCCTGCTTGTGCTTTTCAGGCAAGCAGAAGGCACGATGATGAAAATGAGCAGCGGCAGCACGCCAATCCCCAAACCCGCCACCCTGCGTTTTGGCGTGTTTTTCGATGGCACCGGTAACAATCGGCACAATGCCATGGCCGTGGATGAACCGCGCGGCAGCTATGGCAATGCCCTGAGCAATGTGGCCCTGTTGCATGCCCTGTATCCGGCGGGTGAGGCTGATGCCGATGGCACCCGGGTGTTTCTGAAACGCTACGTGGAAGGCGTGGGTACCCTGGCAGGTGAGGCGGACCATGCCTATGCCGCGGCCACCGGTCGTGGGCGCACGGGTGTTGAGGCGAGGGTCGCCGAGACTTTGCAGGGGATGGCCGAACAACTGCGTGGCTGGTGCCGGGCGCATCCGCAGGCAGCCGTGACGCGGGTCGAGTTCGACCTGTTCGGTTTCAGCCGCGGGGCGGCGGCGGCACGGCATCTGGCCAATCTGCTACAGGATGGCGCGGGTGGGTTGTTGCCGATAGCGTGCGACACGTCCATCAACTTTATCGGCCTGTTCGACACCGTGGCAGCGATCATTGCGCCGTTGCAGGGCGATTTCGACCCTGCCGATAGCCGCCAGGGCGGCCTGCGCCTGGGCCTTGGGGCAGGCATTGCCCGGCAGGTGGTGCAGCTGGTGGCGGGGGATGAGCAGCGGCATAACTTTCCGCTGGTGGGCAGTGGTCACGACATTGTGTTGCCGGGGGTGCATTCGAATATCGGGGGCGGTTATCCGGAAACCATGCTGGAGCAGGTGCTGCTGTGCAAGCCGCAGTCCCAGCGTGTACCGGTGGGCATGCGTGTCGAGCAAAGCCGTGTGTATGCCACGGTAAGCGCCTTGTTGGCGTCGGCGTATGCCGACAGGCGCGAGCCCAGGCCGCAGGTTGTGAGCTGGGAGGCGCCCCTTGCCGGCGGCCGGCCAAATGAGGCGCAAAAGCAGGTGTATGCGGCGTTGTACCGTGAACGGGAAGTGGCGGGGCAGTTGTCCCGGGTGTACTTGAGCGTGATGCGAGCGCTGGCGGTGCGGGCTGGCGTGCCATTTGCGCCGTTGGGCGAGCAGCCTGAGCACAGGCTGCCGGAGGATTTGCTGGAGATCAGCCGCAAGTTGCATGCGTTTGCCTTGGGTGAAACGGACCAGCCGGGGTTGAGCGAGGCTGAACAGCGGCTGCTGTGCGAGAAGTACGTGCATGCCTCGGCGAACTGGAATGCGCTGAAGGGCTTGCGCAACAGCGTGCTGGATGTGTTGTTCGTCAATCGGCCGGGCGCAGGCGGGCGCGTGGTATATGCCAACCCGGCATCCTGAACGACCCAAATGACAGGCCAAGGCCGCACCTACACGGCGCGCGCCAGTCGTTCTGCGTTGCGGGCCCTGGCCAGGTACGCCTCTTGCGCCAGGGTCAGCAGCACCGTCAGCAACATGAACACGACCGATGCAATGAAAATCCCGTTTGGCAGGCGCTGGTCGAGCATCCAGCCGAACGCCACCGGCCCGATGGCGCCACCAATGTTGAACCCGGTCGACACCAGCCCGAACGTTTTGCCCTCGGCGCCTTTCGGTGCAGCCGCTTTGACCAGCATGTCCCGCGATGGGGCGATGATCCCGGTCAGCAAGCCGATGGCACCCAGCACTATCACCAGCGCCCAGCCGTGCAGCAGCCCCAGGGCCACCAGCGCGGTCAACGCGGCCGCTGCCGCGAAAGCCAGTGCCGCCACCAGGCCATGGCGCCGGGTACGGTCGGCCAAGGCACCACCGCACAGCACGCCCGCTGCGCTGCACAGCAGGAAGGCGGTGAGCGCGGTGTTGGCCCAGGCCAGGGTCAGGCCTTGGCCTTGTACGAGTGCGGCGACGGAAAACTTTTCAATGGCGCTGGTGCTCAGGTTGAGCAGGATGAACAACACCGTCAGCACGCCGATCATGGGTGTGAACAAACACACGCGGCCTGTTGCTGCGACCGGGCCAGCGCCTGTTTGCTTGCCTGGCCCTGCGACCCGGTACACGCCGCTGCCTGGTATCGAGATCAGCAGCAATGCCGCTACTCCGAATACGGCGCCTGCGGTCAGGGCCGCCCGCGTGCCGAACACAGCGGCGATACCGAGGAATACGGCCGGCGTGACCGCCGAGCCAAGAAATCCGGCAAAGGTATGAATCGAGAACGACCGCCCCAGGCGTGCGGGCTCGATGCCGTTGGCCAGCAGTGCGTAGTCGGCCGGGTGGTACACACCATTGGCCAGGCCAGCCATGGCCATCGCCACCAGCAATACCGCATACCCCGGGCTGGCCGCCAGCAGCAGGAAACTGAGGCTGCCCAGCAACAGCCCGGCCTTGAGCACGTTACGCGCCCCATAGTGGTCGACAGCGTAACCCAGCGGGGCCTGCACCAGGGCGGAGACGATGTTGAATACTGCCAAGGCCACCCCGAGCTCGACGAAGCCCACCCCCAGCAGGCCGGGAAGCACGGGCAATAACGCCGGGATCAGCATGATGTGTACATGGCTGACGAAGTGCACGGCAGCCACTTGGGTAAGCAACTTGGGGCCAGCTTGGGGCATGTCGATACCTGTTGTACGGCGTGCGCCGCTGGCGCACGGCAAGGTGAAAGGAAGCCCGCTCAGCGGGAGTTGCCGCTGAAAGCGGGGAGGCGGCCGTTCAGCGCGGCATGGGCCAGCAGACCAATGACCAGGCCCCAGAAGGCCCCGCCAATGCCGAACAGGCTGATGTTGGCGGCTGCCGCCAGAAAGGTGATCAGTGCCGCCTCGCGGGCGCGGGCATCGGCCATTGCGCTGGCCAGGCTGGCACCGATGGTGCCCAGTAAGGCGAGGCCGGCCAGGGTGGTGATGAACGTGCCCGGGAGGGCCATGAACACACTTGCCAGGGTGACCCCGAACACCCCCACGAGGATGTAGCAGACACCGGCGGCGATCCCTGCCACCCAGCGTTTGCCTGGGTCTTCATGGGCTTCCTTGCCGGTGCAGATGGCTGCGGTGATGGCGGCGATGTTGAAGGCATGCGAACCGAACGGCGCCAGCAGCAATGACCCCAGGCCCGTGACCGCGACGATCGGGTTGGCGCTGGTCGTGAAGCCATCGTTGCGCAGTACCAGCATGCCGGGCATGTACTGGCCGGTGAGGGTGATCAGGAACAATGGCAGGGCCACGCTGAGGGCAGCGTTGAGGGAGAAGGTGGGCGCGGTGAATACCGGAGAGGCGAACTCCAGCTTGAGTGTGGTCAGGCCCACTTGCCCTTGCAGCAATAAGTAGCCGAGGCCCAGTAGCAGAATGCCGACCACGGCGTAGCGGGCGGTAAAACGCTTGAATGCCACATAGGCCGCAATCAGCAGCCCGGCCAGGGCCGGGTCCACCGACAGGCTGGCAAAGGCACCGATACCGAACTGCAACAGGATGCCGGCCAGAAGCCCGGCTGCAATACCGCCAGGGACGACCCGCACCAGGCGCTCGAAGCACCCGGTAATCCCCAGCACCACGAAGCCGGCGGCCGACAGCAGGTAGGCACCGATGGCTTCACTGTAGGGCACATTGGCCAGGGCGGTGACCAGGAACGCAGCGGCTGGCGTGGACCAGGCCGTGATCACCGGCGCGCGGCTGTACCAGGACAGCGCAACGCCGCTGAGGCCGACGCCGATCGACACGGCCCATACCCACGAAGACGTCAGCTCGGGGCTCAGCCCGGCAACCTTGGCCGCCTGGAACACCAGGATGAAGGTGCCACCGTAGTTGACGATGACCGAAACGATCCCTGCCACAACGGGGTGAAGGATGTCTGCCAGCCGAAAAGGGGTTGAAGAGCTTTCTACAGGCGCGTCCATGGTTGCCTCTGGTAAAGATCAGGTAGAGCAGCGCAAGGCTGCTTCTATAGAAATGCGCTGCCCGCCAGCGGAAGGCTGACGGGCAGGTTTCAGGGTCAGCTGGCCAACGCTACCAGCAGGTTTTTCAGGTAAGCGTTGCCTTGCGCATCCAGCGGCTGCAGGGGCAGGCGCGGGGCGCCGACATCCTGGCCGAGCAGTTTCAAACCGGCCTTGATGGTGGTGGGCAGGCCTCGGCGGGTGATGTACTCCAGCAGCTCATACTGGCGGTAGAACAGCGTGCGGGCTTCGGCCAGCTGGCCTTGCTGCACGGCGTCCCACAGCGCCAGGTTCAGTGCCGGGATCAGGTTGGGGGCGGCGGTGCACCAGCCGGTGGCGCCGGCCACCAGGGCTTCCAGGGTCAGCGGGTTGCAACCGTTATAGAACGCCACTTGGCCTTCGGTAGTGGTGAACAGGCGGTGCATGCGCTGAATGTCACCGGTGCTTTCCTTGACCATGGTCACATTGGGCACCTCGTCGAGTATGCGCAGGATCAGCTCCACCGACAGGTCGGTGCCACTGGTGCCCGGGTTGTTGTACAGCATGATCGGGATGTCGATGGCGGCGCCGACCGCCTTGTAGTGGGCGACCACTTCGGCTTCGGTGAGCTTCCAGTACGAGATGGGCAGCACCATCACTGCCGTGGCGCCGCAGGCCTGTGCCAGGCGGGCACGCTGCACGGTGCGGGCAGTGGTCAGGTCAGAGACGCTGACCACGCTGGGCACACGCCCGGCGATGCGTGCCTGGCTAAAGCGCACCACGGTTTCCCATTCGCTGTCGGACAGGTAGGCCCCTTCGCCGGTGCTGCCCAGCGGTGCGATGGCGTGCACGCCGCCTGCAATCAGGCTGTCGATGGATGTGCCCAGGGCCTCCAGATCGAGCGAGCCGTCTGCCGTGAAGGGAGTGATGGTGTAGCCGATAACGCCGCGAATTACAGGTGTAGACATGACCAGGCACCTTTGCCGTTGTTGAGGAAAGCGTACAGCTTCGATCAGCCCAGGCAGTCGCCATGGGCACGCAAGGCACGGCGCGCGTAGTAGCTGAACGCGGCGCCATGACGTTTGGGGGTGGAGATCCAGTCGTGGGCCTCTTTGCCCAGTGCTTCTGGGATGGGGCGTATGTCACCGGCGCCCATGGCCAGCAGTTGCATCTTTGCCGCGCGTTCGAACAGCAGGGCGAGCACGCAGGCTTCTTCAATCGAGCCACCGGCAATCAGCAGGCCGTGGTGGGAAAGCAGGATGGCGCGTTTGTCGCCAATCGCCTTCGCGATGATTTCGCCTTCTTCGTTGCCTACTGGCACGCCGGGCCACTCCTTGAGGAAGGCACAGTCGTCGAACAGTGGGCACAGGTCCATGTGCGAGATGGCCAGCGGCACTTCCAGCATTGACAGCGCGGCGCTGTGCAGCGGGTGGGTGTGGATGATGCAGTTGACGTCGGGGCGGGCGCGGTACAGCCAGCTGTGGAAGCGGTTGGCCGGGTTGGCCATGCCGCGGCCTTGCAGCACGGTGAGGTCCTCGTCCACCACCAGCAGGTTGGAGGCGGCGATTTCGTCGAAGCCCAGGCCCAGTTGTTGGGTGTAGTAGGTGCCGGGCTCCTGCGCGCGGGCGGTGATCTGCCCGGCCAGGCCTGAGTCGTGGCCGCCGTCGAAGAGGATGCGGCAGGTGAGGGCGAGCTTTTGCCGGGCGGTGTAGGTGTTGTCGGCCAGCGCGGTCAGCATTTGTTGCTGGGCGAGTTTGACCAACTGGTCCTTGGGAACCTGCATGGTGGTCGTCATGGGCGGTACCTGCATGGGAAAGGGCAATGGGTTGCTGATGGACAGGTGACTGTCATCAGGACACAGTGCGATCTTAATGACACAAAGTGTCATATGCAAGCGATGTGTCATCGCTTTTCGGAAAAACAAGCATGCGCGAAAACCTGCTGCGTGGTGACGCTCGGGTTGGTGCTCGGGGCGTGGGGCAAAATGCGGATGGTGAAGGCGGCAGTCGAGGGTTTACAGGCGGGACAGGTTTCGGTTCGACGACAAGGCCGTTCAGAAGGGTGGAGACCCGCAATTGCGGGTCTTATCACTCAATTTTCTAATGCCTTACCATCGCAAAAGCAATCAATAGCCAGGCCGAGCCAATGATGATGAGCCAACTCGAAGAAACCAGCTTGAGCTTTAACTTTGACGGAAAATTCTTAAGCTCATCAGGGCTCACCAGACCTATTCTTGAGTGAAGCCGAGGAAAAGTGAGTAGGCCGCAGGCAGCACAAGTCAGCATCCATCGTGCCCGGTAGGTAGTAGTCCCCAGCAATCGCTTCATTTGCTCTAAATAGGCATTGCTTCGTATGGAGCTGTTGATAACGTCAAATTCACGAGACCAAGCCACAAAACCACTAATTACAAGGCCGGCTGAACTTAAGGCAAATGGCGCAACGAGAAAAATCAATTGAATTTTCAGTGGCCAGGTATTTATATCAATCAGCGATAGACTCATAGATCTTTTCTCCCACCATTTCCCCCACAGCCTCGCCAGCCACGCTTCCCGCCAGAGAGCCCGTTCCAACAACGGCAATACCACATATTGGTGCTCCAATTCCTGCGGTTCCAATAGCGAAAACACCGCAAATTGAAGTGGCTGCTAATCCTGTGATAAAGCCACCCGCAGCCCCACCAACAACACCGCCACTGAAACTTCCAGCTTCCTTGAGGCGCACAACCTTACAAGCTTCGGTTTCTCCTGCTTGACATGCCTCCTTTACTTTCAAATAGGAAGAAGTACCGCCGAGCCCAATCGCAACATGCCCGCCATGTTTAAGATACCTGCCGAGCTTCGCCACCTTATCCAGATGCGTTGCATACCCCGGAATCTGCCCCGGCCCACCCGCTTTCGACCAATGATGCACCAGGCTCTTGGTCGAAATATTCAAGCTCTTCCTCAAGCGCTCATAATTTCCAAGGTTCAGTTGCTTGTTCAAAAATGCTGTTTTCAGCTGTCCATCCAGTTGCTGCAGAAGGCGCCGCCGTTCGGCGAAGAAGCCTGGGCTGTTCAGGTGGCCGTGGCGCATGAACTCCCGCTGGTGCAGTTGCTCGATACTCGTCAATGTATGACTGACCTGTTTCAAGCCTTGGTCCAGCATGTCCTTGCCCACGCCCATGGACAGGCTGGCGTTGCTGAGCAAACCTGCGATTTCGGCCTGGTGCTCCATCATGAAATCCGCTTCGGCGTAGTCGAGCACTGCCAGCGCACGCCGCGCATGCTGCGCTGCGGCCATCAGTTCTCCCTCTTCGCGTGTGCAGGCGTCACCGTTGTCAGGATCACCGATGACGAAAATTTCCCCTGCTTTGAACCCTTGTTCAAACGTTGGATTGAGCCGCTGCAATCGGGAAATCGGTAACGTGGCATCATGCTCGGCCAAGTGCAGCAGCACCTCGGGGAACGACATGCGCCGGGGAACCACATAGAAGCCAGGCTCCAGCGTACCGGGCAGTGCACCTATTACAGGCTGGGAGAAACGCTCCGGGTAGACCGCGTTTGACGGCTCGGCAAAGTGAGCATTGGCAAGCCCTGCTACGGGTTGCATGGGTGGCGGTGCTTGATACAGCGGTGCGACCACCCGATTGCTGCCCGGCGAACAGCCACAGACAACCAGCGCACCATCCATGGCCACGCGCTGTCCATCGGAAATGAAGTGGTCCACACCTTCGGCGACCATTCCCACCTGCCCACAAAGAGGGCATGGCGTGGTCTGGTCGCCTTCACGGAGCACCATTCGGCCCTCGTCGAGATAGCCGGCCCCCGTCGCGATACAGATAGCTCCCGTGGTGGTCACATCGCCATCTACCGCCTGGCCTTTTCCCTCTAGACTGACGCGCATCCTCAAGCTCCCTGTGGGTGGATAGGGTTAGAAACCTAACACCCACGGGGCGGCCTCAAGCGCTTGGCACAGAGAATCAGAAGCGTCCTACAAGTCATCCGAATTTGCTCCATCTGAGCCGCCCTTGCGTGCGCCACGCTTGAGGCAAGGCGATGAAACCTTGTAGTAACCCAGGGCCTGATTGAGGAGCAGGGCGAAGGGCCTGTTGATCGACCGTTTCCGCCGCAGGAAGCTTGAGGCCGCCTACTTGCACGCGCTGGCACAACTGCCCGAAGCCGAAGCCCCCTCTGCCGCACGCCAGCTGATGCTGTTGCAGGCGCTGATGCAGCTTGATGCCTTGAGTGCATGGCCGAGGCCATTCGCGACTCTTACCTGATTACCCTCGGAACAGGGGATAGACCGCTGTTCTTGCGTCTATGGTTCATGCGCCTATGCAAAGGACGCCCGGTCGGTTTGCCACAGCCCTTTGCGGGTACTGCCGGAAAGCCTCTGAAATGGCGCTGATCAGCTGTGCATCCGTGATCGGGTCCAGCCCTGGAAAGCGCTTGCCATTACCGTCAACCCCGAGGGTAAGCACGGCCTCGACACTGGCGTCGTTTTCACGATAGGCCTGCCTGATGGCCTGGGCCTCCAGCGCTTTGTCATCTGTGCAGCGCAGGGCATGGTGAATGGCCAGTGCCGCGCCAAACACCAGGGCCGGGGTTTCAATACCATGCTTGTGGGCCAGCTCGATGCTGCTGAAAATGCGTTCGTTGCGCTGAAGCTTGCGCAACGGGTCGCGCCCCACCCGGGCACAAGGGTCTTTGAACGAGGTTTTGCAGCGTTCCAGGAAGGTCTCGGCAAAACGGCTGACCACTTCCGCCATCTGTGGGTATTCCGCCACCAGTGCGGGGCCGACTTCCTGGCGAATCAGGCGCTCGGCCAGTTCGCTCACCTGTGCATCGCCCATACCTTGGCCTACCGAGTCATGGCCCAGCAGGCTGGCGTACCAGGCAACGATGGCATGCGGGCCATTCCACAAGCGGTTCTTGATGACCTGGATCTGGGTGATGTCAGGCACCGTTTTTACCTGGCGCAGGCGTTCGAGCAGGTCGCTGCCGTGCTCTACATACAGCGGCATGTCGGGTTCGCTGTTGAACAGGATCAGGTGCAACTGGCTCATCGCACTGCTGGGCTGGGCAAAGGGCCTGAAGCGCCCGATCAGCCGTTCGTATTCAGGCACTGGCGTCGATGCCTTTGTGGCGACTGCCGGCTCGTCTTCCAGGCTGTTCTGGAACATCTGCGACTTGATGCGCAGTTGCCGTACCAGTGCGTCGTTGCTGAGCTTGGAGACGATGCGGCTGACCACCGTTTCGGCGAAGTGGGTCTTTTCCAGCACTTGCTCGCCGATTGCTGGCGGGCACAGCAATGCCAGCTCCGCTTGCACATGGCGGCGCACAAACGCAGCGCCGCCCACCTTGTTCAGCACGATCAGCAACGTCAGCTCACGGCCACGGCGTTCGAAGCGCTTCAACAGGCCTTTGGCAATCACCTGCGCCTGGTTGCGGATGGCCTGCTCGGGCAGGCTGAGGCCGATAATTTCGGCAGCGGTGTACATCTGGATCAGTGCATCATCATCGTCCATGTCGATCATGCGCACATTGTCGATGGTCTGGTCGAACGAAGTGGCCCCGTAGCGCACGCTGTAACGGCCGAAGGCATTGACGCTTTCACGCAACATGCGCGAGCGGGTCGCGGCAATGATCTCACAAGGCCGGGTGTAGCCATCCCAATGGGAAAAGACCTGCGTCAGGTAGCCACCCCCGATGGCGCCGAAACCATGGATGCCCACGCGGAACTGGTTCATGGAGGCCGGGAAGTTTTCGTACAGTTCGGGCATGCCCAGGTCGGGAACGCACTCGCTCAAATCGGCCAGGAACTCGGTCATGCTGCGGTAGGCCTTGAGCGCGCCTGCCTTGATCTCGGGGGCCGGCGGCTTGATGTCTTCGATAAGAATCGCCTGCCCTTGAGCGCGCATTGCCGAGCGCATGCCGTTCTCTGAGTCCTCGACCATGAAGCATTGGTCCGGCTCGCAATTGAGCGCGCGGGCGGCTTTCAGGAAAATCTCGGGGTGGGGTTTACCCTGGCTGACTTCATCGCCGCAGACGGTGATATCGAAATACTTCAGCACGTTGGCGTTGATCAGGTATTCCTCGGCGATGGCACGGCGGCTGGACGTGGCTACCGCCATGGTCAGGCCCGACTTGCGCAGGCGCTCTAGCACTTCCAGCAGACCGGCCTTGATCGGTACGCCGTGATTGCGCACGTACTCCAGCTCAAGTTCATCCGCGCGTTTGCGGATTTCGGCGTACGGGAAGTCTTCACCGTTGTGCGCCTTGGCGAGGGCTTCGGCTTTTTTCGCGCTCAGGCCCAGCGAGCCGATCAGTGTGTGTTCGCCCAGTGCCTTGCCGAAGATTTCCAGCGAGGCTTGCTTGAGCGTTCTGAAACGCAAGCGCTCGGTGTCGAAGAGGGTGCCATCCATGTCGAAGATGGCGCTGTGAATTTGTTTGCCTTGAAATAAAAGCATTGCGTGTTGCCCCTGTAAGTGCGTCAGACATCCCGCCTGTAGCAAGCGAGAACGGCGTTGTGCGCTGCAGCGTTGGCAGTCAGGTCGGGGGCAGGCGTTTGGCAGGTGCACGCTCGGGCGTGACACAGAGGTAAGGCGGTGCAGAGCGGGGCGTGCAGAGCAGTGTTGCGAGTTTGGAGGCGAGGCGGATGACGCGTTTGCCTGTGAGGTCACGCCCACTGGCTGCAGTGCGGTTTGCAGGCAGTGGGCGCAAGTAGCGATGGATACGTGTGGTTCCTGGCATAAGGTGTTTTGCTTCCTTTGTCGTTGCGGGTGATCCTTTTTCAGCCTTGCACGTATGCGCGCCGCCATGCAAGGCTTGGGCTTCCGTTACCAGGTGAACCGCAATGACCCAAGCTACCGATCAGGCCTTTTACGACCGCGCCGATGCGCACATCGACCTGGCCAACCAGCAGATCGAAAAATTCGAAGACCTGGGCAAGGTCAGCGCCTCGCTCACCTTCGGCGCAACCCGTTTCAGCGCCTGGATGAGTGCCCGCAGCTTCAAGAGCGGCGCGGAGCTGGCGGCCGCCCGGGAAGAGATTCTGAAGTACTTCTGCGAACAGTACCGGATGATGCTCGAAGACAACCTGGATGAGCATATCGAGCACTTTGATCGTTTTGTGCTGGGCAAGGCCGACTGACACGGGAGCGGCTAGCGGGCCTTCTTTTCGAGAATCCGCGCCCCGCTACCCTCCTTGCTCAGCACATCCTCGGGGTTACGCAGCGGGCAGTCTTCCAGCGACAGGCAACCGCAACCAATGCAGTTGTCCAGGCTGTCGCGCAGCGCCTCCAGCGTGCGGATGCGGGCGTTCAGGTCTTCGCGCCAGGCCGTGGACATCTCGCCCCATTGCGCTGCCGTGAGCTTGCTGTTGGGCGCATAACGGCTGAACGCCTGCTTGATTTCCTCCAGCGGAATACCGGTGCGCTGCGCCACCTTGATGATCGCCAGCGTACGCAGCACCAGCGCGGGAAAGCGGCGCTGGTTGCCGGCGGTGCGGACACTGGCGATCAGCCCCTTGGACTCGTAGAAGTGCAGCGCAGAGACTGCCACGCCGCTGCGTTTGGCCACTTCGCCTACCGTGAGCATCCGCGTGTTGTCCACTGCCATACCTGTTGACCTCAAGTTAAGTTGAGCTCTTATAGTCCTGCCCGATCTTCCCCGCAACCGCTTTCCTGATTGATCGGAGCACTGCATGAACAAAAGGACGTTACTGGCCTGTGCCGGCGCTGTGGCAGGTGTGCTGGCGGGCGCCTATGCGCTGGTGGGCAACAGCTCGACGCAGCCCGCTGCCGCCGCATGGCCGGCAACCAAGGTGGCGCTGGCCACGGCCGAGCAGGTGCAGGTGGCGCGGCAGAACTTTGCCTCGGGGGAGCTGGAGGCGGTCAACCAGGTGCAGGTGGCGGCCGAGGTGGCGGGGCGCATTACCGGTATCGCGTTCGAGTCGGGGCAGACCGTCACGGCCGGGCAGGTGCTGGTGCAGCTCAATGACGCCCCGGAGCAGGCACAGCGCGTGCAGTTGCGGGCCAAACTGCGCAACGCCGAAGTGGTGTTGCAGCGCAGCCGCAAACTGCTGGCAATGCATGCCGTTTCGCAGGAGCTGTTCGATAACGCCGCCACTGCCGTGGATGTGGCCAGCGGCGAGTTGCAGCACGTCGAGGCGTTGATCGCGCAGAAGGCAATCCGTGCGCCGTTCGCCGGCAAGCTGGGTATTCGCCGGGTGCATCAGGGCCAATACCTGGGCGCTGGCGAGACCATCGTCAGCCTGGCAGATACCCGCCTGTTGCACGTCAACTTTTCCCTGGGCGAGCAGGCCGCGCCCGAGGTGCAGGTGGGGCAGGTGCTGGCACTGGGTGTGGATGCCGTGCGCGGCCAAGGCTTTCAGGCCCAGGTAGTGGCGGTCGACCCGGTTGTCAGCAAGGCGCGCCTGGTGCAGGTGCAGGCCGCCTTGGCGAACCCGGACGGGCAGTTGCAACCGGGCATGTACGCCAGCGTGCGCCTGGACGCGGCGCAGCCATCGACCGTGCTGGCCGTGCCGGAAACCGCAATTACCTACACCGCCTATGGGCAGACGGTGTTCGTCGCCACCCGGGACGCGGAACACGGCACCCGTGTGAAACGGGTGCAGGTCACCACCGGTGAGCGCTGGCAGGGGCGGGTGGAGGTGACCTCTGGTCTTGCGCCGGGTGATCAGGTGGTGGTCTCTGGCCAGCTGAAACTGAACGATGGCATGTCTGTCGAGCCGGTGGCCCAGGACAGCCTGCAGGCCAGCCAGGGAGGGCGGCAATCGTGAAGTTCACTGACGTCTTCGTGCGCCGCCCGGTGCTGGCGCTGGTGGTCAGCAGCCTGATCATCCTGCTGGGGCTGTTTGCCATGGGCAAACTGCCGATCCGCCAGTACCCGTTGCTGGAAAGCTCGACTATCACCATCAGCACCGAGTACCCCGGGGCCTCTGCCGAGCTGATGCAAGGCTTCGTGACCCAACCGATTACCCAGGCGGTGTCATCGGTGGAGGGCATCGACTACCTGTCCTCGTCCTCGCAGCAGGGACGCAGCCTGATTACCCTGCGCATGGTGCTGAACCGCGACTCGACCCAGGCACTGGCCGAGACCATGGCCAAGGTCAACCAGGTGCGCTATCGCCTGCCGGAAAAAGCCTACGACCCGGTGGTGGAGCTGTCGGCAGGTGACTCCACTGCCGTCGCCTACGTAGGCTTTGCCAGCGATACCTTGTCGATACCCGAGCTGAGCGATTACCTGTCGCGGGTGGTGGAACCGCAGTTCTCCGGCATCGACGGCGTGGCGAAGGTGCAGTCGTTCGGCGGGCAGCGCCTGGCGATGCGCCTGTGGCTGGACAGCGAGCGCATGGCCGGGCGCGGGGTGACGGCAGCCGATGTGGCGCAGGCAGTGCGTGCCAACAACTACCAGGCAACGCCCGGCCAGGTGCGCGGCCAGTACGTGCTGGCCGACATCCAGGTGGACACCGACCTCACCCGGGTCGAGGACTTTCGCGAGCTGATCATCCGTAACGCGGGCACCGACCTGGTACGCCTGCGCGATGTCGGCACCGTCGAGCTGAGTGCGGCGGCCACCCAGACCAGTGCCACCATGGATGGCAAACCGGCCGTGCACCTGGGCTTGTTCCCCACGCCAACCGGCAACCCGCTGGTGATTGTCGAGGGCATTCGCCAGCTGCTGCCGCAGATTCAGCAGACCCTGCCACCGGGTGTGCATGTGGCGTTGGCCTACGAGACCGCACGCTTCATCGACGCCTCCATCCACGAGGTGCTGCGCACCCTGGTAGAAGCGATGCTGATCGTGGTGCTGGTGATCTGGCTGTGCCTGGGTTCGCTGCGCAGTGTGTTGATTGCGGTGGTGGCCATCCCGTTGTCGATGCTCGGCGCTGCGGGCCTGATGCTGCTGTTCGGCTTCAGCCTCAACCTGCTGACCTTGCTGGCGATGGTATTGGCCATCGGCCTGGTGGTGGATGATGCCATCGTGGTGGTGGAGAACGTGCACCGCCATATCGAGGAGGGCAAGTCGCCGGTTGCTGCGGCATTGGCCGGGGCACGGGAAATTGCCGGGCCGGTGATTGCCATGACCCTCACACTGGCGGCGGTTTATGCACCCATCGGGCTGATGGGCGGGCTGACCGGCACGCTGTTCCGCGAGTTCGCCCTGACCCTGGCGGGGGCGGTGATCGTGTCTGGCGTGGTAGCGCTTACCTTGTCGCCGGTGATGAGCTCGCTGCTGCTGCAACCCGGTCAGCAGCACGGCGCAATGGCCAACCTGGCGGACCGGTTGTTCGGGGCGCTGACCGGGGCTTACGGGCGGGTGCTGGCTTACACCCTGTCTCATCGCTGGATCAGTGGCGGCGTGGCACTGCTGGTGTGCCTGAGCCTGCCCTGGCTGTACCTGCTGCCACAGCGCGAACTGGCACCCCCCGAGGACCAGGCGGCGGTGCTTACGGCCATCAAGTCGCCGCAGCATGCCAGCCTGGAGTATGCGGAACGCTTTGCGCTGAAGCTCGACCAGGTGATGAAGTCCATTGCCGAAACCACCGACACCTGGATCATCAACGGCACCGACGGCCCGGCCGCCAGTTTCGGCGGCATCAACCTCAGTGCCTGGCAGGCTCGCGAGCGCTCTGCTGGACAGGTGCAGGCGCAGCTTCAACAGGCAGTTGCGGACATCGAAGGCAGCAGCATTTTCGCCTTCCAGGTGGCCTCGCTACCGGGTTCCAGCGGAGGCTTGCCGGTGCAGATGGTGCTGCGCAGTGCCCATGACTACCCCGAGCTCTATCAGACCATGGAAGCCCTCAAGCAGCGTGCCCGCGACAGTGGTTTGTTCGCCGTGGTGGACAGTGACCTGGACTACAACAACCCGGTGGTGAAGGTGCGCATCGACCGGGCCAAGGCAGCCAGCCTGGGCATCAGCATGCAGGCCATCGGCGAGTCGCTGGGTGTGCTGGTGGGCGAGCAGTACCTCAATCGCTTCGCCCTGTTCGGGCGCTCCTACGACGTGATTCCGCAGAGCATTCAGGACCAGCGCCTGACGCCTGCGGCGCTCAACCGCCAGTATGTGCGCGCCGAGGACAACAGCCTGGTGCCGCTGGCCACGGTGGTGCACCTGAATATCGAGGTTGCGCCTAATCGCCTGCTACAATTCGATCAGCAGAATGCCAGCACCTTGCAGGCGATACCGGCGCCGGGTGTGTCGATGGGCAATGCCGTGGCATTGCTTGAGCAACTGGCCAGTGAGTTGCCGCCTGGCTTCAACCACGACTGGCAATCGGAATCACGTCAGTACGTGCAGGAGGGCTTTGCCCTGATGTGGGCGTTTCTTGCCGCGTTGGTGGTGATCTATCTGGTGCTGGCGGCGCAGTACGAAAGCCTGGTGGATCCGCTGATCATCCTGGTGACCGTGCCGCTGTCGATCTGCGGTGCACTGCTGCCGCTGGCGCTGGGCTGGGCCACGTTGAACATCTACACGCAGATCGGACTGGTGACGTTGATTGGCCTCATCAGCAAGCACGGCATCCTGATGGTGGAGTTCGCCAACGAGATCCAGGTGCGCGACAACCTTGATCGTGCGGCGGCTATCGTCCGTGCTGCGCAGATACGTTTGCGGCCTGTGCTGATGACCACGGCGGCGATGACATTTGGCGTGCTTCCGCTGCTGTTCGCCAGTGGTGCCGGGGCCAACAGCCGCTTCGGGCTGGGGGTGGTGATTGTGTGCGGGATGCTGGTGGGCACCTTGTTCACGTTGTTCGTGCTGCCGACGGTGTATGGGTGGCTGGCGCGGGATCATCGGGTGGTGTCGGTGCGCAGCAAGCAATTGATCGAGGCCGAACAGCAATTGCGGCCCCTCTAGGAGCGGCCTTGTGTGCCTGAGATCAGACAGGCGAGCGATCCCGGCGCATCTGGGTGACCAGTGTAAAGCGGTCATCCGGATGCACCGTCTCGGAAACCGCCATCAAATCGCCGTTTTCCTCGCGGTAATGGCGAATGATCTTCAACCCCGGTGAACCCGCCTCGGCCTTCAGCGCCCGGGCCATTTCCGCTGTCAGCAACACCGCCCGCACTTGCTGGTCGACCACCGCGATCGCCCGGCCATAGTGCTGTTCGATCAACCCGGCAATCAGCTGGTCGGGGTGTTCGCGGGCCAGTTCGATGACCTCGGCATAGTCGCGCTGCGCATACACGTCGGTCCAGCAAAGGGGCGCCGCATTGTGCAGGCGGTCGACGCGGATACTGGACACGCAGAAGTAGTGCTCACCCGGTACCAGCCCCAGCCGCGCCGCTTCGCTCAAATCGGCAACGAAGTGCCGCACGTCCTGAATTTCCCGCTGCTGGGTTTCGGCCAGGTGCGCAAGGTCGGCCACGCTGGCCAGCGATTGCGAGTAGCCACCGCGCGGGCTGCTGGCCTCCACCCGGGTACCCACGCGCTTGCGCCGCGATACCAGCCCCTGGTTGAGCAACTGGTTGATGGCCGCGCGCACCGTGTGCCGGCTCACATCGTAAAGGTCGCACAGCTCGAACTCGGTCGGCAGCAGGCTGCCCACCGGGTAACGGCCGCTGGCGATGCCTTCCATCAAGTCCTTTGCCACGGTGGTGTAGCGCGTCGGGTTCATACGGTTGGTCTGTCGGGCACAGTGTGTGGAGGCACAGTGTACCAGCCCCCTCACGCGGCCCGCTGGGCGCGCAGCAGCAACGCCGCCACCGCACAGCCCAGCAATGCCAGGCACGCAAGGTAGAACGCATCGCTGTAGGCCATCAGGTACGCCTCTCGCCGAACAGTGGCTGCCAACCCTTCCAGCACCTGCTGCTGGTGCGGTAGCCAGCTTTGCACTGTCTGGTTGACACGCTCCTGCACCGCGGGCTCGAACACCGTCACCTGTTCGTGAATTCGCTCACTGTGAAAGCGCTCCCGGGTCGCCACCAGTTGCGTCAACCCGGCCGTGCCAATGGCGCCCCCCAGGTTGCGCAGCATGGAGAACACCGCCGAGGCCGAGCCGGCCTCGCGCTTGTCCAGCCCGGCCACCGCCAGCACCGACAACGCCACCATGATGAACGGCTGGCCAATGCCTCGCACCACCGTGGACGGGATGATCACGTTGTCGGCACTGTCGGCGCTCAGGCTCGCCCCCAGCCAGCAACCCAGCGCCATGATCAGAAAGCCACTGGCGACCATGAACTTGGCGCTGGTCCAGCCCATCAGGCGTGGTATCAACGGTGCCAGCAGCAGCTGCACCACACCATAGGCAATCAGCGCCACGCCTACGTCGTGCGCACTGAAACCTTGCAACTGCGACAGGTAGTTGGGCACCAGGAACACCAGGCCGAATGTGGCGGCGCCAAAGATGAACATCGCCACGCTGGCGACACCGAAGTTGTAACGGCCAAGCAGCCGCAGGTTGATGAACGTACGCTGGCCGAACAGTTGGGTCACCACGAACACCACCAGTGCGATACCGGCGAGCACGCTCATGCCGACAATGAATGGCGAGCCAAACCAGTCCAGCCGGCCGCCTTCTTCCAGCACGATCTGCAGGCCGCCCAGGCCGACCACCATGGCCGCGATACCCAGCCAGTCACCCTTGCGCAACAGTTCGAGCCTCATCGGCTTGGCCTCGATCGACCAGGCGATGGCGCACAGCAGCGCAATGCCGGGGAACAGTTGCAGGTAAAAGATCCAGCGCCATGAATACGCATCGGTCAGCCAGCCACCAATCGACGGCCCGGCCGCTTGCGCCACGCTGTTGGCCAGGCTGAACAGCGCCATGCCCATGGCCATCTTGCTGGCCGGCAGTTCGGTGATGATCAACTGGAACGACAGCGGGATCAGCACTGCACCGGCAGCCCCCTGGACTACCCGGATCACGATCATCGCCTCCAGGCTTGGAGCCCAGGAACAGGCCACCGAAGCCACCAGGAAGATGAACGAGCCGGTCCACATGACCCGGCGCAGCGAGAACACCTCCACCAGCCAGGCGGTCAGCGGAATCATCACGATTTCTGCCACCAGGTAGGCGGTGGAAATCCACGAGCCTTCCTCGAAGCTGGCGCCCAGCGAGCCGCGGATTTCCGGCAGGGCAGCGCTGGTGACGTGCACGTTCATGCCGGCCATGAAGCAGCCGAACAGGCCACCCAGCACTGCCACCCAGGCACGCAGCGATACAGGTTGCTCAGTGCGCATCGATAACCTCTGCGGGGCGGGTGTCGACGGTGGTGACCACCGACATGCCGGGCAGCACTTGTGGGCCATCCAGCGGTTTGTCGAGCAGGATGCGCACCGGGAAGCGCTGGACGATCTTGGTGAAGTTGCCGGTGGCATTGTCGGACGGCAGGAGGGCGAAGACATTGCCGGAGGCTGGCGAGAAACTGGCCACATGACCGTGCAGTGGCTGGCTGGCGAAGGTGTCTACGCGTATTTCTACCGGTTGCCCAGCGCGCATGTGGGCCAGTTGGGTTTCCTTGTAGTTGGCCACCACATAGGCCTGCTGCAGGGGCACCACGGCCAGCAGTGGCTGGCCCGGCACCACATACTGGCCGGCGCGCACGCGGCGCTGGCCAACCACACCGTCGATGGGCGCGCGGAGCATGGTGTCCTGCTCATCCTGTTCGGCCAGTCGCTGGCGGGCCAGCGCGTGGGCCAGCGCTGCTTCTTTCTGTTTCAACGTGGCGTCGGCCTGGGCGGATCGTGCCTTGGCCATGGCCAACTGCGCGCGCTGTTCGCGCAATGCGGCCTGCGCGCCCTGCAGTGCGGCCTGGGCCTGCGAGGCAGCGGCACTGGCGCTTTCCAGGCGCTGTACCGTTGCGGCATCGTCACGCACCAGGCCACGGTAGCGTTGCATGTCCAGCTCGCTGCGCCGATGTTCGGCTGCAGCGCCCTGCACGGCGGCTTCTGCCTGCAGGATGGCTTGCTGCTGTTGGTTGATGCGCTCGGCCGCCACCTGCTGGCTGGCCTGGGTGGCGGTCAGCGCCGCCTGGGCTTCGGCCACGCCGGCCTGGGCCTGGTCGAGGCGGGCCTGATAGTCGCGGGCTTGCAGGCGTACCAGTACATCGCCGGCTTTTACCGGTTGGTCGTCATCGACCTCGACCTTGGCCACGTAGCCGGCCACACGAGGGCTCATGGCCACCCAGTCGGCACGGATGTAGGCGTCGTCGGTGGTTTCCAGGTAGCGGCCGGTGGTGAGCCAGTAGCTGGTGAAGGCCAACAGGGCGATGGCTGCCAGGCTGCCACCTGCGATGTATGCCAGACGGCGAGATACGGCCATGCCCTTTTGCTCAACGGCGGTTGACGCGGTTTGTTCTACAGCAACATTCATGATCTCTATCCATTCTTGATGTTTGGAACTACCACCGCCCGCCCAAAGCGCGAAACAGGTTGACCTGTGCTTGTGCCAGGCGCCCTTGGGCCTGGACATGGCTACCCCGCAAGCGGATCAGTTCACGCTCGCTGTCGAGCAACGCCAACCCGTCCACGGTGCCGGCCCGGTAGTTGCTTTGGGCCAGGGCAAAGCCGCGCTGGCTGTGCGCCAGGGCCGCGTCCAGTGCCTGCAACCGCTGTCGCTCGCCGTCGTAACGAGCCAGCGTCTGGCGCACGTCTTTCAGTGCCCGCAACGCCACACCTTGGTAATGGGCCACCTGCGCTTGCTGCAATGCTTCGGCTTTGCCGACCCGAGCGCGGTTGGCTTTGACGTTGGGGAACTCCCAGCGGATCAGCGGGCCGATGCCGAACATCACCGCACGGCTGTCGCCCAGGTTGGCAAGGTGGTGGTCCGAGGACGTCAGCGATGCGCCGAAGCTGACCTTCGGGTACAGGTCGGCCCGGACGATTTCGGTCTCGAGCGTGGCAGCTTGCAGTTCCCGTTCGGCCTGGCGTACATCCGGGCGGCGTGCGAGTAACTGCCAGCCGTCGCCAACCGGCAAGGGCGCCGACAGCGAAGGGATGGACGTGCAGGTGCTGGCCTCGGCCAAAGAGGCCTGGCCGCTGAGCATGCCCAGCTCGTACAGCGCCATCTGCCGTCGGGCCTCCAGCATCGGCAACCGCGCCCGCATCTGTTCGCGCAGGCCCAGCAGGCGTTCGCTGTCCAGGGCCGTGGCAACGCCGGCCTGGTGCTGGCGCTCGCTGAGGTGCACGCTGTGGTCGAGGGTTTGCAGCGACTGGCGGGCTTCGTCCAGGCGAGCCGTGTAGATGCACTGGTCGATATAGGCCCGGCTGGTCTGGGCCACCACCTGCAGGCGCACCAGGTCCAGCGCGGCCTGGGTGGCTTCAGCCTGCACCTGTGCACGCGCAATGGCGGCGCGTACCTGGCCCCAGACGTCCACCTGGTACGCCAACTCGATGCCCGGGTTGAATTGCCATTGTGATGGCGCGTGGCTGTCAGTCGCTTCGGCCAGGGTCTGGTCATCGGCGCTCTTGCCGTACGTCGCGGCAAGGCCCACGGAGGTGGACGGCCAGCGCCTGGCATCGAATTCCCCTATGCCCGCCAGCATGGCCTGCACATTCGCTTCGGCCTGCTTCAGGTCCTGATTGTGCGCCAGGGCTTGCTGCACCCAGTGGTTGAGCTGTGGGTCCCGGAACAGTGCCCACCAGCGCTCCGGCAGAGGTTGCTTGCGGGTGCCAGCCGGCAGGCTGGCCAGCGGGTCCGCTTGCAGTGCGGTGGGTGGCTCGGCCGGTGTGGGGTGCCGGGCGCAAGCCGCCAGCACGCTCAGCATGCCGATGGCGGCGCCAAGCCGGGCAGGAAAAGGGAATGATTGCAGTAGAGGCATCACACACGTCGCTTCAGGGGTGGTGATGCGAGGTTAACGATGGCGAGCCAGGCCTCGCTGCCGCAAGCAGGACAACCCTGCGCGTAAGTGGGACAACCTGTCAGTCAGTACCCGCGCGCGCAGCCGTTCTGCCAGTCGCTGGGGGCGTAGCCGAGGATGCGCTTGAACATGGCGGCAAAGGCGCTGGCGCTCTGGTAGCCATGTTCCAGTGCCACATTCAGGATGGGCTGGCCGTTGGCCAGGCACTGCTGGCTGAGCATCACCCGGGCCCGGGCGCGCCATTCGCCATACGACATGCCCACCTCGCGCTGGAACAGCCGCGCCACGCTGCGGGCACTCATGTTCAGCTGTGCGCCGCATTGTTCCAGGGTCAGGTCCTGAGCCGGGTCCTGCAAGAAGCGCTCGCACCAGGCACGCAAACGCGCCTGGTGCGGCAGTGGCACAAAGGCATCGATGCGCCTGGCAGTGGCCAACTCACACTGAATCAACGCCCGCACGTGTTCGCCGTCTCGCAGGTCGAGCAGGCGCGCTGCAGCCAGGATCAGCTCGTGCAGCAGGCCGGACACAACGATCACCTGGCAATGCGCGACGCGTGCCTCAAGCAACAAGGTGCGCATGCTGACCGCGCCCTCCATGCGAATGGCATGGCTGACTCCGGCGGGCATCCATAACGCGTGCCCGCCGGGGATCACCCAACTACCGCCCTCGCTGCTGACCCGCATCACACCGCTGGCGGCGTAGATCAGCTGGTCTTCGGCGTGGCAGTGGCTGGCGACTTCATCGCCGTGCCGGTAATCCATTCCCAGTGCTTGCATGTGGGCATCCTCGATAGTGGATCCGAGTATACGGTGGTTGAGCGATGCTCGATTGCTAAGGGTTGCCGCACATTGGAATTAGATTGTTCTTATGTTGCTATTTTTGCGTTAAATAAGACATAAAATTGCTGAAGCGTAGGGAGATGCGAGTTTTCGTATCAGCGAGTCCGACGTATGTGATGCGGCGGCATCGCGCACGCGCCGCCGAATACTTCACAGCGTTGGCCAGGGCATTGATGAACGAAATAGAACTGACCCGCTAAACGGCTTCTCTCATGGCCGCAACCTTGCCGGGGCCGCATGGCGGCCCTTTTGCGACACAAGGGGCCGCCCCTTGCAATGTATGCCTCTCAATCACTCCCTAGGGGCAAGCTCATATGCAGCAAGGGAAATGGCCGGCCCTCGCCATCCAGCGGCGAACGGCCTGTCTGGATGAAACCGTAATGCCGGTAGAAGCCCACAGCCTGCGGGTTTTGCTCGTTGACGTCGACACTCATTGAATGGCGCGATTGGCGGCCGAAGTCCAGCAGCGCGCGGCCAATGCCTTGCCCATGAAGGTCGGGGTCGACGAACAGCATTTCCACATGCTGCTCGTTGAAGCCGATGAAGCCCAGCGGCTGGTCATCCGTGTCGACTGCTACCCACAGCTCGACGGCCGGGAAGTAGATATCGCGCAGCTGTGGCAGCAACGCGTCGATGTCGGCGGGTTGCAGAAAACGGTGTGTAGCGCGCACGGCGCGCAGCCAGATGTCGAGCAGCTGCGGGTAGTCGGCAGCATTTCCTTGGCGAATGATCATGAGGTCATCCTGAGTGGATTGATGGCGGGTGGGCGCACCGGTGATTGGCGGCCATGCAAGGGTCGGCATCATGAATGACCGCTTCGCGAATCAACGCCTGGGCGGTGCACGGCAGGGGAGGCCGGAAGGGAAGTGAGGAGGGTACCCGGATTGGGTTGTCTGAGCCAGCACCGGGGATACAAGTCTGCACCTTTGACTCGGTCAGGATTACTGTCAATGCTGCAATTGACCCGCAAAACAAGCATGGCCCCGGGAGCGCCAATGAACCGAAACGAACTGCGCAAAGCCGATATCAACCTGATGGTGGTGTTCGAAGCCCTGATGCAAGAGCGCAACCTCACCCGTGCGGCAGAAAAACTGTTCATCGCCCAACCCACGGTCAGCGCCGCGCTGGCCAGGTTGCGGGCGATGTTCAACGACCCGTTGCTGCTCCGTGTGGGTAACCGCATGGAACCGTCGGCCAGGGCCGAAGAGGTGATCAAGTACCTCACCCCGGCGCTGGATGCGATGTCCATCGCCCTCAGTCTGTCCCATGACTTCGACCCGGCAACCAGCAACATGACGTTCCGCATCGGTTTGTCCGATGACGTGGAGTCGGGCTTGCTGCCGCCACTGCTGCGGGCCCTGCGGGTGGAGGCGCCGAACGTGGTGGTGGTTGTGCAGCATGTGGATTACTGGCGCATACCGGATTTGCTGGCAGCAGGCGATGTGACGGTTGGCATCAGCCAGACCAGAGGGCTGCCAGCCAACGCCAAGCGCAAGGTGCTGCGCACCCTGCAGGGCAGGGTAGTGCGGGCCGACAAGTCAGCCCCCAGCCATGCCAAGCCACGCGTGCGGGTTGGCCTGGAACAGGTGGCATATGCTCGGTAACCTGCGCCTCGACCGGGAAACCGAACGTGGTGAAGCGAAAGCGTGCGCCGTTGCTCAGGTACGGGCCGGAGCCATCATGAAAACGGATGTCCGCTGCATTGCGGTAGTACGTTGGCAACGCCCGCGTGTCATCCAGTTGTTGCCAGACGGCTTCGGCAGTGAGGCCGGCGATGATGATTTTGTTCGAGGCAAAGTTCTCGGTGGTGCCGGGCACGATGAGCAGTACGTCTGCGCCATGCGCGTTGGGCGCCCAGCCACCGGGTACCTGGACCTCGACACCTTCTGTACGCTGGCGCACGCAATCGTCTCGCTGGGCAGCGGTGCCTTTCACGGTGTCAGCGATGAAGCGCTGGCGCGTATCGGCAGGGCGCGGCGGGTATGCCTGTCGGTGCCGAGCTTTCTGATGCTGCTGGAGGTGTTGCGCAGCAGTTCAGTGGGTGCGCAAGTTGCTTTCGAGCGTTTCGCACAAGTGAGCCAAGGCTCGCTGAAAGACCGGGTGGCAATCTTTGTAAGGCAGTTCGTCGAGGTGTGCATGTACAACCGCGCCGGTTGCAGCTGCGCTTCCATCACCTGCTGCGTGCGCGCCATGAGAATGCCCAGCTCGGCTTGGGCCTCTACGGGCAAGGCGGCCAGTGAGTTGAACGGCGCCCGTGCGCTGAGTATCAGGTAGCCGGGCAGTGCGCTGTTCATGCGGTGGTTCAGCACCCAGTGCACGGTTTCGTGGATGATGAAGCGGGAGGGGATGTCCAACTTCGCCTGCATTTCACGCCTTTCTGAAAATGCGGTGATGTTGATTTTGGCTGGTGTTTCACCGCCCTGCGGTCGGGCCGCAGAGCGGCCCGACCGCACGTTGTGAAGTACTTCAGAACGCCCCTTGCAAGGTCACCATGAAGTTGCGCGGTTCGCCATAGAAGTTGCCCCAGGCCGGCGCACCGATGGTGGCGTAGTACTTCTTGTCGAACAGGTTGTTGCCGTTGAGCGCAACAGTCCAGTTCAGGTCGACGCGGTACTGCACGCGGCCGTTCCACACGGTGTAGCCGGCCTGCTCGACACGGGTAGTGCCTGTAGTGCGGAAGTTTTCGCTCTGGCTGTTCAGGCCGGCGCCGACGGTGAAACGCTCCAGTGCACCGCCCAGTTGGTAGTCACCCCACACCTTGAGCATGTGCCGCGGGATGAAGCTGGAGGTGAAGGTCAGCTCGGTCGGGTCGGTGTCTTCGATGGTATTCAGGTACTTGGTCTGGGTGTAGGTGTAGCCCGCCAGCAATTGCAAGCGCTCGAGTGGCGAGCCGCTGATCTCTGCTTCGAAACCCTGGGCACGCACCTTTCCGCTGTCGGTGTAGCAGTAGCCGTCGCCTGAAGGGCAGGCTTCGTTGTAGTCGCTTTCTGCGCGGTGCTTCTCGACAGTGCGGAACAGGTTGAACGAGGTGTTCAGCGCGCCATTGAGCAGCTCGCCTTTGATGCCAACCTCGTAGTTGGCACCGGTCTTGGGCTGAAGCGACTGCCGCTCGGCATTCACCTTGTCGCTTTGCGGCTGGAAGATGTCGGCGTAGCTGGCGTAGGCGGTCCACTGGTCGTTCAGGTCATACAGCACGGCGGCGAACGGCGTGACCTGGCCGTTTTCCTGGCTGCGATTGTTTACCCAGTACTCATAGCGCTGGGTGTAAGCATCGCTCTTGTTGCGGTACCAGCTGACGCGGGTGCCCAGTACCAGGGTCAGTGGTTCTGCCAGCTTCAGGCGCAGGTTGGCGTAGGTGCCATATTGGGTCGTGGTGGAGTCGGTGGGAATGCTACCGCCTCGCAGGGGGAGGACCAGATAGTCGTCCTTGGACGGGTGCGGGAAGTCCGCCGACGGGGCGAACGGGTTCTGGCTACCGCTCAACCCCATCAGCGCGAAGTAGTCATGGGTTTTCTGCCGGCTGGCGTTGGCACCGATGATCAGCTCGTGCTGCAGGCCGAAGGCTTCGAACTTGCCATCGACGTAGCTATCGAAGCCATAGTCGTCCTGGTCGTAGTCGAAACGGCCGGCATAGCGGCCGATGCTGGCGCTGGTGGCGCCGACCGGTACCGAACCTTCGGAATAGCCGTATTCGATGTTCTGGTTGTTGTGGGTGTAGACCGAGGCGAAGTTCAGCGTCCAGTCATCGTTGAAACGGTGCTTGAGGTCGGCAAAGCCGGTAATGCGCTGGCTTTGCAGGTCGTTCCAGCTAGCGCCCAGGCAGGTGGAGCGAGACAGCTTCAGGTCGCTGCCATCGGCATAGCGTGGCAGGCCGTGGTAGCACGGGGTGGCATCCACATCCTCGTAGGCCAGGCCGAAGCCCAGGGTAGTGTCGGGGCTGACATCCCAGTCGATGGCGCCGTACAGAATCTGGTCCTGGCGCTTGGCAATGTCATAGAAGTACTGACGGTCCTGCAGCGCTGCCACGGCCCGACCACGCACCGTGCCGGACTCGTTGAGCGGGCCGCCCACATCCACCTGGCCGCGGTAGTTGTCCCAGCTGCCGGCAGACAGGGTGACGGTGGTGGCGGCCTTTTCCTGGCCACGCTTGCGCACGAAGTTGACGCCGCCGGCGGAGGAGCCGGAGCCCTTCATCATGCCGGCTGCGCCCTTCAGGATTTCGACACGGTCGTAGAACGCCATGTCGCTGGAAAAGCTGTTGGCCTGCACGTAGTTGCCACCCACGTCCAGCGGCACGCCGTCGTACTGGTACTGGCCGTCCAGGTTGAAGCCGCGGGAATAGAAATACTTGCCGCCCATGGGCGAGTCGTACACGGTGATGCCCGGGGTCTTGTCCAGCACCTGTTCCAGGGTGTTGAGGTTCTGGTCGTCGAGCATCTTGCGGGTCATCACGGTGACCGACTGCGGGGTTTCCTTCAGCGTGTGCACACCCTTGCCGATGGTCACGGCGCGGGCGGTGTAAGACTCAGTGCCTTCGCTGGTCGCATCCAGCCGGTTGGCATCGATGTTCAGTGGCCCCAGTTCCATCACCGAACCGTTGTCTGAAGGCACCAGCACATAGCCGCCATTACCCTGGCGTTGTGCCTGCAAGCCACTGTTGTTCAGCAGCCGCACCAGCGCTTCCTCGATGCTGTAGCTGCCTTCCAGGCCTGCGCTGTTCAGGTTGCGCGTTTGTTCGGTGTCGAACGAAATGGTGACGCCCGCCTGCACGCCAAACTGGGTGATGGCGTTGCCCAGAGGGCCTGCGGCAACATGGTAGGCGGTCTGACTCTGGGCCATTGCCTGGGCAGGCATCAGCAGCAGGCCTGGCGCGCTGGCCAGGGACATGCCGAACAGCACCAGGCGCACGGCCTGGCTCAGCGTGGTAGGGGTGGGGTGCAGGTGAGGCATTGGGTGATCCTTCCGTGTCATGGCAGAAAGTCGCTGTCGTCGCGGCTTTTGTCAGGGACGGACGAGAATAAAAATCAGCAAGATTTGAGCGAAAGTTTTTTCACCAGCCGTTCAGGCAGGCTCCACATTCACCCAGTAGCGGCTGAGGTAGCGCACCCTTACAGGCAGGGTTTTCGGCAGGTTGGCCAGCGCAATATCGGTATTGTCGACACGGAATGCGCCGGAAATGCTCATGGCCCGGATTGATGAGGCGCAGCGCAGCACGCCCGGCCGATAGCGGCCCAGCTCTTCGATGAAGTCGCCCAGGCGCCAGTCGTTCACGCTCAGCATGCCCTGTAGCCAGGCCGTGGAGTCGGCGGGCAGGGCATGGGCAAGGGTGAAGTCTTGCTGGTCAAAGCGCGTTTGCTGCCCGGCCTGCACGTGCAGCACCCGATCAGGATGGCGCTGCGGGCGTACATCGACGCTGGCCTGCAACACGCCCACGCGTGTCTGCTGTGCCAGTTTGCGAACGCTGAACTCGGTACTGCGGGCCAGCACGCTGCCGTCGTCGGTGTGCACGATGAACGGGCGCTGCTGAATGTCGCTGGCCGGGCGCACGAGGATCTCCCCCTGGTACAGCTGGATTGCCCGCACTTTCCTGTCAAAGCGCACATCCAGCGCGGTACCCACGTTCAGTTCCAGCTGCGAGCCATCCGCCAGCTCTACAGCGCGCCGCTCGCCGGTACCGGTACGTTGTTGCGCCATCAAGGCGCGATAGGGCACCTGCCCTGTTGCCAGCCAGCCACCGCCGCCCATGGCCAGCAGCAGGCTCAGCACTTTCAGCACATCGCGCCGCTGCGTCTGCGCCGCGCCCAGGCTGGACAGCGCCGCGTGTGGCGGCACCATGGCCCATTGTTGCTGAAGTTTTTCAACGCGCGCCCAGGCAGCGGCATGCTGAGGGCTGGCCTTTAGCCACTGGCGCCAGGCGTGGGTGCGGGCTTCATTGCTGTCGCCATCGTTGAGCTGCACGTACCAGGTGGCAGCGGCTTCCAGGGTTTTGACGTCCATGCCGTTCAGCCTTCGACTGCCAGCAGGCAGCGGGTCATGGCCTTGATCAGGTGATTCTTCACCGTGGTGACCGACACACCAAAGCGCTCGGCCGCAGCCCCATAGGTCAGGCCTTCCAGTTGCACGGCGAGAAAGATGGCACGGGTCTTGGGGCCGAGTTCGTCGAGCAGGCTGTCCACGGCCATCAGCATTTCGATGATCGACAGGCGAACCTCTGGTGATACCTCCACCGGCTCCGGTCGCAGGGCCAGGGCTTGCAGGTAGGCTTTTTCGATAGCGCGGCGGCGCACTTTGTCGATCAGGAGGGAGCGGGCGATGGCGCTGAGGTAGCTGCGCGGTTCGCGAATGGGGAGCTGGCTGCGGGCCGTCATCACCCGCAGGAACGTATCGTGCGCCAGGTCGGAGGCATCGGCTGCGTTTCCCAGGCGGGCGCGCAGCCAGCCTTTCAGCCAGCTGTTGTTTTCGCTGTAGAGCTGGTGGAGGGCCTGGTGATCGAGCGTCGACATGGCGTCAAATTCGCAATATGAATATGAATAGGAATTGATCGCATTGTCGCGATGAGCCAAGGTGATTGCAAGGAGGTTTGTCCATTGGGGCTGCGATGCAGCCCCAAGCACTGAGATTAGAACCCCGCCTCCAGGCCCAGCAGGTCCTGCACGGTCTGCCGCCGGCGAATCATGCGCAGCGCCCCTTCCTCGATCAGGAACTCCGGCAGCAGCGGCCGGCTGTTGTAGTTCGACGACATCGACGCCCCATAGGCCCCGGCATCGTGAATCACCAGCAAATCGCCCACCTGCGCCTGGGGCAGGTCCTGTGGGGTCAGCTCCTGGTCGTCCTGGGTGAACACATCCCCCGACTCGCACAGCGGCCCGGCCACCACGGTCGGCTGGCGTGGTCGGTCCACTGGCTGGCCGTTGGCATCGAGCAGGGTCATGCCGTGGTATGCACCGTACATCGCCGGGCGCATTAGGTCGTTGAAGCCGGCGTCGATCATCACGAAGGTATTGCGCCCCACCTGCTTCACGGCGCGCACTTCGGCCACCAGATAGCCGGATTCCGCCACCAGGAAGCGCCCAGGCTCGATCTCCATGCGCACCGGGTGGCCGAGCATCGCTTCGATTTCCTTGCGCGCCACCGCCCAGGTCTGGGCGTAGCGCTGCAGGTCGACCGGTTTGTCAGTGCTGCGGTACGGGGTGGAGAGCCCGCCGCCGATGGAAAACGCCTCGATGTCCACGCCCAGGCGGCCAATCAGCTCGATCATCGAGCGAGCCACCTGCTCCAGGTGCTGGTAGTCCACACCGGAACCAATGTGCATGTGCACGCCCACCAGGTGCAAGCCATGGGCCTTGATGCAGGCCAGTGCCTCCTCCAGCTCTTCGTGCCAGATACCGTGCTTGCTGTTCTCGCCGCCGGTGTTGGTCTTGCGGCTGTGGCCATGGCCAAAGCCCGGATTGATGCGGATCCACACGCGGTGGCCGGGCGAGCGTTCACCCAGTTGGCTCAGCATGTCGATGGAACCCGCGTTCACTTCGATCTTCGAGGCCACCACGCGCTCCAGGGTCGGCCGGTCCAGCGCGTCGCAGGTCAGCACCACGCCGGCAGGGTCGCCGTCCACGCGGGCACCCGCTGCGAAGGCCCGCTCCATCTCACCCAGCGATACGGCGTCCAGCACCAGACCATGGGCGCGCATCAGGCGCAGCACGTGAAGGTTAGGGTTGGCTTTCTGGGCGAAGCGTACGGTGTCGAACACCTTCAACTGCTCGACACGTTCGGCGATGGTGCTGGCGTCGTACGCCCACAGCGGCGAGCCGTGCTGGCGGACAGCTTCGGCCAGGAGGGAGAAAGGTGCGGTCATGGTGGCGCTACTCATAGAAGGATGACCGCGAGGATGAGCCAAACAAGGAATTCAGAAAAATAGCTATTTTTCTGCTAGTCATTCATATCTGATATACCCATTGCTGACTTTGCCGGGTACTGCTGTGAAACTCTCCGTCCGCCATATCGAAGTGTTCCGTGCCATCATGGCCGCTGGCAGTGTGACCGGTGCTGCGCGCCTGCTGTTTACCTCGCAGCCCACTGTCAGCCGCGAGCTGGCGCGGCTGGAGCAGGTGACCGGGCTGAGCCTGTTCGAGCGCGAGGGTGGGCGCCTGGTGGCGACTGCCCAGGCGTTGCTGTTGATCGAAGAGGTCGAGCGCGCCTACGTCGGGCTGGAGCGGATCGACCGTTTTGCCCAGGCCATTCGCAATTTCGAGCAGGGGAGGCTGGCCATCACGTGCCTGCCGCTGTTCTCCCAGACGTTGCTGCCCAAGGCTTGCCAGCGTTTCCACCAGCAGCATCGGGGCGTGAGCGTGAGTATCCTGGCGCAGGAATCGCCATTGCTGGAAGAGTCTCTGATCGCCCAACAGCATGACCTTGGCCTGACCGAGGTCGAGCAGATACCGCGCGGTGCCTATGGCGAGCTGCTGTTCAGCGCCAACATGGTGTGCGTGCTGCCCGCGCATCACCCGCTACAGGCAAAAGCCGAGCTGGAACTTGCCGACTTTCATGAGGTGGACTTCATCAACCTGGCCAGCCTGGACACTTACCGGCAGCGCCTGGACCAGTACTTTCGCGCGGCGGGGGTAAACCGCCGCACGGTGATCGAGACCACCAGTGCCGCCTCGGTGTGTGCCATGGTCAGGCAAGGGTTGGGGGTGGCGATCATCAACCCGTTGAGCGGGCTGGAGGCGGCGCAGGGCGGGTTGCCGATCCGCAGGTTGCGGGTGTCGGTGCCGTACCAGGTGATGCTGATACGGCCAGACCACAGGCCGGCTTCGGCGGCGGTGGAGCCGTTTTGCGAGGCGCTGCGGGTGCAGGCCAAAGAGATGCAGCAAGCGTTGGCGTGATCCTTGTGGGAGCGGGCATGCCCGCGAAGCAGGCGACGCGATGGATGGCACCGGCTGTGCCGGTGTTCGCGGGCACGCCCGCTCCCACAGAGACCGCGCTGGTGTTCAGTTAATCACAGCTCGCAGACGAAGGTCCCGGTCCCGGCCAGGATGTTCTCCAGGGTTTCTTTCACTTCATCCAGGTCGCTCAGGTCGCTGGTCAGGTTGATTTCCAGCACCTCATCCCCCTTCAGCGCATCGCGGTCGCCGGCGGCCACTTCAATCAGCAGGCGCTTGGCGCTGAGGGTCACTTTCAGCCCGTCCAGCGTCGATGGTTCGTCATCCAGGGTCAGGTCGACGGTGTCTTCGTCCGGGTAGCGGGTAAGCAGAAACATCTGGCCCTTGTCGCTGTGGCAGCACAGGGTCGCCATGTTGTCTTCCTCGTCATCGCAAGGGGTGGCGAAGAGCAGGGCGGTGTTGATTTGCATGAGCGGGCTCGGATCAAAGTGAATGGAAGGGAATTCTGACAGTCTTGCGTACAGGCATAAACGTAAAGTTACCGCCCCTTGACCGAAATTGTCGCAGCGCTGCAAGCCTTGATGACCGATCAGTCGTTAAGCTTCGGCGAGCCCTGGGCGTGCCCGCGCACGTTCAACGCCTGGTTTTACCGTCCGCCTTGCCACGGGTTGGCTATCGTTGATCCGTACACGGCGCACGCAGCGACGCTTCAACTATTACAAAGCCCAAGCGGAGTACCACAGATGGCGTTCTTCACCGCAGCCAGTAAAGCCGACTTCCAGCATCAACTGCAAGCGGCCCTGGCGCAGCACATCAGCGAACAGTCCCTGCCACAAGTGGCGCTGTTCGCCGAGCAGTTCTTCGGCATCATCTCTCTGGACGAACTCACCCAACGCAGGCTTTCCGACCTGGCCGGCTGCACCCTGTCAGCCTGGCGCATCATCGAACGTTTCGACCCCGAATACCCGCAAGTGCGGGTATACAATCCTGATTACGAGCGCAACGGCTGGCAATCGACCCACACCGTGGTCGAGGTGCTGCACCACGACCTGCCGTTTTTGGTCGACTCGGTGCGCACCGAGCTCAACCGTCGTGGCTACAGCATCCACACCCTGCAAACCACCGTGCTCAGCGTGCGCCGTGGCGCCAAGGGCGAGCTGCTGGAACTGCTGCCCAAGGGTACCCAGGGCGAGGGCGTGCGCCACGAGTCGCTGATGTACCTGGAGATCGACCGCTGCGCCAATGCCGCAGAGCTGACCGTGCTGGCCCGCGAGATCGAGCAGGTGCTGGCCGAGGTGCGGGTGGCAGTCGCCGATTTCGAGCCGATGAAGGCCAAGCTGCGTGACGTGGTGGCCGAGGTGGAACAGACCGCCTTCGGCCCGGCGCAACACGAAAAGGGCGAGGTCAAGGCCTTCCTCGAGTGGCTGCTGGACAACCACTTCACCTTCCTGGGCTATGAAGAGTTCACCGTCAAGGGCGATGCCGATGGCGGCCAGATGGTTTACGACGAGCAGTCGTTCCTCGGCCTGCCGCGCCGCCTGCGCGTGGGCCTGACGGCCGAAGAGCTGCGCATCGAAGACTACGCCGTGGCCTACCTCAACGAACCGCTGCTGCTGTCGTTCGCCAAGGCCGCGCTGCCTAGCCGCGTGCACCGCCCGGCCTACCCGGACTACGTGTCGATCCGCCAGCTGGACGCCGACGGCAAGGTCATCAAGGAACACCGCTTCATGGGCCTGTACACCTCGTCGGTGTATGGCGAAAGCGTGCATGCCATTCCTTACATCCGCGTCAAGGTAGCCGAAGTCGAGCGCCGCTCGGGCTTCGACCCCAAGGCCCACCTGGGCAAGGAACTGGCCCAGGTGCTGGAGGTGCTGCCGCGCGACGACCTGTTCCAGACGCCGATCGACGAGCTGTTCACCACCGTCATGGCGATCGTGCAGATCCAGGAGCGCAACAAGATCCGCGTGTTCCTGCGCAAGGACCCGTACGGCCGCTTCTGCTACTGCCTGGCGTACGTGCCGCGGGAGATCTACTCCACCGAAGTACGACAGAAAATCCAGCAAGTACTGATGGAGCGCCTGAAGGCCAGCGACTGCGAGTTCTGGACCTTCTTCTCCGAATCAGTGCTGGCCCGTGTGCAACTGATTCTGCGGGTAGACCCGAAAAACCGCATCGACATCGACCCGCAGCAGCTGGAACGCGAAGTCATCCAGGCCTGCCGCTCGTGGCATGACGATTATTCGACGCTGGTCGTGGAGAACTTCGGCGAAGCCCAAGGCACCAACATCCTCGCTGATTTCCCCAAGGGCTTCCCGGCCGGCTACCGTGAACGCTTTGCCGCGCACTCGGCCGTTGTCGACCTGCAGCATGTGCTGAGCCTGTCGGAAAGCAAGCCGCTGGCCATGAGTTTCTACCAGCCGCTGACCCAGGTGGGTGAGCGCATCCTGCACTGCAAGCTCTACCACGCCGACACCCCGTTGGCGCTGTCCGACGTGTTGCCGATCCTGGAAAACCTTGGCCTGCGTGTGCTGGGCGAGTTCCCGTACCGCCTGCGTCACGCCAATGGCCGCGAGTACTGGATTCACGACTTCGCCTTCACCTACAGCGAAGGCCTGAGCTTGGATATCCAGCAGCTCAACGACACCTTGCAGGACGCCTTCATCCACATCGTGGGCGGTGATGCCGAGAACGATGCCTTCAACCGTCTGGTACTCACCGCTGGCCTGCCTTGGCGTGACGTGGCGCTGCTGCGCGCTTACGCCCGTTACCTGAAGCAGATCCGCCTGGGCTTCGACTTGGGTTACATCGCCAGCACCCTGAACAACCACACCGACATCGCCCGCGAGCTGACCCGGTTGTTCAAGACCCGTTTCTACCTGGCGCGCAAGCTCACCCAGGATGACCTCGACGACAAGCAGCAGCGCCTGGAGCAGGCCATCCTGACCGCGCTCGACGACGTGCAGGTACTCAACGAAGACCGCATCCTGCGGCGCTACCTGGACCTGATCAAGGCCACCCTGCGCACCAACTTCTATCAGCCGGATGCCAACGGCCAGAACAAGTCGTACTTTAGCTTCAAGTTCAACCCCAAGCTGATCCCCGAGCTGCCCAAGCCGGTGCCCAAGTTTGAAATCTTCGTTTATTCGCCTCGGGTCGAGGGCGTGCACCTGCGCTTTGGTAACGTCGCCCGTGGCGGCCTGCGCTGGTCTGACCGTGAAGAAGACTTCCGCACCGAAGTGCTGGGCCTGGTCAAGGCCCAGCAGGTGAAGAACTCGGTCATCGTGCCGGTCGGCGCCAAGGGCGGTTTCCTGCCGCGCCGCCTGCCACTGGGCGGTAGCCGGGACGAGATTGCCGCCGAAGGCGTGGCGTGCTACCGCATCTTCATTTCCGGCCTGCTCGACATCACCGACAACCTCAAGGACGGTGGCGTGGTGCCGCCGGCCAACGTGGTGCGTCACGACGATGATGACCCGTACCTAGTGGTGGCGGCCGACAAAGGCACCGCCACCTTCTCCGACATCGCCAACGGCATTGCCATCGACTACGGCTTCTGGCTGGGCGATGCCTTTGCCTCGGGCGGTTCGGCCGGTTACGACCACAAGAAGATGGGCATTACCGCGCGTGGAGCCTGGGTGGGCGTGCAGCGCCACTTCCGCGAGCGCGGCATCAACGTGCAGGAAGACCCGATCACCGTCATCGGCGTGGGCGACATGGCCGGCGACGTGTTCGGCAACGGCCTGCTGATGTCCGACAAGCTGCAACTGGTGGCGGCGTTCAACCACCTGCACATCTTCATCGATCCCAACCCCGAGCCTGCGTCCAGCTTTGCCGAGCGCAAGCGCCTGTTCGACCTGCCGCGTTCGGCCTGGAGCGATTACGACACCAGCATCATGTCTGAAGGCGGCGGTATCTTCCCGCGCAGTGCCAAAAGCATCGCCATCAGCCCGCAGATGAAAGAGCGCTTTGCCATCGAGGCCGACCGCCTGACCCCGACCGAGCTGCTGAACGCGTTGCTCAAGGCACCGGTCGACCTGCTGTGGAACGGCGGTATCGGCACCTACGTGAAGGCCAGCAGCGAAAGCCACGCCGATGTCGGCGACAAGGCCAACGACGCGCTGCGGGTAAACGGCAACGAACTGCGCTGCAAGGTGGTGGGCGAGGGCGGCAACCTGGGCATGACCCAGCTCGGCCGAGTGGAGTTCGGCCTGAACGGCGGCGCCACCAACACCGACTTCATCGACAACGCCGGCGGCGTGGACTGCTCCGACCACGAGGTCAACATCAAGATCCTGCTCAACGAAGTGGTGCAGGGTGGCGACATGACCGAGAAGCAGCGTAACCAGCTGCTGGGCAGCATGACCGACGAAGTCGGCAACCTGGTGCTGGGCAACAACTACAAGCAGACCCAGGCGCTGTCGCTGGCCGCCCGCCGCGCCCGCGAGCGGATTGCCGAGTACAAGCGCCTGATGGCCGACCTGGAAGGCCGTGGCAAGCTGGACCGCGCCATCGAGTTCCTGCCGTCCGAAGAGCAGTTGGCTGAACGCCTGGCTGCCGGCCAGGGCCTGACCCGCGCCGAGCTGTCGGTGCTGATCTCGTACAGCAAGATCGACCTCAAGGAGCAACTGCTCAAGTCGCTGGTGCCGGACGACGACTACCTGACCCGCGACATGGAAACCGCCTTCCCGCCGTCGCTGGTCAGCAAGTTCGCCGAGGCCATGCGCCGCCACCGCCTGAAGCGCGAAATCGTCAGCACCCAGATCGCCAACGACCTGGTCAACAACATGGGCATCACCTTCGTCCAGCGCCTGAAGGAGTCGACCGGCATGAGCCCGGCCAACGTGGCCGGGGCCTATGTGATCGTGCGCGACATCTTCCACCTGCCGCACTGGTTCCGCCAGATCGAGGCTCTGGACTACCAGGTGCCGGCGGAAATCCAGCTCACCCTGATGGACGAGCTGATGCGCCTGGGCCGCCGTGCCACCCGCTGGTTCCTGCGTAGCCGCCGTAACGAGCAGGACGCCGGGCGCGACACCGCGCACTTCGGGCCGAAGATTGCGCAGTTGGGGCTCAAGCTGGACGAGCTGCTGGAAGGCCCGACCCGAGAACGCTGGATGGTGCGTTACCAGGGCTTTGTCGACGCCGGTGTCCCGGAGTTGCTGGCGCGCATGGTGGCCGGTACCAGCCACTTGTACACCCTGTTGCCGATCATCGAAGCCGCCGACGTTACCGGCCATGAACCGGCGCAGGTGGCCAAGGCGTTCTTCGCCGTGGGCAGCGCGCTGGACCTGACCTGGTACCTGCAGGAAATCAGCAACCTGCCGGTGGAAAACAACTGGCAGGCCTTGGCCCGCGAAGCGTTCCGCGATGACATTGACCTGCAGCAACGGGCAATCACCATCTCGGTATTGCAGATGGCCGATGCACCGGAAGACATGGACGCCCGCGTGGCGCTGTGGGCCGAGCAGCACCGGGTGATGGTGGAGCGCTGGCGCGCCATGCTGGACGACCTGCGCAATGCCACGGGCACCGACTATGCGATGTACGCGGTGGCCAACCGCGAGCTGGTCGACCTGGCCATGAGCGGGCAGGCGGCGGTGGTGCCGTCCTGATCATCAGGCTGAAATGAAAAAGCCCCGGCAGTGATGCTGGGGCTTTTTTGTATTACCTGTTCTGGCTTACTTGAACCTGCGCTCCACGCCTTTCTCCACCAGAATCTTCGCCGAAATCTCTTCCACCGAAAAATGCGTGGAATTGATGTTGGGAATGTTCTCCCTGCGGAACAGGCTCTCCACCTCACGCACTTCGAACTCGCACTGGGCAAAGCTGGAATAGCGGCTGTTGGGCTTGCGCTCGTGGCGGATGGCGGTGAGGCGATCGGGGTCGATGGTCAGGCCGAACAGCTTGTTGTGGTGCTTTTTCAGCACTGCCGGCAGCTGCAGGCGCTCCATGTCGTCCTCGGTCAGCGGGTAGTTGGCGGCGCGGATGCCGAACTGCATGGCCATGTACAGGCAGGTCGGGGTCTTGCCGCAACGCGACACGCCAACCAGAATCAGGTCGGCCTTGTCGTAGTAGTGGGTACGCGCGCCGTCGTCGTTGTCCAGGGCGAAGTTCACAGCCTCGATGCGTTCCATGTAGTTGGAATTACCGCCAATCGAGTGCGATTTACCCACGGAATACGACGAATGGGCGGTCAATTCCTGCTCGAGCGGGGATAAAAAAGAGGAAAAGATGTCGATCATGAAGCCATTCGACGTCGCCAGGATCTCACGGATGTCCTGATTGACGATGGTGTCGAAGATGATCGGGCGCACCCCGTCACGCTCGGCGGCAGCGTTGATTTGCTGGACCATGGTCCGCGCTTTGTCCGGCGAATCGATGTACGGGCGGGTAAATTTGTTGAACGGAATGCTCTCGAATTGCGCGAGCAAACTCTGGCCCAGGGTTTCGGCAGTGATACCGGTGCCGTCGGAGATGAAGAACGCGGTTCGTTTCATTTGCGATCTGGGCCTTAAGCTGATGACGTTTCTTGGATATGATAAGTTCGGTTTGCCGAATGCGGCTGTCGGCATTCTCACTTATTTTCCAGGTACAGGCCACAAACGCCCGGCCAAGTCACAGAAGACAGGCGGGCGCCTTTTTGAGCTTTTCCAACACAGTTAGTGGAGAGATCACCTTGGTAGAGTACGTAGTTTCCCTCGATAAGCTCGGCGTCCATGATGTGGAGCATGTGGGGGGCAAGAACGCATCCCTGGGCGAGATGATCAGCAACCTTGCCGGTGCTGGTGTATCGGTGCCGGGCGGCTTTGCCACTACGGCGCAGGCGTACCGCGATTTTCTCGAACAGAGTGGTCTCAACGACCGGATCCATGCCGCGCTCGACGCGCTGGACGTGGATGACATCAATGCCCTGACCAAGACGGGCGCGCAGATTCGCCAGTGGGTCATGGAAGCCGAGTTCCCGCCGCGTCTGGATTCGGAAATCCGAACCGCATTCGCCGCGATGGCTGCCGGCAACGACAACATGGCGGTTGCCGTGCGCTCCTCAGCCACTGCCGAAGACCTGCCAGACGCCTCGTTCGCAGGCCAGCAGGAAACCTTCCTCAACATCCGCGGCGTTGACAACGTGATCCGCGCGGCCAAGGAAGTGTTCGCCTCGCTGTTCAACGACCGCGCCATCGCCTACCGCGTGCACCAGGGCTTTGACCACAAGCTGGTGGCCCTGTCGGCTGGCGTGCAGCGCATGGTCCGCTCCGAAACCGGCACCGCCGGCGTCATGTTCACCCTCGACACCGAGTCGGGCTTCCGCGACGTGGTGTTCATCACGGGCGCCTACGGCCTGGGCGAAACCGTGGTGCAGGGTGCGGTCAACCCTGACGAATTCTACGTGCACAAGAACACCCTGCAGGCCGGCCGCCCGGCCATCCTGCGCCGCAACCTGGGCAGCAAGGCCATCAAGATGGTCTACGGCGAAGAAGCCAAGGCTGGCCGTTCGGTCAAGACCGTGGAAGTGGACCGCGCCGAGCGCGCACGCTTCTGCCTGAGTGATGCCGAGGTCAGCGAGCTGGCCAAACAGGCCATGATCATCGAGCAGCACTACCAGCGCCCGATGGACATCGAGTGGGCCAAGGACGGTGACGACGGCAAGCTGTACATTGTCCAGGCCCGCCCTGAGACCGTGAAAAGCCGTTCCAGCGCCAACGTCATGGAACGCTACCTGCTGAAAGAAAAAGGCACCGTACTGGTCGAAGGCCGTGCCATAGGCCAGCGCATCGGCGCCGGCAAAGTGCGCGTGATCAACGACGTTTCGGAAATGGACAAGGTCCAGCCGGGTGACGTGCTGGTTTCCGACATGACCGACCCGGACTGGGAACCGGTGATGAAGCGCGCGAGCGCCATCGTGACCAACCGCGGCGGCCGTACCTGCCACGCGGCGATCATCGCCCGCGAGCTGGGTATCCCGGCCGTGGTCGGTTGCGGCAATGCCACCCAGGTGCTCAAAGACGGCCAGGGCGTGACTGTGTCCTGCGCCGAAGGCGATACCGGCTTCATCTTCGAAGGCGAGCTGGGCTTTGACGTCAAGCAGAACTCCGTCGATGCCATGCCGGAGCTGCCGTTCAAGATCATGATGAACGTCGGCAACCCGGACCGCGCCTTCGACTTCGCCCAGCTGCCCAACGCCGGTGTCGGCCTGGCGCGCCTGGAGTTCATCATCAATCGCATGATCGGTGTGCACCCCAAGGCGCTGCTGAACTATGCCGGCCTGCCTGCCGACCTGAAAGAGAGCGTCGACAAGCGCATTGCCGGTTACAACGACCCGGTCGGCTTCTACGTCGAGAAACTGGTCGAAGGCATCAGCACCCTGGCGGCAGCCTTCTACCCGAAAAAGGTCATCGTGCGCCTGTCGGACTTCAAGTCCAACGAGTACGCCAACCTGATCGGCGGCAAGCTGTACGAGCCGGAAGAAGAAAACCCGATGCTGGGCTTCCGTGGCGCTTCGCGTTACATCAGCGAATCGTTCCGTGACTGCTTCGAGCTCGAGTGCCGTGCGCTCAAGCGCGTGCGCAACGAAATGGGCCTGACCAACGTCGAGATCATGGTGCCGTTCGTGCGTACCCTGGGCGAAGCCAGCCAAGTGGTCGACCTGCTTGCCGAAAACGGCCTGGCCCGTGGCGACAACGGCCTGCGCGTGATCATGATGTGCGAGCTGCCGTCCAACGCCATTCTGGCCGAAGAGTTCCTGGAGTACTTCGATGGCTTCTCGATCGGCTCCAACGACCTGACCCAGCTGACCCTGGGCCTGGACCGCGACTCGGGCATCATCGCCCACCTGTTCGACGAGCGTAACCCTGCCGTCAAGAAGCTGCTGGCCAATGCCATCGCCGCGTGCAACAAGGCCGGCAAGTACATCGGCATCTGCGGCCAGGGCCCATCGGACCACCCGGACCTGGCCAAGTGGCTGATGGAGCAGGGCATCGAAAGCGTGTCGCTGAACCCGGACTCGGTACTCGAAACCTGGTTCTTCCTGGCCGAAGGCCAAGGCGCGGCCTGATGCAGTAAAACGCGGGGGGACGTCTGGCGTACCCCCGCCTGGTTTTTTCCAGGGCGAGTTCCAGCAATGGATCCCGCCCTTTTTTGTGCACCAAGCAACCTATGCAAAGCAGCAGCACTCTATTCCCCGTGGCCCTGCTCAGTGCCGAGCGCCGCGGCGACCTCAGCGAAGACGTGTACCGGATCAAGGCCGGCAACGGCCCGGACCCTAGCGTCGAGCTGGCCATCACCCGCCTGGGGCTGGCCGACCATGGCCGTGCCCAGGGCGTGCCGGTCATTCTCCTGCACGGCAGTTTTTCCAACCGGCGTTTCTGGTATTCGCCCAAAGGTATTGGCTTGGGCGCCTACCTCGCCCGTGCCGGTTTCGATGTGTGGATCCCGGAAATGCGCGGTCACGGGCTGTCGCCACGCAACCATGCCTGGCGGCACAACACCGTTGCAGCCTATGCCCGTGATGACCTGCCACTGATTGCCGCGTTCGTACGCGAGCAGTCGGGCCAGGCGCCGCACTGGGTTGGCCATTCCTTGGGCGGCACCACGCTGGTGGCGGCGCTTGGGGGTGGTTTCCTGGCTGCCGAACAGGTGGCCAGCGTGGCGCTGTTCGGCACCCAGATCAGCCGTGTCTACTGGCCTTTGAAGGTGCCACCGCTGGTGTGGGGGGCGAAGCTGGTGCTCAAGCGCTGGGGGCAGATTTCCGGGCCACGCTTCAAACGTGGGCCGGAAGACGAGCCGATTGGCCTGGCGCTGGAAAGCATGCGCTGGCATGGCCTGTTCGGGCGCTTTGGCGACAAGCAGCACGACTGGTGGGCGGGGCTGGCAGAGGTGGATGTGCCGCTGCTGGCGGTGGCCGGTGCGGGGGACTTCCAGGACCCGGTGTGGGCCTGCCGCAAGCTGTTCGAGCAGTTGGGGGGCGAGCGCAAGCAGTTCCTGCGGCTGGGGCGTGAGGAAGGTTTTGATGCGTTTGGGCATGTCGACATGCTGGTGAGCAAGGCTGCGCAGGCGCAGGTATGGCCGTTGGTGGAGCGCTGGTTGCGTGATCCATTGCTGCCGGTGCATGAATCCACAGTGTCTCAGGAACCTTTGCCAGTCAGTTGATCTTGCATTGCCTGGGCCGGCCTCTTCGCGGGCAAGCCCGCTCCCACAGGGATTTCACAGCACTTAAGCCTTGTGATACCGCTGTGAGAGCGGGCTTGCCCGCGAAGAGGCCAGTACAGGCTAAAGATGACCGCTTGGTCCTTGGTGACTGCGACCGTCTCCAAGGTGTAGCCTTGGCCGATACCCGCTTTCGTTGTGACTGACAGGAGCTTCCCATGCAGCATTACGTAACGCCCGACCTGTGTGACGCCTACCCCGACTTGGTACACGTGCTGGAACCCATGTTCAGCAATTTTGGTGGCCGCGATTCGTTCGGCGGCCAGATCGTCACCATCAAGTGCTTCGAGGACAACTCGCTGGTCAAGGAGCAAGTCGAACTCGACGGCAAGGGCAAGGTCCTGGTGGTCGATGGTGGTGGTTCGCTGCGCCGTGCGCTGCTGGGCGACATGCTTGCGGAAAAAGCCGCCAAAAACGGTTGGGAAGGCCTGGTGATCTATGGCTGCGTGCGTGACGTCGATGTGCTGATCCAGACCGACGTCGGCGTGCAGGCCCTGGCCAGCCACCCGATGAAAACCGACAAGCGTGGTATCGGTGACCTCAATGTGGTGGTGACCTTCGCCGGCGTTACCTTCCGCCCGGGCGAGTACGTGTATGCCGACAACAATGGCGTACTGGTTTCGCCAAGCCCGCTGAAAATGCCGGAGTGATGCGCCCCACGCGCTGATGGAGCTTTGATGTTCGAGGAAGACAACGCGCAGTGGGGGCTGGTGCATGCCCTGGTGCTCGATGGTAAAGGTGGCGCGCGCTCGATTGCCCGTACCGAACTGGACAGCTTGCAACTGCAACCGGAGCAGAGCCTGTGGCTGCACTGGGACCGCAGCCATCCTCAAACCCGTACCTGGCTGCTGCACGACAGTGGCCTGAGCGAGTTCGCCTGCGAGCTGCTGCTGGAGGAAAACACCCGGCCGCGCCTGCTGCCCATGGCAGACGAACAGCTGCTGCTGTTCCTGCGCGGGGTCAACCTCAACCCGGGTGCCGAACCTGAAGACATGGTTTCGGTACGTATTTTCGCCGAGGCACAGCGGGTTATCTCGTTGCGCCTCAGGCCGTTGCGTGCCAGTGACGAAATTCTCCAGCAACTGGAACAGGGCAGGGGGCCGAAATCGGCCTCCGAACTGTTGCTGTTGATGGGCGAACTGCTGACTGAAAAGGTTCAGGGCCTGGTGAGTGACCTGGCCGAACTGGTCGACTTGGAAGAAGAAAAGGTCGAAACCGACGAGCGGTATACCCCTGAGCATGGCAGCCTGCAGCAGATCCGCCGTCGTGCCGCCGGCCTGCGCCGTTTTCTTGCTCCGCAACGGGAAATCTACGCCCAGCTGTCGCGCAGCAAATGGAGCTGGTTCGCCAATGTCGACGCCGATTACTGGAACGAGCTCAATAACAGCCTGATCCGCTACCTCGAAGAGCTGGAGCTGACCCGCGAGCGCGCTGCGCTGGTGCTGGAAAGCGAAGACCGGCGGCGCAGCGAGCGGATGAACCGCACCATGTACCGTTTTGGCATCATCACCTGCATCTTTTTGCCCATGAGCTTCATCACCGGGCTGCTGGGCATCAATGTCGGCGGTATTCCGGGGGCGGATAACCCGTTGGGCTTTCTGTTCGCCTGCATCGTCGTGCTGGGGCTGGCGGTGGGGCAGTGGTGGCTGTTCCGGCGGTTGCGATGGGTTTAGGTGTGCATTTTGAAACATTCGTACCAATGGGATGTGTGACCCATTGCCCGGCCATCTCGTCTCTTGCTGACACTGCGCGAGGTGCCCATGCACGATCCGTTTGAAGAATCCCTGCGCGACCTGCTCAAGGCGTCACCCTCCGGCAATGACCGGGACGACCGGGACGACGCCGCTTGCCTGGGTCGCGTACTGAAAACCGCCAACCGCCAGGTTGGCGCGGGTGATCTGTTCAGCCTGCTTGGCCGCTGGAGCCAGGCGCTGCTCATCGCCGTCAATAATGGCTCGGCGCATGTCGCGCCGGTGCGTCGACACTCTTCCCGCAACGCTGCCACCGGCAGCAAAGCAGATAAGGCCGATTGAATATGGAACTCGATCTCTGGACCCAGAGCCTGGTCACCGCAATGACTGCCCTTTGGACCAAGGTAGCGAACTTCATCCCCAACCTGTTCGGCGCGCTGGTCGTGGTGCTGCTCGGTTTCGTGGTGGCCAAGCTGCTCGACACACTGCTGTCCAAGCTGCTGGCCAAGTTTGGCCTGGACCGCCTGATGGCCGGCACCGGCCTCACCAAGATGCTTGGCCGGGTCGGCATTCAGGTGCCGATCTCGACCCTGATCGGCAAGATCGTCTACTGGTTCGTGCTGCTCATCTTCCTGGTCTCGGCCGCCGAGTCGCTGGGCCTGGAGCGGGTGTCGGCCACCCTCGACATGCTTGCCCTGTACCTGCCCAAGGTGTTCGGCGCGGCCTTGGTGCTGCTGGCCGGCGTGCTGCTGGCACAGGTTGCCAATGGCCTGGTGCGCGGCGCTGCCGAAGGCATCGGCCTGGAATACTCGGCAGGGCTTGGGCGCATTACCCAGGGCCTGGTGATCATCATCAGCATCTCGGTGGCCATCAGCCAGCTGGAGGTGAAAACCGACCTGCTGAACCACGTTATCGTCATCGGGCTGATTACCGTTGGTCTGGCCGTTGCCTTGGCCATGGGCCTTGGCAGCCGCGAAATCGCCGGGCAGATCCTGGCCGGCATTTACGTGCGCGAGCTGTATCAGGTCGGCCAGCAGGTGCGGATTGGAGAGGTTGAAGGGCACATCGAGGAAATCGGCACGGTCAAGACAACGCTGCTGACCGATGATGGCGACCTGGTGTCGCTGTCCAACCGCGAGTTGCTCGAGCAGCGTGTCAATAGCCGCTAACCGCACAAAAGCTGTTAATGTATGCCGCCGCGAAATTCGACCCACGGGGTCGCGCGGCGACATTGACCTGACTGTCGGCCAGATCCGTTTTGAATAAAGTTCATTCGCCGCCCATGCGTTATGACCCCCGCGAGCTCACCGACGAAGAGTTGGTGGCGCGTTCGCATGAGGAGCTGTACCACGTTACCCGCGCCTATGAAGAGCTCATGCGGCGCTACCAACGGACCCTGTTCAACGTCTGTGCGCGTTATCTGGGGAACGACCGGGACGCGGACGATGTCTGTCAGGAAGTGATGCTGAAAGTGCTGTACGGCCTGAAGAACTTCGAAGGTAAATCCAAGTTCAAGACCTGGCTCTACAGCATCACCTACAACGAGTGCATTACCCAGTACCGCAAGGAGCGCCGTAAACGCCGGTTGATGGATGCCTTGAGTCTGGACCCTGTCGAAGAGGCGTCCGAAGACAAGGCCCCGAAGCCGGAAGAAAAAGGCGGGTTGGACAAATGGCTGGTGCATGTGAACCCGATTGACCGGGAAATTCTGGTGCTTCGTTTTGTCGCAGAGCTGGAATTTCAGGAAATTGCCGACATCATGCACATGGGCCTGAGCGCGACGAAAATGCGCTACAAGCGCGCGCTAGACAAGCTTCGGGAGAAATTTGCCGGCCTCGATGAAACTTAGTGGCGTGCAAATATCTCTAACGAATCGGCGAGTTCTGCTAGACTTGCCGTCGAGTTGTCCCCCGTGTTTGTGGTGGGACTGCTTAACTATCACCAGATGGGGATTTAACGGATGAAATTGAAAAACACCTTGGGCTTGGCCATTGGTTCGCTCGTAGCCGCCACTTCGATTGGCGCTATGGCACAAGGTCAAGGCGCCGTCGAGACCGAAGTTTTCTACAAGAAAGAATTCTTCGACAGCCAGCGCGACTTCAAGAACGACGGCAACCTGTTCGGCGGCTCGATCGGTTACTTCCTGACCGACGACGTTGAACTGCGTCTGGGCTACGACGAAGTACACAACGCTCGTGGCGAAGACGGCAAGAACATCAAGGGCTCGAACACCGCCCTGGACGCCGTTTACCACTTCAACAACCCGTACGACGCTATCCGTCCGTACGTTTCCGCTGGTTTCTCGCACCAGTCGCTGGGCCAGACCGGCCGTGGCGGTCGTGACCACTCCACCTTCGCCAACGTTGGCGCTGGCGCCAAGTGGTACATCACCGACATGTTCTACGCCCGTGCCGGCGTAGAAGCTCAGTACAACATCGACCAGGGCGACACCGAGTGGGCTCCAAGCGTTGGTGTTGGCCTGAACTTCGGCGGTAGCCCGAAGCAAGCCGCAGCCGCTCCGGCTCCAGTTGCTGAAGTCTGCTCCGACTCCGACAACGACGGCGTTTGCGACAACGTCGACAAGTGCCCAGACACCCCGGCCAACGTTACCGTTGACGCCGACGGCTGCCCGGCTGTTGCCGAAGTCGTTCGTGTTGAGCTGGACGTGAAGTTCGACTTCGACAAGTCGGTCGTCAAGCCAAACAGCTACGGCGACATCAAAAACCTGGCTGACTTCATGAAGCAGTACCCACAAACCACCACCGTGGTTGAAGGTCACACTGACTCCGTGGGTCCAGACGCTTACAACCAGAAGCTGTCCGAGCGTCGTGCCAACGCTGTCAAGCAAGTGCTGACCCAGCAGTACGGCGTAGAATCCAGCCGTGTTGACTCGGTAGGCTACGGCGAAACCCGTCCGGTTGCTGACAACGCCACCGAAGAAGGCCGTGCTATCAACCGTCGTGTTGAAGCTCAGGTAGAAGCTCAGTCCAAGTAATTGGCCTGATGTTTCATGAAAAACCCGGCCTCGGCCGGGTTTTTCTTTACCTGGGTTTTGTGTT
>NZ_JBICMM010000047.1:0-141182 GCF_043106425.1 Pseudomonas sp. FYR_2
TCAACTCAGGCTGGGATCAACGCTCTATCGCCAGCGCCACCCCTTGGCCACCCCCAATGCACAAGGTAGCCAGGCCTTTCTTCACATCCCGCTTGATCATCTCGTGCAGCAAGGTCACCAGCACGCGGCAGCCGGATGCACCAATCGGGTGGCCCAACGCAATCGCCCCGCCATTCACGTTGACCCGTGCCGCATCCCATTCCAGTGCCTTGCCCACCGCCAGCGCTTGCGCGGCGAACGCTTCGTTGGCTTCGATCAGGTCCAGTTCGGCCAACTGCCAGCCGGCCTTGTCCAGGCAACGCTGGGTCGCGGAAACCGGCCCGATGCCCATGATTGCCGGGTCTACGCCGGCACTGGCATAAGCTGCGATCTTCGCCAGTACCGGCAGTCCAAGGGCCTTGGCCTTGGCGGCGCTCATCAGCAGCACGGCGGCTGCCCCGTCATTGAGGCTGGAGGCGTTGCCAGCGGTAACGCTGCCATCTTTCTTGAACGCAGGACGCAGTTTGGCCAAGGATTGCGCGGTGGTGTCCGGGCGTGGCTGTTCGTCACGCGCAAACACTCTGGGGTCACCCTTTTTCTGCGGCATCACGATCGGCGTGATTTCGTCATCGAAACGCCCGGCCTCGATAGCCGCCACCGCCTTGCGCTGCGACTCGGCGGCAAAGGCGTCCTGCTGCTCTCGGCTCAGGCTGTACGTGTCCACCAGGTTCTCGGCGGTGATCCCCATGTGGTAGTCGTTGAAGGCATCCCACAAACCGTCGGTGATCATGCTGTCGATCAGCTGGCCATGGCCCATGCGCTGGCCGGTGCGTGCCGAAGGCATCACGTAAGGGGCAAGGCTCATGTTTTCCTGGCCGCCGGCAATCACCACTTCGGCGTCACCGCAGCGAATGGCCTGGGCGGCCAGGTGCAGGGCCTTGAGGCCCGAGCCGCAGACCTTGTTCAGGGTCAGTGCCGGAACACTGTAGGGCAGGCCGGCCTTGATCGCGGCCTGGCGCGCCGGGTTCTGCCCGGCACCTGCGGTGAGTACCTGGCCGAGGATCACTTCGTCGACCTGCGCCGGGTCCAGCCCGGTCTGTTCCAGCAGGCGCTTGATCACGGCGGCACCGAGGTCGACCGCAGGCACTGTAGCCAGGGCGCCCTGGAAGCTGCCGATGGCGGTACGGGTTGCGGCGACAATGACCACGTCGTTCATGTTGTTGTTCTCCGGGCAATGGGCATGGTGCTGCCAGCATCGGCGGGTTTGGTTGATTTGTTAAGTTTGTTTTTCTTTGTGATTGATGTGAAAAACAAATCAATGGGGTTGCTAGAGGGTATGTCGTCGGATATTCCGCGCCTATGAGATCGAGCGCCGCCCGCGCGGCGCATCGCGAGCTGCGCTCGCTCCTACGTTTGTTTCGGGCCAGTAACGCTTGTGACAGGCGCGCGCGACCGCCTTGTTGGTAAGACGCGACACCGAGTCGTGCGCCAAGGCGTTCGCGCGCAAATCCCCCAGGAATAATTGGCCCGAAACAAACGTAGGAGCGAGCGCAGCTCGCGATGCGCCGCGCGGGCGGCGCTCGGTCTCATAGGCGCCGAACTTCTGTCGACATGCACCTGGCGACCTTCATACAGCCGGGCACTGATGGGTCACACAGTGAATTCCCCCACCCCCTGCCGCAATGGCATCGATATCCAGCTGCACGATATCCCGCCCCGGATACAACGCTGCCAGCAACGCCCGTGCCTTCTCATCTGCCTGCGCATCGCCAAACTGCGGTGCGATGACCGCACCATTGATCACGAAGTAATTGATGTACCCCGCTGCAAAGTCGTCATTGCCTTTGCTGAACCTGTTACGCCGCCCACGCATTGGCGGTGACACCACATGTATCTGCAACTTGCGCCCCTCGGCATCGGTGGCCTGCCTGAGGATATCCAGGTGCTTGCGCGTCACGGCGTAATCATACGAATCCGGGTCATTGTCGAGATTGGCAATGACCACCCCCGGCCGCACGAAGCGGGCATAGAAATCCACATGCCCGTCGGTAATGTCGTTGCCGGCGATGCCTGGCAGCCAGATGACCTTGCTCAACCCAAGGCGCGCCTTGAGCTCCGCCTCGACGTCGGCCTTGCTCCAGCCCGGGTTGCGGTTGGCGTTGATCCAGCTGCTCTCGGTCATGATGCCAGTGCCATGGCCATCCACTTCAATGGCGCCACCTTCACCTACCAGCTCGCTGCGTTGGTACTGACCGCCCGCCAGGGTAGCGACCCGTTTGGCCAGCTGCGCATCGTTGCGGTGGCGCTGCTTGTTGCCCCAGCCGTTGAAATTGAAGTCCACCGCACCCAGCGCGCCGTCGTCATCGAGGACGAAGTTGGCGCCAATGTCGCGCATCCAGATATCGTCCAGGTTGCATTCGACAAAGCGGGTGCGTGGGCTGCCACAGTGCTGCTCGGCCAGCTTGCGTTCGCTGGCCCGGCAGAACACGGTGACCGGCTGATAACGCGCGATGGCCTGGGCGATACGGCCCAGGGCAGCTTGCACATCGGCGGTGAAGTCTTCCCAAATGGCATCCTGCGCGCCAAAGGCGATGAAGGCGCGTTGCTGTGGTTCACCTTCGTCGGGCATGAACCAGCGCCCCGGTTCTTCAGCGCGGGCCAGGCCCAGCGGCAGGCCAAGGCCGGTGCCGAGGCCAGCGGCCAGTGACAGTTGCAGGAAGGTTCTACGGCTAGGCATGGGTCAGTCCTGTGCAGTCTTGAAGCGTGTCCACACGCGCATGCGTGCCCGCATGTCGGCCTGTGGGATATCACGTCCCGGAATCAGCCGGGTGTAGGTGGCTTCGTCGAGGTAGATGTCGGGGTTGTCGCGCATGCGCGGGTCCACGGCCTGGCGCGCTTTGGCGCTGGCGGTGGGGTAGCCGGTGAAGTTGCTGATGGCGGCCATGTTTGCCGGGCGCATGACGAAGTTGATGAAACGATAGGCGTATTCCGGGTGCTTGGCATCGGCCGGGATGGCCATGGTGTCCATCCACACCGTGGTGCCCTGGCGGGGGACACGGTATTGGAAGTCCAGGTGCTTGCCTGCGGCATCGGCGGTACGCTGGGCCTGGATCACGTCGCCGCTGTAGCCCAGCGACACACACAGGTTTTCGTTGACCAGTTCGGTCACCGGCTGCGACTGGAACTTGCGCACGTACGGGCGTATGGCCTTGAGCAGTTCGCTGGCGGCGGCCAGGTCTTCACGCTTGGCGCTGCGCGGCTCGCGGCCCAGGTAGTTGAGCACCACGGCTAGCACTTCGTCGGGCGAGTCGATCACCGAAATGCCACAGTCGGCGAACTTGGCGGCCAGCGCTGGTTTGAACAGCAGGTCGAGGTTGTCCAGCGGCGCATCGGGCATGCGCTGGCGGACTTTGTCGGCATTCACCGTCAGGCCGATGGTGCCCCAGGTGTAGGGCACGGTGGCCTGGCTGGCCTTGGGGTAGCGAGCATGCAGCTGGCGCAGGCCGGGCTCGATGTCGTCCAGTGCCTCAAGGCGGCTGTGGTCCAATGGCTGCAGGCTCCCGGCGCGCATCAGCCGCTCGGCAACGGTGTCACCGGGGAACACCAGGTCGTAGCCACTGCGCCCTGACATCAGCTTGGCTTCGAGCACTTCACTGCCATCCATGACGTCGTAGATCACCTGGATGCCGGTTTCGGCCGTGAACTGCTTGAGGGTGTCTTCGGCAAAATAATCGGCCCAGTTGTACAGGCGCAGCACGGGCTGTTCGGCCTGTGCCTGGCTGGCGCAGATGGCCAGCGCCATTGCGGCTAGAACGTGGCGTTTCATGCTCAGGCCCTCAGGGGGTGTGGATGCTTGCCGTCCAGGGTCAGCAGGGGGGCGTACATCTCTGGGCGACGATCGCGGTAGATGCCCCAGCTCAGCCGGTCTTCGCGCATGGCTGCAAGGTCCAGGTCGTGCAACCAGATGCCCGTGTTGTCGCGGTCCGCCTCGCTGAGCATGGCGCCCTTGTGGTCACAGATGAACGACGAGCCATAGAAGCGCATGGACAACGATGCATCGCTGGCCGCGACCTCCTCACCGACGCGATTGGCCGCCACCACCGGCAGCAGGTTGGCGGCGGCGTGGCCGCGCATGGCTATTTGCCAATGGTCACGCGAGTCCAGTTCGGCGCAGCCGGGCTCGGAGCCGATGGCGGTGGGGAACAGCAGCACTTCAGCACCCATCAAGGCCAGGCAACGGGCCGTTTCGGGGAACCACTGGTCCCAGCAGATACCAATGCCCAGTCGCCCGAACGCGGTGTCCCAGACCTTGAAGCCCGTGTCGCCGGGGCTGAAATATTCCTTCTCCTGGTAGCCAATGGCGTTGGGGATGTGGGTCTTGCGGTATACCCCCAGCAGGCGGCCATCGGCATCGGCCACGGTCAGCGAGTTGAAAAAGGCATTGCCGGCGCGCTCGTACCAGCTAAGCGGTAGCACCACGCCCAGCTCGCCGGCCAGCGCCGCGAAGCGCTGCAGTATCGGGCTGTCGGGATAGGGCTGGGCGAGGGCCTGGTGCTGGTGGTGTTGTTCGATGCAGAAGTACGGGGTGGCGAACAGCTCTTGCAGCAGGATCACCTGGGCACCTTTGGCAGCAGCCTGGCGCACCAGGTGTTCGGCGCGGTCGAGGTTATCGGGCAGGTTCCAGCTGCACGGCATCTGCGTGGTGGCCACGCGCAGCAGGCTCATGGCTGTACCTGCGGCTGTTGCTGGGTGATGCAGTGAATGCCGCCACCGCCGTGGGCAATGTGGTCGATGCGCACCGGTACGATCTCGCGGCCCGGGAAGGCGTGGGCCAGTTGCGCAGCTGCGTCCTGGTCGGCTGCGATGCCATAGGCCGGCATGATGATTGCGCCGTTGGCGATGTAGAAGTTGGTGTAGGAGGCGCAGAACACCTCGGCATTCGGGTCAACGGCGGCGCTGGCCTCGTACAGGTCGAGCAGTTCGAAGTGGCGGCCCTGCGCATCGGTTGCCAGCTCCAGGGCGCGGCGGTTTTCCCGCACCACTTCGGCGTACACCGAATGCGGGTCTCGAGTGGCATCCACCAGCAGCACGCCAGGGCGGGCGAAGGCGCACACGCCATCGACGTGGCCGTCGGTCATGTCGCCGGTGACGTACTGCGGGTCACCTGGCAGCCAGATGGTCTTGCGGATGCCCAGGTGGCGGGCGAAACAGGCCTCGAAATCGGCCTTGCTCACGCCAGGGTTGCGGTTGGGGTTGAGCAGCACCGATTCGGTGGTGATCAGCGTGCCTTCGCCGTCGACATGAATCGCACCCCCTTCGTTGCACAGTGCAGTGCTGAACCCGTCCAGGCCCAGCTGGTCGAGGATGCGCCGGCCCAGGCTGCGGTCTTGGCTGTGCTGCGACTTGCCGCCCCAGGCATTGAAGCGCCAGCTCAGGCCGGCCAGGCCGTGCTGCGGGTGGCAGATGAAGCTCGGGCCGCTGTCACGGCACCAGCTGTCGTCCACCGCCAGTTCGATCAGCTCGATGTTGGCACCACACAGGGCGCGGGCGCTGGCCACGGCGGACGGGGCGGCCACCATCTTCACCGGCTCGAAACGGGCGATGGCCGCTGCGACTCGGGCGTAGTCCTGCTGGACATCGGCCAGGCGCACGTTCCAGCCGCTTTCCCACAGGGCCTGATTGTGTGGCCAGACCATCCAGGTTGCCGCGTGGCGTGCCCATTCGGCGGGCATGCGCCAGCCGCTGTCGAGGGACAGGTGCATAGTGAACTCCGATCTATTAGGGTTTTTTATCAACGAAGCCCGCCGTCGCGGGTGTTGGTGTTCATGCTATGGCTAGGCATGGCTGGCGACAAACGATAGATTTAGCGCACATTTGATTAGCAGGGCTTATCAATCATGCTTAAACACTGGCCACCCCTGAATGCCCTGCGCGGCTTCGAGGCCGCCGCGCGACTGGGTAGCTTCCACAAGGCCGCCGAGGCGCTGAACCTGACCCAGTCGGCCATCAGCCAGCAGATCCGCAGCCTGGAAACCTACCTGGAACAGCCGCTGTTCTACCGCAGTGGCCGCAGCGTGAGCCTGACAGACGCCGGGCACGACCTGCTCAGTACCACGCAATCATTGCTGCAGCACCTGGCCGTGGGCATTCGTCGGCTCGACCAGTACCGCAAGCCCAACCAGTTGGTGGTGAATACCAGCCCGGCGTTTGCCAGGCACTGGCTGTTGCCGCGACTGACGGACTTCCATCAGCGCTGCCCGGAGGTGGACTTGTGGTTGTTCACCAGTTTCGAGGTGCCGGACATGGCCACCGAAACCATCGACCTTGCCATCCGCGACGACCTCAGTGCTCAGGCCGAGTGCAGTTTCAGCGTGCTGCATCAAGACCAGCTGTACCCGGCTTGCCACCCAGTCTTGCTGCAAACGCCGGTACAGCAGCGCACCACGCTGCATGGCGAGCGCGAAATGGACTGGAGCCACTGGCAACTGGAAGGCGGCGAAGAGGTGGGGCAGCAGGGCAAAGGGTTGAACTTTTCCGACCCCGGTTTGTTGCTGGATGCGGCGAGCGAGGGGCTTGGGGTGGCGTTGGTCAGCCAGTTGCTGGCGCGGCGGGCAGTGGAAGAGGGGCGTTTGCAGGCGTTGTCGGCGCAGCGCGTTCGCGGGCCCGCGTGGGCTTGTCTGGTACATCGGGACAGTCAGGATGATCCGCTGGCCAGGCAGTTTCTGGATTGGCTTAGAGCGGCTTTACTGCCGGATTGAGGTTGCCACCGTTTTGCATCCCTTTGATCACCCCGTAATATGTGTCGGATAACCTGCGGGGGTAGTCTCACCCTCTGATCAATCGGAATCGCCTCAAGCGGCGCTTCCCCGGCATAAACCTGACGAGGTACAGACATTGGCCATCATTCATCCTAAGGTTCGCGGTTTCATCTGCACCACGACTCACCCCAAGGGCTGCGAGCTCAACGTCCGTGACCAGATCGAAGCCACCCGCAAGCTGGGCGTGCGCGAGGATGGCCCGAAGAAGGTCCTGGTCATCGGTGCTTCCAGCGGCTATGGCCTGGCGGCCCGCATCACCGCAGCGTTCGGCTTCAAGGCCGACACCCTGGGTGTGTTCTTCGAAAAACCAGGCACCGAAACCAAGGCCGGCACTGCTGGCTGGTACAACGCCGCTGCCTTCGACAAGTTTGCCAAGGCCGAGGGCCTGTACAGCAAGTCGATCAACGGTGATGCCTTCTCTGACGAGGCCCGTGCCAAAGTCATCGAACTGATCAAGAACGAAATGGGTGGCAAGGTTGACCTGGTCATCTACTCGCTGGCTTCGCCTGTGCGCAAGCTGCCGCAAACCGGCGAACTGGTGCGTTCGGCCCTGAAGCCAATCGGCCAGCCATACAAGTCGACCGCCATCGACACCAACAAGGACACCATCATCGAGGCCAGCATCGAGCCGGCCACCGAGCAGGAAATCGCCGACACTGTCACCGTCATGGGGGGCCAGGACTGGCAGCTGTGGATCGACGCCCTGGCGGGCGCTGACGTGCTGGCCGAAGGCGCCCGCACCGTGGCCTTCAGCTACATCGGCAGCGACATCACCTGGCCGATCTACTGGCACGGCGCGCTGGGCCAGGCCAAGCAGGACCTGGACGAAACCGCCCTGCGCCTGGACCAGAAACTGGCCGGCGAACTCAAGGGGGGCGCCAACGTGGCGGTGCTGAAGTCGGTGGTCACTCAGGCCAGCTCGGCCATTCCGGTGATGCCGCTGTACCTGTCGATGGTCTTCAAGATCATGCAGGAGAAGGGCGTTCACGAAGGCACCCAGGACCAGCTGGACCGCATGTACCGCGACCGTATGTACCGTGCCGACGGTGCCCCGGCCGAACTCGACGAGAAGGGCCGCCTGCGTCTGGACGATTGGGAACTGCGTGACGACGTGCAGAGCGCCTGCAAGGCCCTGTGGCCACAGGTGACCACCGAGAACCTGTTCGAGCTGACCGACTATGCCGGTTACAAGAAGCAGTTCCTCAACCTGTTCGGCTTCGAGCGTGCTGACGTCAACTACGACGAAGACGTGGCTACCGATGTGAAGTTCGACTGCGTCGAGCTGTAATCGGCGATAGCCTGTACCGGTTCTTTTGCGGGTTCACCTGCGAACGGGCCGGTACAGGCTATAAAATCTTTGCTAGTTTTGGCGCACAACAACAGGGAATGCGCCATGAGCAGCCTCACCCAACCCGCCACAGCCTTTCGCCACCCCGCAGCCGACGGTTACAGCCTCGGCGGTTTCTGCTGGCGCCACGCCCAGCCAGACCCCCAGCGCCCGCTGGTGATCATCAACGCTGCCACTTCGGTACGCTGCCGTTATTACTCACGCTTTGCCGACTTCCTGTTCGCCCAGGGCTTCGATGTGCTGACCTACGATTACCGGGGTATCGGCGAATCCCGCCCGGCTTCGTTGCGCGGTTTTCAGGCTTCATGGAGCGACTGGGGCAGGCTCGATTTCGAAGCCATGCTGGCGCATGCGGCAACGCATTTCCCTGGCCAGCCGGTGGATGTGGTGGGGCACAGTTTCGGCGGCTGTGCAGTGGGCCTGGCGCCATCTGCCAATCGGGTGCGCCGCGTGGTGATGGTGGGCGCGCAGTTTGCTTACTGGCGCGACTACGCGGCCGACCAGCGCTGGCAGCTGTTTGGCAAGTGGCATGTGGTGATGCCGCTATTGAACCGGGTGTTTGGCTACTTTCCCGGCAAGCGCCTGGGTTGGCTGGAGGACACGCCGTCCGGGGTGGTGCACGACTGGACCACACGAACCCCGCGTTACGAACACCGGCCCAGCGGCCGTGAACTGAAAACGCTCCCGTTCGCTCAGGTGCGGGCGGCAACCCTGGCCATCAGCCTGACCGATGACCCTTTCGGCACCGTCGCGGCCACCGAGCGTTTGCTGCGTTATATGCAGGGTGCCCGGCACCTGCGCATCGCGCCTGTGGATATCTCGGTCGAGGAAATTGGCCACTTCGCGTTCTTCCATGACCGCTTTCGCGAAAGCCTGTGGCCGGTAGCCTTGCAGTGGTTGCAGCAGGGAGGGCTGGAAGAAGGAGGGCCTGGCACCATCATGGATTGATGGTGGGCTCAAAATTTTGGGGCCGTAAAGCGGCCCCGGCTATCTCAAGCCTTGCGCGCCAAAGGCTGCGCAGCAAACTTCACCCCAGCCAGCCCATGCTTGATCAGCGCACGGATATTGCCATGGTCGCTACCCTCAGGCGTGGCCACCACATCACGGTAGTGCTCGCCAAAGGCCAGCAGCGCTTCCTGATCGCTCAGCCCTTCCAGCAGTGCCAGGCCCAACGTCTTGCACGAACCTTCGTTCTGCCCAGCCGCATTTTCCACGCCACCATTGTTGAAGGCCTGGGGCTGGTAGCTGTAATTGTCGGCAATGAACGCCAGGGTATCGGCAAATACATGTTGGCCGCTGGCCAGGCTGGTGCGCAGGGTGTTCAGATCAGTCACGAGGTTTTCCTTTTTCGAACGCCGCTTGTTGTTCGGCGCTGGCTTCTTTCTGGTGTTGGGCTTTCCACTCGCCGTAGGGCATGCCGTACACCGTTTCGCGGGCGTCATCCAGGCTCAGGTCGAGCTGGCGCTCGTCCGCTGCGGCCTTGTACCACTTGGACAGGCAGTTGCGGCAGAAACCGGACAGGTTCATCAGGTCGATGTTCTGCACGTCGGTGCGCTTTTGCAGGTGTTCGACCAAACGCCGGAACGCGGCGGCTTCGAGTTCGAGCTGTTGCTGTGGGGTCATGGGCGTCTCTCAAGTCATGCGGTTTTTCAAGTGGCGGCCGCCGTTGATGACCACCTGGCTGCCGGTGCTGTACTGGCTGGCGAGCAGGTACTTGACGGTCTCGATCAGCGGGCCGGCGCCGGGTTCGAATTCCAGCAAGGCCTTTTTCAGGGTTTGCTGGCGGTAGGCTTCATCGCCCCCTTCCTTGAGGATCAGCAGCCCAGGCAGGATACCGTTCACATGCACCTTGGGCGCATATTTTTCGGCGAACGACAGCACCATGTTCTGCAGCGCGGCCTTGGTGGCGGCATAACCGATGTGGCTCTTGCTGCCGCGTGAGGACGTTTCGTCGCAGATGTGGATGATGTCGGCTTTGTCCACCCTGGCCAGCAGGTCGCCCAGGGCCAGGTTGAGGTGGTAGGGCGCTTCGACGTGCAGGCGGAACATGGTTTCAAGGTTGTCGAGCCCGTCATCAAGCCACAGCGAGGCATTGTGGATGATGGCGCGCAGGCCGTCGTAATGGCTGTGCAGGTGATCGATCAGGGCCTGGCGGTCGGCCGCCTGGCACAGGTCGGCCTGGAACTGCACGATGTTCGGGTGGGCCGTCTGTGGCTGGACACTGCGGCTGGCACTGACCACTGTATGGCCGGCCTGTGCCAGTTCAAGGGCCAGGGCCAGCCCGACGCGCTGGCTGGCTCCGGTAACGAGAATGGGGCTGTTCATGTTCGGGCGGTCAACTTGTCTGTCCTTTGGTTGCCACCCAGCATACCCGAACTGTTTCCCTGTTGTATGGCCTGCCCTCAGCGGCTGCGCAGGGCGCCAGGGGGCGTTGGGGTGGCATGCAGCCAACCGGCCAGCAGGCGGGTGGACAGGGGGATGAACAGGTAGACCATCACGGGTGTCAGCGCCAGGGTGCTGAGCAGTACCCGGGGTACCAAGTCCAGCGCTGCCAACCAGTGGCCAAACAGCAGGTTGAACAGCAACGAGACCGGGAAGAATGCCAGCCAGATCGCCACGGCCTGTTTCCAGCGGGGTGGTTTTTGCACCGTGTTGGTGCCAAACCAGTCGTCGATACCCCTTACGCGCGCCTCTTTGGGACGTTCGAACAGGCCGTTGCCGCGTTGTAACCAGGCCCGGCGCGAGGCGGAGTGTTCCCAGGCATGCAGGGTGGGCTCGTCGCTGAAGCGGAAGATAATCTGGAATTCGTCGCCATCGCGGGGCGGCGCAAGGATGCCCGAGCCAAGGTAGCCGGGAAAGTCGGTGGCCAGCTGCTCGCCTTCATGCAACCAGGCCAGCAAGTCCTGGTAGCGGCCATGGGCGGCGCGGCGCGACACCATCAGGGTGACGGGTGGGGTAGACATCGTATATCTCCTGGCAACGGGGCTGGCGGGTAGCTGGCCCCTTTGGCTGTGTGGCCCGGGGTGGTGGGCGACACAGGCGTGCATGCAAGAATCGGGCGCGGATTATCGCGCATGTGCGATCTGCGGCAAATGTCATCCGGCCAACGGTTGCACCCTGCGGCGCGTGCCGTCGCAGTAGAATACCCGTTCAACTTCCGCACTCAGGGTACCCCTTGCAGATGAACGAACAGCGACGTAATCCGGTGATCGATGCGAGTTTCGAACAGAAGGAGCTGTTTCCAATTCGTGAAGTTTCCCGTCTGACCGGTGTCAACGCTGTGACCCTGCGGGCCTGGGAGCGTCGTTATGGCCTGATCCAGCCAATCCGTACCGACAGTGGCCACCGCCTGTATTCCCAGGCCGATATCGATGAAATCCGCCGTATCCTCGGGTGGCTGGAGCGCGGTGTGGCGGTCAGCAAAGTGGGCAGTATTCTTGCGCGTGGCCATGCCCTTGCCGACCAGGCCGGTGATGCGACGGACGCCTGGCTACGCTGGCAGCACCAGATCCGCCTGGCGGTGCAGCGTTTCGACATGGCGGGCCTTGATCTGCTTTTCCAGGAGGTGTTTGCCGCCAGCACCCTGGACCACGTTTTCAGCGAAGTGTTCATGCCTGTGTGGCACGACATGGCCGTCCGCCAGGGCGGCTATGGGCAGGCCAGTGAATGGCTGTTCTTTGACCAGTTCTTGCGCGGCCGGGTGTTCGCTCGTTTGCAGCTTGCCCATGTGCCGCGTAGCCGCAGCGTGCTGTTGGCGCCATTACCGGGGCAGTGCCATGAGCTTGAGCTGCTGGTCACCAGCCTGATCCTGGGCAGCGACGAAACAGGTGTGACCCCGTTGGCGAGCGGGCAGCCACTGCAGGAGCTGGCGCTGGTTTGCGAACGCCTGAAGCCGGATGCCCTGGTGTTGTTTTCCCATCAGCCGCCTACCGCAGCACTCATCCGGCACTTGGCTCGCCTAGCGGCGGTATTGGACTGCCCGTTGTTACTGGCCGGTGAGGCGGCGGAAGTGGCACAGGCCAGCCTGGCTGGCAGTGCTATCGCCTGCCTGGGAGCGCAGGGTAGTGTCATGCGCCAGCGGCTGCGGCAGTTTCTGGCAGGTCAGCTAGATACCTGAGTGTGCAGGTCGGGGTGGGCCCGGCGGTGGGCCTGGAGGATGTAGTCGCGCAGACGCTCGATTTCTTCGGCCGGGCTTTGGCTGAGGTCATAGGCCGCCAGGTCCGGGCCAATGCGCCGGCCCAGTACGCCGTGCAGTTCGATCGGGCTGATGCCGCCGGGGGCGAAGCGCAGTTCGAAGCGGGCGGGTGGCGAGGGCAGGTCACGGACTTCCAGCAGCACACCTTTGAAGGAAATATCACGCACCCACAGGCCGCTGATCTCGTCATGGGCACCGAGCAGTGCGCTCGGCTGGTCCATCGACAGGCGCCAAGGGCGCAGCATGGGGCCGTCTTCGTAGATTTCCGGTGAACCCAGTTGCAGGTGCAGGGCGTGGAACTCGTCCTCCACCAATTGCAGGGGGAAGCTGATCTGTTGGTTGTTGAACTGGGCCTGCAAGGTAACCTGTTCGTTCGCCACCAGCCGGGTGAGCAGGCTCTGGATGCGGCGGTCGCCATTGACCAGCAGGCTCGACATGGAGTCGGCCAGGTTCAATTGTGGCGAATGCTGCATGTTCTGGATGAAATCCAGCTCGGCCTGGGTCAGGAGGGCGTCTGCTTGCATGATCGAACTCGGTGGTGGCGATTTCTTCATCGGGATTGACCGTGCATGGCGTACTTGGTTCAAGCGCGTTCGTCGGGTTTCGGACGAGCGCACAGTTCCGCCAGTTGCCGTTCCAGTTCGACCTGGCGGCTGACGTCTTTCTGGATACCGATGAAGTAGGTGCGCTGATCCGCAGCGTGCCTTACCGGGGTAATCGACAGCTCGTTCCAGAAGGCGCTGCCATCCTTGCGGTAATTGCGCAGCACTTCGCGGCAGGGGCGGCCTTCGGCCAAGGCCCTGCGGATACGTGCGCGGCCAAGCTGGTCACGGTCGTCCGCCTGAAGAAAGCGGCAATCCTGATAGAGGACTTCATCGCGGCTGTAGCCGGTCAGGCGTTCGAAGGCGGCGTTCACGTAGATCAGGATGGTGTCGTCGCCTTCCTGTTCGGCAACCACGATCCCGTCATTGGACGCATCGACCATCGATTGCAGCAATTGCGCATTGATCATGTTCGGGCCATTGGGCAAAGAGGGGCTGAGGACGGAGACTTTGGTAGAGGCGGCCTTTTGCCAGCGCCGGATGCTAGTATCCTACGTTTTTACTCAGTTTCGGAATCCTCTACCCGATGAAAGTCGCCATTATTTCCGGATCGGTCTATGGCACCGCCGAAGAAGTCGCCCGTCACGCTGAAACGCTGCTCAAGGCAGCGGGCCTGGAGGCCTGGCATGCGGCACGTGCCACCCAGCATGACCTTGAAGGTTTTGCCCCCGATGCCTTGCTTGCCGTGACCTCGACCACCGGCATGGGTGAATTGCCGGACAACCTCATGCCACTGTACAGCACCCTTCGCGATACCTTGCCTGCGGCCTGGCGTGGTCTACCGGGGGCGGTGATTGCACTGGGTGACTCCAGCTACGGTGATACCTATTGCGGCGGTGGCGAGCAGATGCGCGAGCTGTTTGCCGAATTGGGCGTGCGCGAAGTGCAGCCGATGTTGCGGCTGGATGCCAGCGAGACAGTGACCCCAGAGGCGGATGCCGAGCCTTGGTTGGCTGAATTGGCTCAAGCGCTGAAAGACTGACATATCATTATTGCTGTACTGGCCCTTTCGCGGGTAAACCCGCGAAGAGGCCAGCAAGGCCAACACATTACTTGCAGCCAGGTACCGGGCACTCGCGCAACAATGCCAACCACGCCTTCGCCGCCCGTGACAGGTAGGCCCCACGCCGCCAGATAAAGGCGATGTCCCAGCGCAAATCCGCCGGCGAACGTAGCGGCAAGCGCACCACCCCAGGGCGCTCCAGCGCTTTTGCCACCACACGGGGCAGCAACACCACACCCTGGCCTGCCGCCACCAACGCCGCCAAAAAATCCGCCTGGCCACTGCGGCCGCCTTCCTTCGGGGTAAAGCCCTGTTGCTGGCACGCCTTCAGCAGCCGGTCGTTGAGCACAAAGCTGCGTTGATACAACAGGAACGGCGTATCGGCCAGTTGCCCCAGGTCCACCCCGTCCAGGCTCGCCAATGAATGCCCCGTCGGCAACAGGGCATCCAATGGCTCGTTGCAGAATGGCTGGTAGTCGAACGCCTCGTCGCTGGGTGTCAGGCTACCACCCAGTTCCAGCTCGCCACTCTTGACCGCCTGTTCGACACTGCGGCTACCGCCTTCCAGCAACTGAATCGCGATGTTCGGGTGACGTCGCCGGTACTCGGCAAAAAGCCCGGCGAACAAGGCGTCACTGCCCAACATCGGCAAGCCCAGGCGCAGTTCGCCGCGCTCCATCTGGCTGAGGTCGTCCAGTTCGTTGAGCAGCGCCTGGCGCTGGCGCAGCAGGGCTTCGCCGCGCTCCAGCACAATGCGCCCGGCCGCTGTCAGGTGCAGCTGGGAGGCCTGGCGCTCCAGCAGCGGCTGGCCCACATCTTGCTCCAGCTGCGCCACCTGCTTGCTCACGGCCGATTGACTGATGTGCAGGGTTTGCGCGGCCTGGGTAAAACCACCGCGGTGGACCACTTCGAAAAAACTGCGCAGCTGTTTGAATTCCATGCTCTGAATTCCATTCTGGAATGGCGATCAGTCTAACAATTCGCTTCTGGCCTAGGCAGCCAAATCTTAAAATGAGGGCCTGTCGAGGAACCCCCGCCATGAAACCCGCATTGTTGAAAAAAGCCCTGCGCCTGCTTGTCGAGCTGGCAACTCTTTATGCCTTGTTTCTGCTGGGAGGCCAGCTTGCCACCTGGTTGGATTGGCCGATCCCCGGCGGCGTGATGGGCCTGGCGCTGCTGCTGATACTGTTCGCGTCCGGTGTGCTCAAGCCGGCCATGCTGCAACTGGGCGCCGGCTGGCTGATGGCCGAGATGCTGCTGTTCTTCATTCCGGCGTTGATGAGCCTGCTGGACTACGGCTCGCTGATCCGTGAGGAGGGCTGGCGCATCTTGCTGGTGATCGGCGTTAGCACGCTGATGGTCATGGTGGTGACCGCGCTCACCGTGGAACTGGTGTGCCGCTGGAGGTTGCGCCATGAGCCTTGAACCCATGCCGCTGTTCTGGCTGGCCCTGACCTTGCTGGCCTACCTGGGCAGCCGTTGGCTGTACCGGCGCAGCGGGCGCTACCTGCTGTCGCCGTTGATCCTGGTACCGGTGCTGTTGCTGGCGGTGGCGGTGCCGCTGCACACCGCGTATGCCGAATATGCGCGCAATACCCATTGGTTGATGAGCGTGCTTGGCCCGGTGACCGTCGCCTTCGCGGTGCCCATCTGGCAGCAGCGGGCGATGTTGGCGCGCCATTGGCCGGCGCTGATGGTGGGCATGGTCGCTGGCAGCAGTGCCTCGATCGCCAGTTCCTGGGGGCTGGCGCACCTGCTGGCGCTGGACAGCGCGACCAGCCTGTCGCTGGTGCCGCGTTCGATTACCACACCGTTTGCCATGCCGTTGGCCCATGACCTGGGCGGCGTGCCAGAGCTGACAGCGGTGTTCGTGATGTTCACCGGCGTGCTCGGCGCCATGTTCGGCGGCGTGCTGCTGCGTTGGTTGCCGTTGCGCACGCCGCTGGCACGGGGGGCGCTTTTTGGTGTCGGTGCGCATGGTGCCGGGGTCAGCCGGGCGCAGGAGGTGGGCCGCGAGGAAGGCTCGGTGGCCGGCCTGGTCATGGTGTTGACCGGCTTGCTGAACCTGTTCGCGGCACCGTTGCTGGCCCTGTTGCTCTGACCGTTCGTGCCACTGACTCGCACAGTCATCAAGCTGGCTGGCAACGCAAGTTCCAGCCAGTGTGCTGCTGGCTAGACTTTGCCTCGACACAGAGAGCACATGTATGTGCCGAGGTGACATGCAATGACCGCAGCCTTGCCCTATCCCGTCCCTATCACTTCACCGGGTTACTTCTGATGCCTATGGCCGAAATTCCATTGTGCGTCTGGCGTACCCGGGGACAAAGCTTCAACTTCCGGGGCCAGAGCATCCGCTACTGGACCGCAGGGCAAGGAGAGCCCCTGCTTCTGTTACACGGCTTCCCCACGGCCAGCTGGGACTGGCACTACCTGTGGGGGCCTTTGACCCAACGCTTTCGGGTGATCGCTTGCGACATGCTCGGTTTTGGCGACTCGGCCAAGCCGGTCGATCACGCGTACAGCCTGATGGAGCAAGCCGACCTGCAGCAGGCCTTGCTCGGCCACTTGCAGGTCGACCAGCCTGTGCACCTGTTGGCTCATGACTACGGCGGCAGCGTGGCCCAGGAACTGCTGGCGCGGCATCACGAACAGCGTGCCGACATAGCCAGCTGCGTGTTCCTCAACAGCGGCCTATTCCCCGAAAGCTGTCGCATGCTGCTGATCCAGAAACTGCTGCTTAGCCGGTTCGGCTGGCTGGTCGGGCGCTCGTTCGGGCGTGACGACCTGGTGCGCAGCGTGACCCAGGTATACGGCCCCTGCACCCACCCCAGCGAAAGTGCGCTGGATGATTTCTGGAGCCTGATCGCCGCCAACCGGGGCACGCGCATCCTGCACAAGCTGGTGAGCTACATGCCCGAGCGCAGGTTGCATCGCGAACGCTGGGTCGGGGCGATGCAGCGCAAAGGCGTACCCCTGCGCTTCATCAATGGCGTGGTTGACCCACTTTCCGGCGGGCACATGCTGGAGCGTTATCGGCAACTGGTGCCGGAGCCGGATACCGTGCAGTTGCAGGGCATCGGCCATTACCCGCACACCGAGGCGCCTGTGCAGGTCCTGCGCCACTACCTGGCTTTTCGGGAACAGCCGCTGAGCTATTACCCGCAGAAAGTGGCGTGGTCCTGACCGGGCCTCATCGCCCTGCGTTATTGCCAGGCATTCAGCCTGCGTGAGCTTGATTGTCCGTCTGCCGCTGGCGGCGGACACTTGGCTGACCTGAACCTGCCTGGAGCCATGAGCATGAGCGAGCCTGTCCGTCTGCAAGATCGCGTGGTGATCGTCACCGGAGCCGGCGGTGGGCTGGGCCGCGCCCATGCGCTGCTGTTCGCCGCGCGGGGTGCCAGGGTCGTGGTCAATGACCTCGGCGGCTCTACCCATGGTGAAGGTGCCAGCGCCTCGGCCGCCGACCGGGTGGTAGAAGAGATCCGCGCCGCCGGTGGCACCGCCATCGCCAACCATGACTCGGTCAGCCAGGGCGCACGCATCGTCGAACAGGCGCTGGACAGCTTCGGTCGGGTCGATGTGCTGGTGAACAATGCCGGCATCCTGCGCGACAAGACGTTCCACAAGATGGACGACAGCGACTGGGAGCAAGTTTATCAGGTGCATGTGGAAGGGGCCTTCAAGGTCACCCGTGCCGCCTGGCCACACCTGCGCGAGCAGAACTGGGGGCGGGTGATCTTCACCGCCTCCACCTCTGGTATCTACGGCAATTTCGGCCAGGCCAACTACGGCATGGCCAAGCTTGGCTTGTACGGGCTGACCCGCACGTTGGCAATCGAAGGGCGCAAGCACGGCATTCTGGTGAACGCCATCGCCCCTACCGGCGGCACCCGCATGACCGAAGGGCTGATCCCGCCTCAGGTCTTCGAGCGGCTCAAGCCGGAACTGGTCAGCCCGCTGGTGGTGTACCTGGGTAGCGAGCAGTGCCAGGGCACGGGCGAACTGTTCGAGGTGGGTGGCGGCTGGGTGGGCAAAGTGCGCTGGGAGCGCAGCCTGGGGGTAGGATTTGATCCGCGCGAAGGCTTTACCCCGGAGCAGGTAGCGGAAAACTGGGCGCGGATTGGTGACTTTGACGGCGCCGTGCACCCGCAGGACAGCCTGCAGGCGCTGCAGCAGATGATGGCGAACCTGCAGAAGTACTCTCTCTGAGAAAGCTGGCACGCTCTCTGTAGAGCGGCCTTGTGTCGCGATGGGCTGCGCGGCAGCCCCGGGATGCCCGAACCCTGCGCTTGACGTTAAACTGTCATCTCCCCAGCAATGGACAGGAGATCCGGCGTGACCCCACCCCGCAGTTTCCCCAGTGACCTCTGCCTCGACAGCCCGCGTCTGCACTTGCGCCCCATGCGCCATGCCGATGCCGCGCAATGGCTGGCGATCATGGCCGACCCCGAGGTCATGCGTTATTGGCACCATGCCCCCTGGCAAGACCTGGCCGAAGCCGAAAGCGCCTTGGCCGCCGACCGAGAAGCCTATGCCAATGGCGACCAGCTCAAGCTCGGTATGTACCGCCGCGACAACGGCGAACTCATCGGCATGGTGCAGCTTTTCAACATCGACGATGTCTCCCGCCGTGGCGAAATCGGCTACTGCCTGGCCAGCGCGGTGCAGGGCAGGGGCTACATGGACGAGGCATTGACCTGCTTCATCGACTACCTCGCCCACACCCTGCACATGCGCCGCCTTGAAGGCGAAATCGACCCACGCAACCAAGGCTCGGCACGCACCCTGGAGCGCCAGGGTTTCGTGCTGGAAGGCACGCTGCGGGCACGCTGGTGCGTGGCCGGCGAGTTGTCCGACTCGGGTCTCTACGGCCTGCTGCTGGAACCGCCTGTTGCATAGTCTGGCGAATAGATACTATTCGGGAGCAATTCTCACTTGTGCCCCGGTGCCCCATGCTCGTAGCCGACTCACCGAGTCCGTACCCGCTTGAACAGCTGTACAGCGAGCACCACGGCGGGGCACCTATTGAGGGTCTGGAAGCGGGGCAGGGGCTGGGTTAAGGTCGTAGCCTGTTCCGCTTCCACCAGGTACATCCCTTGCCCGTTTTCTACCTGAGCATCAGCTTGCTGCTGTACGTACTCGCCCTGTTTTTCGATGGTGCGCTGATGAGCGGCGAGCGCCACATGCCGGCCCTGCAGATGCTGCTGTACGGGCCATGGGGCATGGCCTTCGGGCTGTTCCAATGGTTTGCCAACCCGCTGCTGGCCCTGGCCATCCTTGCCCATCGGCGGTTTCGCAGACTGGCCTTGCTGGCCGGGTTGGCAGCTGTGTACCTGGCCGCCAGCAGTTTCGGAATAGACCGCTTGCCGGACAACCAGAGCTACGCGTTCCATGAGCGGACCGGCTTTGGCGCCGGTTTTTACCTGTGGCTGGCGGCGATGGTGGTGTTTTGTGTAGGCCAGGCCTGGCATTGCTGTAAGGCACGCAGCGCCAACGACATGCCGGGTTGGAGCTGGCTTGATGTAGCGTTGATCGCAGCGTTGGCTGTGACGCTTTACGCGGCAACGCAGATGCCATCGTTGCGCTTCGAGCCGGGCAACGTACTGATGCCACCAGAGCAGCCGCAGACGCTTTGATACCCACAAGGAGGGGGCGCATGACCAAACATTATCTGACAGGCCTGGCACTGGCTTGTGTGCTGCCATTAGCAGTGGCGGACGACTACACGCCGGCCTACGGGCAGTGCATGGACAAGGCCTCCAGCACGGTGGCCATGAGTGCATGCATCCAGGCTGAAACACAGGTGCAGGACCAGCGTTTGAACCGGGTGTACAAACAGTTGATGGGCAAGCTGGAGACTGGGCAGCAGAAAAGCTTGCGTGATGTGCAGCGCAAGTGGATGGCCTACCGCGATGGCAATTGCCAGTTCCATGTGCGGGCCAGTGGCGGGACCCTGGCGCAGTTGGAAGGTGGGACGTGTGTGATGGCCATGACCCGCGACCGGGCGGCGGAGCTGGAGCGGGTGCTTAGCCCGGGGCAGTGAGGTTGCCTGTACCGGCCTCTTCGCGGGTTTACCCGCGAAGAAGGCGATGCGGTCTCAAGGATGACGCTCGCGTAGCGCCCGGGCCTTGAGGTACTCGCGCACTTCCAAGGCATCCCCGGCAAACTCGATACGCTCAGCCTTCGCCGCACGCTGGTAGGCATACATCGGGTCGTAATACTCGTTCAACAAGCCTTCGATCCAGCCCCGGTGCAACTCCACCGCGCCGCTGCGCTGCTGTTCTTCCAGCGCCTGGGCCAGCAGTGTCGACAACCGCTGATATCGCTCGCCACCCAAGCGCTTGCAGATGTTGGCCATGCTTTGCAGCATGCGTTCGGCAAACAACCGGCGGCCTTCTTCCTCGCCATGCACAGCGGTGAACTCGGCACTCAGGTTGACCACGTAATCACGCAAGATGCGCTCAACGCGGTTGGCAAAACTGTCTTCCAGCCACACCAGCGGGTATTGCTGCATGCCCTGGTACAGCTCCAGCGGCACGGTGCAACTGCCGACAATGCGGCCTTCATCTTCCAGTACGAACTGTTCAATGCCTCGGTCGCGTTTCTTCAGTACGTCGATGGCCAGCTGGTTTTCGAAGTCGATCTGCGCCGGCTGCGCGGTGGCGCGTTTGCCGAAGCTGGAGCCGCGATGGTTGGCATGGCCTTCCAGGTCCAGCACGTTATCCAGCTGATGCAGCACGTCGGTCTTGCCAGTACCGGTAAGGCCGCCCAGCAGCACAAAATCGCACTGCGCCACCGCCTGTTGGGTGGTTTCCAGCAAGAAGGTCCGCATGGCCTTGTAACCGCCCTTGACGCGCGGGTACTGGATGCCCGCTTCATCACGCAACCAGCCCTGCACGATCTGCGAGCGCAGGCCGCCACGGAAGCAGTACAGGTAGCCTTCGGGGTGGGCCTGGGTAAACGCCACCCAGGCGTCCAGCCGAGCCTGCCTAGTGGTGCCGCTGACCAGTTGGTGGCCAAGGGCGATGGCAGCTGTCTGGCCCTGCTGCTTGAAGCAGGTGCCGACCTTCTGCCGTTCCTGATCATTCATCAGCGGCAAATTGACTACGCCCGGAAAGGCGCCTTTGGAAAACTCGACGGGTGCCCGCATATCCATCATCGGCACGTCGTCGAGAAACAGCTGGCGGAAATCGGTGCAGTCGGGGCGCATCAGATCACCTCGACCGCGTGGCTCTGTCGTTCGACCAGCTTGCCGATTGGCGACAGTTGCAGGCCCAGTTCGGCAGCGACTGCCAGGAACGCGTCTTCACCTTCAGGGCTGACCGCTACCAGCAGGCCGCCGCTGGTTTGCGGGTCGCACAGCAGGTGTTTCTGCTCGTCGCTGAGTGCGCCGAGTTTGTGGCCGTAGCTTTCGAAGTTACGCAGCGTGCCGCCGGGGATGCAACCTTCGGCCAAGTAATGCTCGACGCTGGGCAGTCGCGGTACGGCGGCGTAGTCCAGGTGCGCGGTAAGGCCGCTGCCTTCGGCCAGTTCCACCATGTGGCCGAGCAGGCCAAAGCCGGTGACGTCGGTCATGGCCTTCACCCCATCGAGTTTGCCGAAGCGGCTGCCGGGGGTATTGAGGGTGCACATCCAGTCTCGGGCCAGGCCCTGGTCCTGTGCACGCAACTTGGCCTTTTTCTCGGCTGTGGTAAGGATGCCGATGCCCAGGGGTTTGGTCAGGTACAGTTGGCAGCCGGCAGTGGCGGTGTCGTTGCGCTTGAGGTGGCGCTTGCTGACCACGCCAGTGACGGCCAGGCCGAAGATGGGTTCGGGGGCGTCGATGGAGTGGCCGCCAGCCAGCGGAATGCCGGCTTCGGCGCACACCGCACGGCCGCCACGAATCACTTCGCGGGCCACTTCCGGTGGCAGCACATTGACCGGCCAGCCCAAAATGGCAATCGCCATCAGCGGGTCGCCGCCCATGGCGTAGATGTCGCTGATGGCGTTGGTGGCGGCGATGCGGCCGAAGTCGTACGGGTCATCGACAATCGGCATGAAAAAGTCGGTGGTCGAGACCACGCCGCGCTCGTCGTCCAGCGCATACACGGCAGCGTCGTCGCGCGAGGCGTTGCCAACCCACAGCTTCGGGTCCAGGGCCTGGGTGCCGCTTTCGGCAAGGATCACATCCAGCACCTTGGGGGAAATCTTGCAGCCACAGCCGGCACCATGGCTGTACTGGGTCAGGCGAATCGGCTCGCTCATACGCACCTCGGCAGGTCAGATTGTTGCGCGATTGTAGCAAAGCTGGCCTTTGGGCTTTGGCCTCTTATAATCCTTGGAGTCGACGGATTTGTCGGCATTTCCCCGCTATTGAACCGGAGAACACCCATGCTTAAACGCCCCTTGGCGCTCGCCGCCGGCCTTGTGCTGTCTTGCTGTGCCGTTGTCGTCCAGGCTGCTGAAGTGTTGCGAGTCAGCGCCATCCCCGACGAAGCACCCACCGAGTTGCAGCGCAAGTTCAAGCCGTTGGGCGAGTACCTGGCCAAGCAACTGGGCATGGACGTGAAGTTCGTACCGGTGGCCGATTACCCGGCTGTGGTCGAGTCGCTGGCCGCCGACCGGCTGGACCTGGCCTGGCTGGGAGGCTTCACGTTCGTTCAGGTGCACCTGAAGGATCCGACCGCCACGCCACTGGTGCAGCGTGAGCAGGACGCGCAGTTCACCTCCAAGTTCATCACCGCCAACCCCGACGTGAAAAGCCTGGCCGACCTCAAGGGCAAGTCGTTCGCCTTCGGCTCCATCTCGTCTACCTCGGGCAGCCTGATGCCGCGTTACTTCATGCTCAAGCAGGACAACATCAAGCCTGAAGAGTACTTCAGCCGTGTGGCCTACTCTGGCGCCCATGACGCTACAGTGGCCTGGGTGCAGGCGGGCAAAGTCGATGGCGGCGTGCTCAATGCCAGTGTGTGGCAGAAACTGGTGGATGCCGGCAAGGTCGATACCGCCAAGGTGAAAGTGTTCGCCACTACCCCGACCTACTTCGACTACAACTGGACCGTGCGCGGCAACATGGCACCGGCGCTGAAAGAAAAGATCAAAAAAGCGTTCCTCGACCTCGACCCGGCCAAGCCGGAGCACAAGGCCATCCTCGACCTGCAGGCCGCCAGCCGCTTCATCGAGACTAAGCCTGAAAACTATGTAGGCACCGAGCAAGCTGCGCGTGAGGCTGGCCTGCTCAAGTGACTGCTTCGAACGTGGCAATCCACCTGCACGGTGCCGGCCTGCGCCATGGCCAGGTACGCGCGCTTGACGCAATCAGCTTGCGCATCGCGCAGGGCGAGCGCGTCGCGATCATTGGGCCGTCGGGGGCGGGCAAGTCGAGCTTGCTGCACCTGATGGCTACGGCCATCCAGCCCAGCAGCGGGCGCGTGGAGTTGCTTGGTGAGCAGCCCTGGGCGTTGTCCGCCAGGGCACGCCAGCGCCTTCGGGCGCGGGTCGGCCTGGTGCATCAGGCACCGCCCTTGCCACCGCGCCAACGGGTGGTGACGGCAGTATTGGCCGGCCGACTGGGGCAGTGGGGGGTAACGCGTGGCTTGCTCAACCTGCTGTACCCCAGTGATGTGCCGGGGGCGCGCCAGGTGCTTGCAGAGCTGGGCCTGGCCGACAAGCTGTTCGTGCAGTGCGGGCAGTTGTCGGGTGGCCAGTTGCAGCGGGTGGGTATTGCCCGGGCCCTTTACCAGCGGCCACAGGTGCTGCTGACCGACGAACCGGTGTCGGCCATGGACCCTGTGCTGGCCGACCACAGCCTGGCCTTGCTCAACCGCCATGCCCAGGCCAACGGCGTGACACTGGTGGCGAGCCTGCATGCGGTGGAGTTGGCGCTGGCGCATTTCCCCCGGGTGGTTGGTATCCGCGAGGGCCAGGTAGTGTTTGATTGCCCGGCAGAAGCGGTCAACGAACACATGCTGGAGGCGCTGTACGCGAATGAACAACTGGCTTCGCCGCCAAACCAGGGGCCGATTCTGACGGTGCAGATCCCGCGATGCTGAGGGCCGACACCCGCGACCCGGCCCTGCTGCCGCGGCTGCTGCTGGCCTTGCTGGGCGTGGCGATACTGTGGCCGGGTATCCAGTTGAGCGAACTGAACCCCGGGGTGCTGCTGCAGGCAGAGAACCGACAGCAGATCGCCACTTTCACCAGCGCCTTCTGGCCACCTGCGCACGATGCCGATTTTCTCGTGTTGCTGTATGAAGCCACGCTACAGACCCTGGCCGTGGCCACCGCCGGCATGGCGTTGGCGTTGCTGCTGGCCGTCCCGGCGGGGCTGTTGGCCAGTCGCGCCTTGTCGTTGCGTGCTGCCTCCCGTGGTGGGCGTGCAGGGCTTTGGTCGCGTCTGCTGCGCCTGCCGGTGCGCGGGTTGCTGATTTTCCTGCGCAGCGTGCCGGAAATTGTCTGGGCGCTGTTGTTCGTGCGGGCCGTGGGGCTGGGGCCGACGGCGGGTGTGTTGGCCATCGCCATTACCTACAGCGGTATGCTGGGCAAGGTCTACGCCGAAATCTTCGAGTCGGTTGACCAGCGCCCGGCCCATGCCTTGTTGCAGGCGGGCAGTGGCCGGCTGACGGCGTTTCTCTACGGCATTCTGCCCAACGCGGCGTCCGAAGTGGTGTCCTACACCGTGTACCGCTGGGAGTGCGCGGTGCGAGCCTCGGTGGTGATGGGGTTTGTGGGAGCGGGGGGCCTTGGGCAGCAGATTGACCTGTCGATGCGGATGTTTGCCGGGGCGGAAGTGGCCAGCATGTTGCTCACCTTCCTGCTGCTGGTGATGCTGGCCGACTTGCTCAGCCGCCTGCTGCGCTGGAGGCTGGCATGAACCGGGTCATCAACCTGTTGCTGCTGGGCGCCATCGTGTTGGCGGTGTTGGCCTCGTTCGCATACCTGGAGTTGGACCTGCAAGCACTGGTCGGCAACGGTGGGCTGGGGCAGATGGGTGAGTACGCCGGGCGTTTCCTGCACCCGGACCTGTCTGCCGGGCACCTGAAGGCCGTGTGGCATGGGGCGCTGGAGACGCTGGCCATGTCTGGCCTGGGCACCTTGTTGGCGATGGTCATGGGGATGTTGCTGGCACTGCCGGCGGCAGGGCGATTCGGTTGGCCATTGCAGGGCGCGGCGCGGTTGCTGCTGAATGCCCTGCGCGCCATTCCGGAACTGGTGTGGGCTGCGCTGACAGTCCTGGCGGCCGGTCTTGGGCCCAATGCCGGCACCCTCGCGTTGGCGCTGCACACCGCTGGTGTTCTGGGGCGCTTGTTTGCCGAGGCGCTGGAGAATGCGCCGCCGGAGCCAGCGGCAGCGATTCGCTTGCAGGGCGGCAGCCAGGTGGCCGCGTTCTGTTTTGGTACCTTGCCCAACGTGTGGCCGCAGTTGCTGGCCTACAGTTTGTACCGCTGGGAAAACAATATCCGTATGGCCAGTGTGCTGGGCTTCGTCGGGGCGGGCGGCTTGGGGCAGATGCTGTACACCACGTTGAGCCTGTTCCAGGAGGCCCAGGCCAGCACGGTGATCCTGGGCATGCTGGTGCTGGTGTTGCTGGTGGATACGTTGAGTGATGTGTTGCGCCAGCGCTATGTGCGGGCCTAAGCGAGCTCCCCACACTGTGCTTCCCGTTGCATCGACTCCAGGTTCCGCTTGATCGTCTCGCAAATGGTGTCCATCTGGATCTGGTGCTCACTGAACTTGAACGGGCTCTGCAAATCCGTGCCGATCCGCTCGATGGCCAGCAACATGAACCCCACCACGGTCGAAGCCAGCGGCGTGAACCAGCCCAGCGACTCCACCAGCCCTACTGGCACGATCAGGCAGAACAGGGTGATGAACAGTCGCGGAAAATACACGTAAGGGTAGGGCAGCGGTGTATTGGCGATGCGCTCCATACCGCCTTGGGCATTGGACAGGTCCACCAGCGTCGATTCCAGCCGCGCCAGGCGAATGCTGTCCAGCCGCCCGGCCTGGTATTCCCGCGCCAGCAAGGCCGCCGAGCCACCGAGAATGTCATTGGCAAAGTTGTTCGAGCGGTTGCGCCGTTCGAACTCTGCCGGCGGGATGAAGGCCATCAGTTCATCCGGGCAGCTCTCACCCTTCAAGTGTGCAGCCAGGCAGTTCACATAGGCGATGTGCCGGCGCAGCAGGGTGGCCTTGACCGGGTTCAGGCCATCAGCCGGGTCATCGATCAGGTTTAGCGTCTGCCTTGCGAAGCTACGCGAACTGTTCACCAGCGCCCCCCACAACGTGCGAGCTTCCCACCAACGGTTGTAGGCGCTGCTGTTGCGAAAACTCACCAGCACTACCAGCGCCGAGCCCAGCAAGGTCAGGGGGATCAGCGGCAGGGTGAACTTGCTGTTGAAGAACAGCATGAAATCGATGGTGACCAGCACATCCCAGATCAGCAGCCAGAACAGCGACCAGCCGATGTAGCCGATGGTCTTCACGACCAGGCGGAACTTGCGGGTGATGATGTCTTTCACGCGGGGGCACCTCTAAGCGGGGGCATGCTGGATCGGACGTCGAGGGGCCTCGAAGGTTCGAATGCTGATTGTTGCAAGGGATTTTGCGACTGCAGCGACGCGAAAAATCTGACGACGTCATGGGATGTGCCTGAATTCCCAATGCAATTGAACACAGCCAAAGTGGTCCGCTTCAGCACTTGAATGGGCGTATCCATACGGATACGATGGGGCACCACTTGATGTATCTTGTTGAACAGACGGAGAGCTTTGCAGTTTGGCTATCCAGTTTGAGGGATTTGAAAGCCAAGCTTGCGATAGGTCGCAGGCTGGAGCGAGTTGCGATAGGCAACCTTGGTGACTTCAAGTGGCTTGGAGGCGGTCTAGGTGAGCTTCGCATCGACGTAGGTGCAGGCTATCGCGTCTATTTCACGCAAAAGGGGCACAGATTGGTTCTGCTGCTGGTTGGCGGCGACAAGTCCACTCAAGTCGCCGATATTCTCAAATCAAGAAAGCTGCTGAAGGAGATGATATGAGCGAAAAACTGATTCCGTTTGATATGGCAGCTTTGTTGAGTAGCGATGAGGCCATCAGTGAGTACCTTAGCCAGGTGCTATCAGATGGCGATACCGAAGAGATCATTCGAGCGCTCGGCCATATCGCGCGTGCACGAGGCATGACACACATAGCCATGGAGAGTGGTTTGGGCAGAGAAAGCCTCTACAAGGCGCTCAGCCCAGGCGCAAAGCCTCGTTTTGACACTGTGTTGAAGGTCATTCGAGCCTTGGGGGTAGACCTTCTCGTGCAGCCCCATGCGGTAGCCCGTTGATTCAAACGGGTTGAATCAGCACCTGCTTCATCTTTACCAGCGCCACCCGCGTGCCATCCCACCCCTGCCGTTCCTCGATTCCAAACGGCACAAAGCCCAACTGCGGATAAAGCAGCAAACCTGCGGTGTTGTGATTGAAGCATGACACCCATACTTCCCTGGCTGTGTATTGCTGGCGGGCGAGGGCGATCATGGTGGTAATCAGGTAGCGTGCTAAACCGTGACCCCGGGCGTTGGGCGCTACGACCACGTTGCCCAGGGCGCACACTCCGTCATGTTCAGCCTTGTAGAAGTTGGCGAAGGCCAAGATCTTGCCGTTGCCTTCCACTACCGTGGAGCCGCTGCGCTGGGCGATGGCATCGCTCAACTGGGCAGGGGTGAGGGGGTAGGTGGCTTTGGGGAACAGGTAGAACAGTTCGTCCGGGCTTTGCGGGAAGCTGCAGATGACGGGGATGTCGTCTGGCTGGACGGGGCGGTGGGTCAAGTGCATGGCAGGTCCTTCTTGCGCAGGTTGTCAGGGCCTCTCGCGGGTAAACCCGCTCCTACAGGACCTGCGCAGGTCCTGTAGGAGCGGGTTTACCCACGAAGAGGCAATCAGCCTCACATCATAAGCCGCTTTCCATCCACAAAACCCGACCCGCTCAAGGCTTGGCAGCAACCGCCACATAGCCTTTGACCGAAGCCGGTGCCTGAGGCTTGCCCTTGTGCGCCGTCAGGTACTGAAAGCGTCGCCATTCCTTGTCGATCTCGTTGAACGACATGAACACGCTGATCCGCTCCTTGCCAGCCAGGTCCGGGCGCTTGCCGGCATCGATCTCGCTGGTGGGGATGATGGCCACATTGATGCCGACCACCTTGCCGTCATCGGCGAACACAGGCCCGCCCGACATGCCCTTGGTGATCGGGCCGTCGTGCACCGAATAGAAGACGCTGCCTGGCGTGCCTTCAAGCCGCACCAGCGACGGCAGCGCATGGCCCTTGCCCTGCATCGGCATCATGAAACTGTTGAAACCCACTGCCGTCACGGCTTCGCCAGGCACATACTGGCGCCAATCCGGCACGTTGCTGGCCTTGTGCTTGAAGAACACCACATCACCGAGGCCCTCGTGGACCACGTTGCGCAGGAAGGGGGTGTGTTTGGCGGTTACGGCGTAATCCTCGTTCCACTGGATGGCGCTGGCCATCAGCAACATGGGCAGCGGGGCACCGGAGGTGACCACGAAAGCCTGGCTGTAGACGGGATCGGAAACGTACGAGGTTGGCACTCCATTGCACCCACTGAGCAGCATCATTGCCGCCATGCAGGGCGCGATTGTTTTCATGGGTCACACGGTGCGTGGTGAAAAGGGAGCGCAACTATGGCGAAGTGCCATTACGCTATCAATACTTTCGGCATATATCCGATGAATGACAGCTTAAGTAGTAGGAGACAGCATGGCTAATAGGCTTCATGCATGGCTGGAGGCCCCGCAGTCATTAGGGTGCCGTCAATTTTCACTTGTCACGGCGATAGGGCCAGCACAGGAATAATTGATCTGATAATCGTTATCATCTAAGGTGCCATCCTCGCCCGGAGGGATACCCGTGATTAACGACGATCTGAGTCAGGTCTATGCCGAGCACAATGGATGGCTCAAGCAGTGGCTATACCGCCGGCTGGGCTGTTCGGCACAAGCCGCCGACCTGGCTCAGGACACCTTCTTGCGGATCCTTCAGGCCCAGCAGAAGGCGGGTGCCAGCCTGAGCCTGCAGCGCCCCCGGGCCTACCTAGCAACGGTGAGCCGGCGGCTGGTCCATGACCATTTCCGCCGCCAGTCACTGGAGCGCGCCTACCTGGACATGCTCGCGCAATTGCCGGAGTTGTTCGCGCTGTCTGCCGAAGAACAGTGGGAAATGCGCGAAACCCTGCAGCAACTGGACGCACTGCTCGACACCTTCAAGCCGGTGGTGCGCTCGGTGTTCCTGCTGGTGCAACTGGAGGGCCTGACCTACATCGAAGTAGCCCGCCGCTTGGGCATTGGCGAGCGCACGGTCAAGCGGCACATGGCCAATGCCCTACAAGCTTGCATCCTGTTCGACGAAGACTTCTGATGCCCAGCCAGCAACCCCGCATCAAGCCGGAAGTGGCCCGGCAAGCCGCCAACTGGCACATGCTGATGCTCGACGAAGCCGTCAGCCCGGCCCAGCGCGCTGCCTGTAGCCGCTGGCGCGCGGCGGCGCCCGAGCATGAGCGGGCCTGGCAGAAGGCGCTTCGGGTGCAGGCCCGGTTGGGCATGCTGCCGCAGCAACTGGCCATGGGTACCTTGAACCGTGAACGCCGGCAGGTGATGAAGCAGATGCTGGCACTGGCCATCGTCGCGCCGCTCGGTTATTTGGGTTATCGCCAGCTTGTGCCGCAGACGGCTTATGCCACGGACGTTGGTCAGCATGAACAGATGACCTTGGCTGACGGCACGTTGCTGGACATGAACACCGATACCGCCGTGGACGTGGACTTCGACGCGCATCAACGGCTGATCAGCCTGCGCCGTGGCGAGGTGCTGGTCGACAGCGGGCCGGATGCCCACAGCACTGTTTACCGGCCACTGCGTGTTGCTACCGGGCAAGGCCCGATGGAGGCTCTGGGTACGCGCTTCATGGTCCGCCAGCGCGAAGGTACGACACAACTGGCCGTGTTCCAAGGGGCGGTACGGGTGACACCTGCCCGTGGGCCAGTGCAAATCCTTGAGGCCGGCCAGCAGCTGACCTTCGATGCCTCGGGGCAGGGTGCCTTGGTCGCAGCCCGTGAGCAGGACAGCCAGTGGACCCGTGGCCAGCTTGTGGTCGACGAGATGCCTCTGCGCGAATTCCTCAGCGAGCTGGGGCGCTACCGACCGGGCTGGCTACGCTGCCAGCCTGAAGTTGGGCATCTGTTGATCAGCGGCGCTTTCCAGCTGAAAAACACTGACGCCATTTTGGCCGCGCTGCCAGCCACATTGGCGGTGCAGGTGGATTACCGCACCCGCTACTGGGTGACTGTCAGCAAACGTTAATGAGAATTGGCCCGTTTTTGAAACTCGTCAGTCCTTATCTGTGGAACTGCCACACACAATAGGGACAACTTCTCAATGATCCGCTCTTCTTCACCGGTCGCCACGACCGGCCTCGCCATGGTTCAACCACGCGTGCCCAGCTATCGTCGGATACTCGCCCTGAGCGCCCTGGCCATCGCCCTGCAAGGTGTTGGCGTGCACGCCCTGGCTGCGCCTGTGCAGGCGCCGCAGGCCTACAGCATCGCGTCTGGCTCCCTGGCTCAGGTGCTTGCCCGGTTTGCCAGTGAAGGAGGGTTTACCCTGCAATACACCTCGGAGCTGACCCGTGGCCTCTCCAGCCCGGGGTTGCAGGGCCAGTATGGTGTCGAAGAAGGCTTGCAGCACCTGTTGGCCGGCACCGGCTTGCAGGCCGTGCGCCGGGGCAACAACGTCTATGGCTTGCAACCCGTTCCCCTGAGTGCAGCGTCTGGCGGCGCCGCCTTGAACCTGGAGCCGCTGAACATCAATGGTGTCCAGGATGACGCAACCACCGAGGGCTCAGGCAGCTACACCGCCAACGCCGTCACCATTGGCAAGGGCACCCACCGCCTCAAGGACATTCCACAATCGGTCAGCGTGGTCACGCGCAAGGCCATGGATGACCAGCGCCTCGATACCCTGGATGAAGTGCTGGAAAAGACCACGGGCATTACCACCCTGCAAAGTCCGTCCGGCGGCAAGTACATCTATTCCCGTGGTTTCGAGGTGGAAACCATCCAGTACGACGGCGTGCCACTCGACCGCCGCTATTACGCCATCGGCAGCAGCTTCACGTCCGACACGCTGCTGTACGACCGCGTCGAAATCCTGCGCGGGGCCAACGGCCTGTTGCAAGGCAGCGGCAACCCCGGCGCAGCCATCAACCTGGTGCGCAAACGCCCGAAAGCCGAGCCGTTCTTGTCAGTGACTGCCAGCGCCGGCTCCTGGGACACCTATCGTCAGACCGTCGATGCCGGCGCCCCGCTCAATGCCGACGGCTCGCTTCGTGGCCGTGTGGTGGCCGGGCACGAAGACCAGAACTATTTCTACGACACTGCCGAAAGCCGCAAGAACGTGCTCTACGGCATCCTTGAATACGACCTCAGCGACGCGACGACGGTAGCGGCGGGCGCCAGTGTTGAAGACCTGCATTCAACGCCGTTCTTCAGCGGCCTGCCACGCAACAAGGATGGCAGCGCCTTGAACGTCAGCCGTTCCACCTACACCGGTGCCGACTGGAACACGTGGGACAACAAGCAGACCACCTACTTTGCCGACGTCACCCACGACTTCAACGAAGACTGGCGCCTGAAGGCTTCTGGCAGCTACATGCGCGAAACCAACTACATCCTCTACAGCTTCGGCCGTGGCGCTGTGGACCCGGCCACCGGCGACGGCATGCGCTCGCGTGCCTACATGTACGACTTCGAGAACATCAACAAGGGCGCGGACATCAACCTGACCGGCAAGTGGCGTGCCTTTGGCCGGGAGCACGAGGTGGTGGTGGGCGCCAACGCCAGTGACCTGCAGACCGACGACCTGCAAGGCGGTTTCCTGAACCTGGGCCCGATGAACATTTACGACCCTATCTCGCCACAGCGCCCGACCCAGGATCAACTGCTGGGCAACGGCACTACAAACACCTACCCCGGCACTTCCAAGGGCAAGATCCGCCAGAACGGGCTTTACGCGGTCACGCGCTACAAGCTGGCCGACCCTGTGACTCTGGTAGTGGGCGGGCGCACCAGCAACTACACCTACGACTATGAACTGCACCGTTTCAATGGCGTGTCGCCAACCCCGGCCCACTCGCGTGAAAGTGGCGAGTTCACGCCTTATGGCGGCCTGATCTACGCGTTGAACGACCAGTGGTCGGCCTACGTGAGCTACGCCGACATCTTCAAGCCGCAGACCGAGCTGAGCGTGGACAACGCCCCGCTCAAGCCCATCGAAGGCGCCAACTATGAGCTGGGCCTGAAAGGTGAGCTGTTCGACGGTCGCGTGAATACCAGCTTCGCGCTGTTCCAGGTAGACCAGCAGAACCGCGCCCAGGCCGCCGAGTGCGGTACTGACGGTGGCGAAAACTGCTACGTGGCCGGCGGCAAAGTGCGCACCCAGGGCTTCGATGCGGAGATCAGCGGTGAAGTGCTGGACCGCATGCAGCTGTTTGCCGGCTACACCTACACCCACACCGAGTACCGCAACGACCCGGCCGATGGCGAGTCGCAGGCCGGAGGCACCTTCAACACCTACACACCCAAGCATCTGCTGCGCTTCTGGGCGGACTACAACCTGCCTGGCGAACTGGACCCATGGACCGTTGGCGCTGGCGCCAACATCCAGAGCCGCAACTACCACGGTAACTTTGGTGGGACAGACGGGGTAGGGAAGATCGAACAGGCCGGTTATGCGATCTGGAACGCTCGGGTGGCTTACCAGATCAACAAAAACTTCAGCGTGTCGTTGAACGGCAACAACCTGTTCGACAAGAAGTACTTCTCCAGCATCGGTTGGCTGTATGCGGCGAACTACTACGGGGATCCGCGTAACTACACCGTTACCCTGCGGGCGGATTTCTGAGGCCTACGCACTCCTTGGTTGGGGTGGCTTGGTCATGATTGGCAACGTTCGTTGATTGCGCTATGGGGATGGTCGGCCCATACTGTGTATCCCATGGAATACATTTGAGCCGTGAAGACCATCCTCACAACCGATGATTTCGATGCTTGGTTTTCCAAGCTTAGCGATAAGCGATCTGCGATGCGCATCCAGGCGCGCATCGACCGTGCCGAAGCAGGGAATTTCGGTGATTGCCAAGCTGTGGGTGAGGGCGTCTCCGAGCTGCGTATTCACTATGGGCCAGGATATCGTGTGTACTTCACCTAGCGCGGCCTTGAAATCGTGATCCTGCTGGCGGGTGGCGATAAGTCCACTCAATCAAAAGACATCAAAACCGCCCTCGACATTGCACGACGGCTTTAGGAGGTACCCATGGGTAACGTCAAGTTGAAAAAATGGGACAGTGCCGAACACCTCAAGACGGACGAGGACATGGCGCTTTACCTCGAAGCTTGCATTGAAGAGGCGGGTGATGATGCGGCTTTTATCGCCAAGGCGCTCGGCACCATTGCGCGTGCAAAAGGCATGGCTCAGTTGGCCCGTGATACCGGGCTTGGGCGTGAAAGCCTGTACAAGGCGTTGTCCGGCGAGGGGAACCCAAGCTTCGCCACCATCCTGAAGGTGACCAGAGCGCTTGGCCTACAGCTTCATGCTGACGTTGCATCCACTCATACTGGCTAGCGTGAGCGGGCGGCAACCATGATCCCTAACGGTTAGGGTGCACAGAAAGTTACGTTATGTGTAACCTCTGTTGGGTGAAGGAAGGGCGGCTGTGCTGATGGCCGATCAACAGGCAAAAAAAAACCGACCATAAGGTCGGTTTTTTCCGGATCTTGGTGCCCCGAGGGAGACTCGAACTCCCACTCCTTTCGAAAACGGATTTTGAATCCGCCGCGTCTACCAATTCCGCCATCAGGGCGTGTGGCGCGCAGTATAGAGAGCTGCCGCTAGTCGGTCAATCGGCTTTCATGGTCAATTTTCACACATTGGGCTAAACTTCCTGGCCCTGCCGAACCGAACATCATCATGCGCGTCGCCGATTTCTCCTTCGAACTCCCTGATTCCCTGATCGCCCGCCACCCGTTGGCAGAGCGCCATGGCAGCCGTCTGCTGGTGCTCGATGGGCCAACCGGCGCGCTGTCGCACCGGCAATTCCCCGACTTGCTCGACCACCTGCGCCCCGGCGACCTGATGGTGTTCAACAACACTCGGGTGATCCCGGCGCGGTTGTTTGGCCAGAAAGCCTCCGGCGGCAAGCTGGAAGTGCTGGTCGAGCGCGTGCTCGACAGCAACCGGGTGCTGGCCCATGTACGTGCCAGCAAGGCGCCGAAAGAAGGCGCGGTCATCCTCATCGATGGCGGTGGCGAGGCCGAAATGGTCGCGCGCCATGACACGCTGTTCGAGCTGCGTTTCACCGAAGAGGTGCTGCCACTGCTCGACCGCGTCGGCCATATGCCGCTGCCGCCCTATATCGACCGCCCGGACGAGGGTGCCGACCGTGAGCGTTACCAGACCGTGTATGCCCAGCGTGCCGGTGCGGTTGCAGCGCCCACAGCGGGCCTGCACTTCGACGAGGCGCTGCTGGAAAAGATCGCCGCCAAAGGCGTGGAGCGGGCCTTCGTGACCCTGCACGTGGGCGCGGGTACCTTCCAGCCGGTGCGGGTCGACAAGATCGAAGACCACCACATGCATAAAGAGTGGCTCGAAGTGGGCCAGGATGTGGTCGATGCCATCGAGGCCTGCCGCGCACGTGGCGGCCGGGTGATCGCGGTTGGCACCACCAGTGTGCGTTCGCTGGAAAGCGCGGCGCGTGACGGCGTGCTCAAGGCGTTCAGCGGCGACACCGATATCTTCATCTACCCGGGCCGGCCGTTCCATGTGGTTGACGCCCTGGTCACTAACTTCCACCTGCCGGAGTCCACGCTGCTGATGCTGGTCTCGGCATTCGCCGGCTACCCCGAGACCATGGCTGCCTACGCGGCGGCGGTCGAGAACGGGTACCGCTTCTTCAGTTACGGTGATGCCATGTTCATCACCCGCAATCCGGCGCCGCGCGGCCCCGAGGATCAAGCATGAGTCGCACCTGTCGAATGTCCTTCGAACTGCTGGCCACCGACGGCAAGGCCCGTCGTGGTCGCATCACCTTCCCTCGTGGCACCGTGGAGACCCCGGCGTTCATGCCGGTGGGCACCTACGGCACGGTCAAGGGCATGCTGCCACGCGATATCGAGGCCATTGGCGCTGAGATGATCCTGGGCAACACCTTCCACCTGTGGCTGCGCCCGGGCACCGAGGTGATCAAGAAGCACAACGGCCTGCACGACTTCATGCAGTGGAAAGGCCCGATCCTCACTGACTCGGGTGGCTTCCAGGTGTTCAGCCTGGGTGCCATGCGCAAGATCAAGGAAGAGGGCGTGACCTTCGCATCGCCAGTCGATGGCTCGAAAGTGTTCATGGGCCCGGAAGAGTCGATGCAGGTGCAGCGTGACCTGGGCTCGGACGTGGTGATGATCTTCGACGAGTGCACCCCGTACCCGGCCGAGCACGACGTGGCGCGCACCTCCATGGAGCTGTCGTTGCGCTGGGCCCAGCGCTCGAAGAACGCCCACGCCGACAACACCGCGGCACTGTTCGGTATCGTCCAGGGCGGCATGTACCAGGACTTGCGCATGCGCTCGCTGGAAGGCCTGGAGAACATCGGCTTCGACGGCCTGGCCATCGGCGGCCTGTCGGTGGGCGAACCCAAGCACGAAATGATCAAGGTGTTGGATTACCTGCCGGGCCAGATGCCCGCTGACAAACCTCGTTACCTTATGGGGGTAGGCAAACCGGAAGATCTCGTTGAGGGTGTGCGCCGCGGCGTCGACATGTTCGACTGCGTGATGCCGACGCGTAATGCGCGCAACGGCCATCTGTTCGTCGATACAGGGGTGATCAAGATCCGCAACGCGTTCCATCGCCACGATGAATCGCCGCTGGATCCGACCTGTGACTGCTACACCTGCACCAACTTCTCCCGCGCCTATCTGCACCACCTGGACAAGTGCGGCGAAATGTTGAGCAGCATGCTGAATACCATCCACAACTTGCGCCATTACCAGCGCTTGATGGCCGGTTTACGCGAGGCTATTCAACAGGGTAAATTGGCCGCCTTTGTCGACGCCTTCTACGCCAAGCGCGGGCTTCCCGTACCGCCCCTGGACTGACTGTTCGCACACATTATTAGAAAATTACATTAGGAGTGCCCAATGAGCTTCTTGATCCCCGCCGCATACGCGGACGCAGCAGCACCTGCCGCCGGCCCAGCCGGTACCGGCTTCGAGTGGATTTTCCTGGTCGGTTTCCTGGTCATCTTCTACCTGATGATCTGGCGCCCGCAGGCCAAGCGCGCCAAAGAGCAGAAGAACCTGCTGAGCAACTTGCAAAAAGGTGACGAAGTTGTCACCAACGGCGGCATCGCCGGCAAGATCGTCAAGGTTTCCGATGACTTCGTGGTACTGGAAGTGTCCGACACTGTCGAGCTGAAGTTCCAGAAGGGCGCCATCGCGGCAACCCTGCCAAAAGGTACGCTCAAGGCTATCTGAGTTACCGGTTTTATTTTCCAGTCGGGGCGCGCAACGCGCCCCGCGTCTTGAACGGGCGGCGTGATGCTGAACAAATACCCTCTGTGGAAATATGCACTGATCGTGCTGGTACTGGTGGTCGGTTTCATTTATTCCGCTCCCAACCTCTACCCGGATGACCCGGCGGTGCAGATCAGCGGTGCCAGCTCGGCGCTGCAGGTGAACCAGGCCGACCTCGATCGCGTCAGCAAGGCGCTGGTCGATGCCAAAATCGCCGTCAAGGGCGCAAGCCTGGGCGAGAAGGGCAGCGGGCTGATCCGCCTGACCAACCAGGAAGACCAACTGCCAGCCAAGGATGTCGTGCGCAAGGCGCTGGGCGATGATTACGTCGTGGCCCTGAACCTGGCCCAGACTACCCCGCAATGGCTGCGCAACCTGGGTGCAAGCCCGATGAAGCTGGGCCTGGACCTGTCCGGTGGTGTGCACTTCCTGCTGGAAGTGGACATGGACAAGGCCATGACGGCCCGCATGAAAGTCTACGAAGGCGAGGTCAAGACCTTGCTGCGCAAAGAGCGCGTCCGCTACCGCAGCCTGCCTCAGCAGGATGGCGGCATCATGCTGGGCTTCGCTGACGATGCTACCCGCGAACAGGCACGTGCCCTGATCCGCAAGAATTTCAATGATTTCGACCTGACCACCACCGAGCGCAACGAGCTTGCCGTGCTGCGTCTGGCGCTGACCCAGGCAAAAGTTGCCGAAATCCGCGAATACTCGATCAAGCAGAACCTCACCACCGTGCGCAACCGCGTGAACGAGTTGGGCGTGGCCGAGCCGCTGGTACAGCGCCAGGGCGCCAACCGTATCGTGGTCGAGCTGCCAGGCGTGCAGGACACTGCCGAAGCCAAGCGTATTCTCGGTAAAACCGCCAACCTTGAGTTCCGCTTCGGTGCCGAGCCGGGCGCGTCCAAAGCCACTACCGAGGTGTTCGAGTTCCGCGAAGGCGGCCGCTCCGCCCCTGTAGAGCGCGGCCTGATCATCACCGGTGACCAGGTAACCGACGCCCAGGCCAGCTTCGACGAACACGGCCGCCCACAAGTGAACATCCGCCTGGATGGTCACGGTGGCGAGCTGATGAGCCGCGCTACCCGTAGCAACGTTGGCCGCAGCATGGCGGTGATCTTCATCGAGCAGAAGCCGGTCACCCGCTACGTGAAGCAGACGGTCGACGGCGTCGAGAAGGACGTTGCCGTACAAAGCTTTGTGGAAGAGAAGAAAATCATCAGCCTGGCGACCATCCAGTCGCCGCTGGGCAGCCAGTTCCGCATCACCGGCCTGAACGGCCAGGGCGAGTCGTCCGAATTGGCCCTGCTGCTGCGTGCCGGTGGTCTGGCCGCGCCGATGTACTTCGCTGAAGAACGTACCATTGGCCCAAGCCTGGGTGCCGACAACATCACCAAGGGTATCGATGCGTCGCTGTGGGGCATGCTGTTCGTCTCGCTGTTCATCATCGCCATCTACCGCGGCTTCGGCGTGATCGCCACCATCGCCCTGGCGGGCAACATGGTGCTGCTGCTGGCCCTGATGTCGCTGCTGGGCGCCACCCTGACCCTGCCGGGTATTGCCGGTATCGTGTTGACCATGGGTATGGCGGTAGACGCCAACGTGCTGATCTTCTCGCGTATCCGCGAAGAGCTGAAAGCCGGCATGTCGGTACAGCGCGCCATCCACGAAGGCTTCAATCGCGCCTACACCGCGATCATCGACGCCAACCTGACCAGCCTGCTGGTCGGCGGCATCCTGTTCGCCATGGGTACCGGCCCGGTCAAAGGCTTTGCGGTCACCATGTCCCTCGGGATTTTCACCTCGATGTTCACCGCCGTCATGGTGACCCGCGCAATGGTCAACCTGACCTGCGGCGGGCGTGACATCAAGAAGCTGTGGGTTTGAGGGAGCTGCGATGAAAACCATCAACTTCATGGGCGTGCGCAATGTCGCGTTCGCCATTACCGTGCTCCTCACCGTGCTGGCGCTGTTCAGCTGGTGGCAGAAGGGCCTCAACTTTGGCCTGGACTTCACCGGCGGTACGCTGATCGAGCTGACTTACGAGCGCCCGGCCGACCTCAAGGCGGTGCGTGCCGAGCTGGTCAATTCGGGCTTCCACGAGGCCGTGGTACAGAGCTTTGGCGCTACCACCGACCTGCTGGTGCGTATGCCGGGCGATGACCCGCAACTGGGTAACAAGGTAGCCGCTGCTTTGCAGAAGGCTGGCGGCGATAACCCAGCCACGCTCAAGCGTGTCGAGTTCGTTGGGCCGCAGGTGGGTGAAGAGCTGCGCGACCAGGGCGGCATGGGCATGCTCCTGGCCCTGGGCGGCATCCTTATCTACCTGGCCTTCCGCTTCCAGTGGAAGTTTGCCGTGGGTGCGATCATCTCGCTGATTCACGACGTAGTGGTCACCCTGGGTATCCTGTCGTTCTTCCAGATCACCTTCGACTTGACGGTGCTGGCAGCGGTGCTGGCGATCATCGGTTACTCGCTGAACGACACCATCGTGGTATTCGACCGGGTGCGTGAAAACTTCCGTGTCATGCGCAAGGCCTCGTTGATCGAAAACATCAACGTTTCCACCACCCAGACCCTGCTGCGTACCGTCGCCACCTCGGTTTCGACCTTGCTGGCCATTGCCGCACTGCTGTTCTTCGGTGGTGATAACCTGTTCGGCTTCTCGCTGGCCCTGTTCATCGGCGTCATGGCCGGTACCTACTCGTCGATCTACATCGCCAACGTGGTGCTGATCTGGCTGAACCTGAACAGCGAAGACCTGATCCCGCCGACCAAGGCGGAAGGTGTGGACGAGCGCCCATAAGGGCTTGTCTCACGCCGTTTGGCTGCCCGAAAGGCGCGAGTATTGAACTCGCGCCTTTTTTTTTGCTCCAAGGCTGGGAGAAGGCGGGCTAACCCCCGCGGGTATGATCAGGAGGTTCATGTGAACAAATCAATGCTGGTGGGTGCGGTACTGGGTGCTGTCGGTGTAACTGCCGGAGGTGCTGTGGCGACCTACAGCTTGGTCAACAAGGGGCCTGAGTATGCGCAGGTCACCGACGTGCAACCGATCAAACAACAGGTAAAAACCCCGCGCGAAGTCTGCAAGGACGTCGCTGTGACGCGTCAGGCGCCGGTCAAGGACCAGCACCAGATCGCCGGTACTGTGGTGGGTGCAATCGCCGGTGGTTTGCTGGGTAACCAGATTGGCGGCGGCACCGGCAAGAAGATCGCCACCGTGGCCGGTGCGGTCGGTGGTGGTTATGCCGGTAACAAGGTGCAGGAAGGCATGCAGGAGCGTGACACCTACACCACCACGCAAACTCGCTGCAACACGGTGAATGACATCAGTGAGAAGGTGGTGGGCTACAACGTGACCTATTCCATTGGCGATCAGGTCGGCAAGGTGAAGATGGATCGCGAGCCGGGGTCGACCATTCCGCTGGACAAGAATGGCAAGCTGATCCTGAGCGATGCTGCGCAGTAATTTGTGTTGCCTGTGCTGGCCCTTTCGCGGGTAAACCCGCTCCCACAGGTGCTGCGCTGCCTTTGAGGTTGGTGCTATCCCTGTGGGAGCGGGCTTGCCCGCGAAGAGGCCGGTACAGGAAATGCAAAACCTGCAGGCATAAAAAAAGCACCCCGCGGGGTGCTTTTTGTTTTCAGGCAATCCGCGCTTAGCGCTTCATGCTCTCTGGCAGGTGCGGTTGGATGGCCGTCAGGACTGCCTTGAAGCACTTGATGTTGCCCGCAACGATATGGCCTTTGTCGAGGAAGTCGTGGCCACCGTTGAAGTCGCTCACCAAACCACCGGCTTCCTGTATCAGCAGCACGCCGGCTGCCATGTCCCACTCGGATAGGCCCGACTCCCAGAAGGCGTCGAAACGGCCAGCGGCCACGTAGGCCAGGTCCAGGCTGGCGGAGCCGGCGCGGCGGATGCCGGCGGTCTGGCCAGTCAGGGCGCGGAACATGCCCAGGTAGTTGTCCATGTCAGCCATCTGGTTGTCACGGAACGGGAAGCCGGTACCCAGCAGGGCACCTTCCAGGCTGGTGCGCGAGCTGACGCGCAGGCGGCGGCCATTGAGTTGGGCGCCACGGCCACGGCTGGCGGTGAATTCTTCCTGGCGAACCGGGTCGACGATCACGGCGTGCTCAAGGCGGCCACGGTATTTGCAGGCGATGCTGACGGCGAAGTGCGGGATGCCACGCAGGAAGTTGGTGGTGCCGTCCAGCGGGTCGATGATCCACAGGTAATCCTTGCCTTCTTCGCCGCTACCCGCGTGCAGGCCGGTTTCCTCGCCCTGGATGGAGTGGTTCGGGTAGGCCTTGCGCAGGGCGTTGACGATGCTCTGCTCGGCGGCGCGATCAACCTCGGAAACGTAGTCCTTAGCCTCTTTCTCGTCCACCTTGATGCTATCCAGGCGTTCGATGGAGCGGAAAATCAGTTCACTGGCGCTGCGAGCGGCGCGCAGGGCGATATTCAGCATAGGCTGCATGGGCGGGTCACCTGGAGATGTTAAAGAAGAAAGCCGATCATTCTAGCAGAAAACTTTGGCGGCAGAAGTGTCACATTTGCTTTCATGGCGTTACGTCTGTCGGTTCTGTAAGATCGAAGGCCCTGATTCCTGCATCTGTGAGCACAACACCTTGCTGCAAAATATTCGTGTTGTTCTGGTCAATACCAGCCACCCCGGCAACATCGGCGGCGCTGCGCGTGCCATGAAAAACATGGGCTTGTCGCGTCTGGTGCTGGTGCAGCCGAAAGAATTCCCCGCCGTGGATGCCAGTGCCCGTGCCTCGGGCGCCGACGATGTGCTGGATAACGCCCAGGTGGTCGACAGCCTTGAACAGGCGCTGGTCGGCTGCAACCTGGTGATGGGCACCAGCGCCCGCGAGCGCAGCATCCCGTGGCCGTTGATCGGCCCGCGCGAGTGCGGTGCCAAGGCGGTGGAGCATGCCAATGGCGGCGAAGAAATCGCCCTGGTGTTCGGGCGCGAACACGCCGGCCTGACCAACGAAGAACTGCAGCGATGTCACTTCCACGTGCACATTCCCTCCAACCCCGACTTCAGTTCGCTGAACCTGGCCGCTGCCGTGCAGGTGCTCTCTTATGAGGTGCGCATGGCGTGGCTGGCTGGCGGTGCAGCGCCGGAAAAAGTCGAGAAGGTTGACGCCAGCGAGCTGGCGACCATGGACGAAATGGAGCTGTTCTACGACCACCTGGAAAAAACCCTGGTGGGCATCGGCTTCCTCGACCCGGAAAAACCCAAGTACCTGATGCCGCGCTTGCGCAGGCTGTATGGGCGGGTGGCGGTCGAACGTTCGGAAATGAGCATTTTGCGCGGCATCCTTACCGAGACCCAGAAAGTGGTCCGGGGCGAGCCGCATAAACGGAAGGACTGACAGATGTTCGAACGCCTGCGTGAAGATATTCAAAGCGTATTCCACCGTGACCCGGCGGCGCGCAATGCCTTCGAGGTGCTCACCTGCTACCCCGGCATGCATGCCATCTGGTTGCACCGCCTCGGCAACGCCTTGTGGAAGCGTGATTTCAAGTGGCTGGCCCGGCTGGTGTCCAACTTCGGCCGCTGGTTGACCGGTATCGAGATCCACCCGGGCGCCACCATCGGCCGGCGCTTCTTCATTGACCACGGCATGGGTATCGTCATTGGCGAAACCGCCGAAATCGGCGACGACGTCACGCTTTATCAGGGCGTGACCCTGGGCGGCACCAGCTGGAACAAAGGCAAGCGCCACCCCACCCTGGAGAACGGCGTGGTGGTAGGGGCGGGGGCCAAAGTGTTGGGCCCGTTCACCGTCGGTGCCGGCGCCAAGATTGGTTCCAATGCAGTGGTGACCAAGGCGGTGCCAGCGGGCGCCACGGCGGTGGGCATCCCGGGGCGGATCATCGTCAAGAGCGAAGACAACGAAGTCGAGGCCAAGCGCAAGGCCATGGCCGAGAAGATCGGCTTCGATGCCTACGGCGTCAGTGGTGACATGCCCGACCCGGTGGCGCGCGCCATCGGCCAGATGCTCGATCACTTGCAAGCGGTCGACGAGCGGCTGGAGGGTATGTGTGGCGCCCTGACCAAGATGGGTAGTGACTACTGTGCCAAGGAGCTGCCAGCCCTGCCGGAAGACGATTTTGCCGAGGAGGCCAAGGTGGCCCAGCGCGACACTCAGTCGCATTGATTGCGCCGCACTGAAATCATAGTGACATACGGGGCGTGTGCTCACGCCCCTCGTCTGCTACACTCGCGCCCGCCTCCCCGATGCAAACCCGACTAAAGCACTAGGTCTTATAGTTGACTTAAATGCTCGGGAATCGCATACTCGCACACATCCCGAAACTCCCGTGGTACCCAATAGCCATGCGACTGACTACCAAAGGCCGATACGCCGTGACCGCCATGCTTGACCTGGCGTTGCACGCGCAGCATGGGCCGGTGTCTTTGGCCGATATTTCCGAGCGCCAGGGCATTTCCCTCTCTTATCTGGAACAGCTGTTCGCCAAGCTGCGCCGCAGCAGCCTGGTTTCCAGCGTGCGCGGTCCAGGCGGTGGCTACCAGCTGTCGCGGGGCATGGAAACCATCCAGGTGGCCCAGGTCATCGATGCGGTCAACGAATCGGTCGATGCTACCCGTTGTCAGGGCCTCGGGGACTGCCATGCCGGTGATACCTGCCTGACCCACCACCTGTGGTGCGACCTCAGCCAGCAGATCCATGAATTCCTCAGCGGCATCAGCCTGGCCGACCTCGTCATGCGCCGTGAGGTGCAGGAAGTCGCCCAGCGCCAGGACTTGCGACGTGTCGCAGGCCGAACCGCCCAGCTGGACAAGATTGAGACGTCCGCCGTCGATTGATCCCCCAGGGACGATGAGCGACGCCACCGCCTGATAGGAGAGACAAATGAAGTTGCCGATCTACCTCGATTACTCCGCGACCACTCCGGTCGACCCACGCGTGGCCCAGAAGATGGCCGACTGCCTGCTGGTCGACGGGAACTTCGGTAACCCGGCTTCGCGCTCCCACGTCTTCGGCTGGAAGGCCGAGGAAGCGGTCGAGAACGGTCGTCGCCAGGTTGCCGAGCTGATCAACGCTGATCCGCGCGAAATCGTCTGGACCAGCGGTGCCACCGAGTCCGACAACCTCGCACTGAAAGGCGTCGCGCACTTCTATCAGACCAAGGGCAAGCACATCATCACCTCCAAGATCGAGCACAAGGCGGTCCTGGATACCGCTCGCCAGCTGGAGCGTGAAGGTTTCGAAGTCACCTACCTTGAGCCAGGCGAAGACGGCATCGTCACCCCGGCCATGGTAGAAGCGGTGCTGCGCGACGACACCATCCTGGTCTCGCTGATGCACGTGAACAACGAAGTCGGCTCGATCAACGACATCGCCGCCATCGGTGAACTGACCCGCTCGCGCGGCGTCCTGTTCCACGTCGATGCCGCCCAGTCGGCCGGCAAGGTCGAAATCGACCTGCAAAAACTGAAAGTCGACCTGATGTCGTTCTCGGCGCACAAGGTCTACGGCCCTAAAGGTATCGGCGCGCTGTACGTCAGCCGCAAGCCGCGTGTACGCCTGGAAGCCATCATTCACGGCGGTGGCCATGAGCGCGGCATGCGTTCGGGCACCCTGCCAACTCACCAGATTGTCGGCATGGGCGAAGCGTTCGCCATCGCCAAGCAGGAAATGGTCGCAGAGAACGCGCGCATCAAGGCCCTGAGCGACCGCTTCTTCAAGCAGGTTTCGGACCTGGAAGAGCTGTACGTCAACGGCAGCCAGACCGCCCGCGTGCCGCACAACCTGAACCTGAGCTTCAACTACGTCGAAGGCGAATCGCTGCTGATGTCGCTGAAGGACATCGCCGTTTCGTCCGGTTCGGCCTGCACCTCCGCGTCGCTCGAACCTTCGTACGTGCTGCGCGCCCTGGGCCGCAACGACGAGCTGGCGCACAGCTCGATCCGCTTCTCTTTCGGCCGTTTCACCACTGAAGAAGAAGTCGACTACGCCGCGCAGAAAGTCTGCGAGGCCGTCAACAAACTGCGTGAGCTGTCGCCGCTGTGGGACATGTACAAAGACGGCGTTGACATCTCCAAGATCGAGTGGGCCGCCCACTAAGCAGTCGCCGGCAAGAGCGGCTCCCTGATGAGGAAGGAATTGCACCATGGCATACAGTGAAAAGGTCATCGACCACTACGAAAACCCACGCAACGTCGGCAAGATGAATGCTGAAGACCCAGACGTTGGCACCGGCATGGTCGGCGCCCCGGCGTGCGGTGACGTAATGCGTCTGCAAATCAAGGTCAACGAGCAGGGCGTTATCGAAGACGCCAAGTTCAAGACCTACGGCTGCGGTTCGGCCATCGCTTCCAGCTCCCTCGCCACCGAGTGGATGAAGGGCAAGACCCTGGACGAAGCCGAGACCATCAAGAACACCCAGCTGGCCGAAGAGCTGGCGTTGCCGCCGGTCAAGATCCACTGCTCGGTACTCGCTGAGGACGCCATCAAGGCAGCCGTACGCGATTACAAGCAGAAGAAAGGCTTGATCTAAGCCGCCTGTTGCGAGGTAAGGAGTCCTGATGGCTATCAGCATGACAGAAGCCGCCGCCAACCACATTCGCCGCTCCCTCGACGGGCGCGGCAAGGGTGAGGGCATTCGCCTGGGCGTGCGCACCACCGGTTGCTCGGGCCTGGCCTACGTGCTGGAGTTCGTTGACGAACTGGCGGACGAAGACCAGGTGTTCGAGAACCATGGCGTGAAGGTGATCATCGATCCCAAGAGCCTGGTCTACCTCGACGGCACCGAGCTGGATTTCGTCAAGGAAGGGTTGAACGAAGGCTTCAAGTTCAACAACCCCAACGTGCGCGGTGAGTGTGGCTGCGGCGAAAGCTTCAACGTTTGAGGCTGGCTGTGGGTACTCCTTGTCATTACGCATTGTTTGACCTCCAGCCAAGCTTCCGCCTGGACCTCGACAAGCTGGCCACTCGCTACCGCGAGTTGGCCCGGGAAGTCCATCCCGACCGCTTTGCCGACGCCTCCGAGCGTGAGCAGCGTGTAGCGCTGGAAAAGTCCGCAGCCCTCAACGACGCTTACCAGACACTGCGCAGTGCGCCACGTCGCGCCCGCTACCTGCTGGCCATCAGCGGCCATGAAGTGCCCCAGGAAGTCACGGTCCACGACCCGGATTTCCTGTTGCAGCAGATGCAGTGGCGTGAAGAGCTCGAAGAGTTGCAGGACGAAGCCGACCTTGACGGCGTGGGTGTATTCAAGCGGCGCCTGAAGGCTGCCCAGGACACCCTGAACGAGGACTTTGCCGCCTGCTGGGATGCCCCAGGCGAGCGCGAAAAGGCCGAGCGCCTGATGCGCCGCATGCAGTTCCTCGACAAGCTCGCCCAAGAAGTGCGCCAACTGGAAGAGCGCCTCGACGATTAACCCGGTGTCGCCCGTGATGGCACCTAAGGTATTCAGATAAGCATGGCCCTACTGCAGATTGCCGAACCCGGTCAAAGCCCTCAGCCGCACCAGCGCCGCCTGGCGGTGGGGATCGACCTGGGTACCACCAACTCTCTGGTCGCCGCGTTGCGCAGCGGCCGTAGCGAGCCCCTGCCTGATGCGCAGGGTAACGTCATTCTGCCGTCCGCGGTGCGCTACCTCGAAGGGCGCAACGAAGTGGGGCAGGCCGCACGTGATGCCGCTTCCAGCGACCCGCTGAACACCGTGCTGTCGGTCAAGCGCCTGATGGGGCGCGGCCTGGCCGACGTCAAGCAACTGGGCGAGCAGCTGCCATACCGCTTTGTGGGTGGCGAGTCGCACATGCCGTTCATCGACACGGTGCAGGGGCCGAAAAGCCCGGTGGAAGTGTCCGCCGATATCCTCAAAGTGCTGCGCGAACGCGCCGAAGCGACCCTGGGTGGTGAGCTGGTAGGCGCGGTGATCACCGTGCCGGCCTATTTCGACGACGCACAGCGCCAGGCCACCAAGGACGCTGCGCGCCTGGCAGGCCTGAACGTGCTGCGCCTGCTCAACGAGCCGACCGCGGCAGCCGTGGCCTATGGTCTGGACCAGAACGCCGAAGGCGTGGTGGCCATCTATGACCTAGGCGGCGGTACCTTCGATATTTCCATCCTGCGCCTGACCGCTGGCGTGTTCGAAGTGCTGGCCACCGGTGGCGATACCGCCCTGGGTGGTGACGATTTCGACCACGCCATTGCCGGCTGGATCATTGAGCAGGCTGGCCTGTCGTCCGACCTGGACCCGGCCACCCAGCGTGCGTTGCTGCAAACAGCATGCGCCGCCAAGGAAGCCCTGACCGACGCCGATGTGGTCAGCGTCAGCCATGGCGCCTGGCAGGGCGAACTGAGCCGCGCCGCCTTCGAAGCCATGATCGAGCCGCTGGTTGCCCGCAGCCTCAAGGCCTGCCGCCGCGCCGTTCGCGACAGTGGCGTGGAGCTGGAAGAAGTCAGTGCGGTAGTCATGGTGGGTGGCTCGACCCGCGTTCCGCGCGTGCGCGAAGCCGTGGGCGCGCTGTTCGGCCGTACCCCGCTGACCTCGATCGACCCTGACCAGGTGGTGGCCATCGGTGCCGCCATTCAGGCCGACACCCTGGCCGGCAACCGCCGCGAAGGTGGCGAACTGCTGCTGCTCGATGTCATCCCGCTGTCGCTGGGTCTTGAGACCATGGGCGGGCTGATGGAGAAAGTGATCCCGCGCAACACCACCATTCCGGTGGCGCGTGCCCAGGAGTTCACCACTTATAAAGATGGCCAGACGGCCATGATGATCCACGTCCTGCAGGGCGAGCGCGAGCTGATCAGCGACTGCCGTTCGCTGGCCCGTTTCGAGCTGCGCGGCATTCCGGCCATGGTTGCCGGTGCGGCGAAAATCCGCGTCACCTTCCAGGTGGATGCCGACGGCCTGCTCAGCGTTGCCGCCCGCGAACTGGGCTCGGGCGTGGAAGCCAGCATCCAGGTCAAACCGTCCTACGGCCTGACCGACGGCGAAATCGCCCGCATGCTGAAGGATTCCTTCGAACACGCAGGTTCCGACAAGCACGCCCGCCAGCTGCGCGAGCACCAGGTGGACGGCGAGCGCCTGCTTGAAGCGGTACAGGGCGCCCTGGACGCCGACGGTGAGCGCCTGCTCAGCAGTGACGAGCGCGAAGCCATCGAATTCCAGATGCAAGAACTACGTGATTTGCTGGCCGGCACCGATGGCGCAGCCATCGAGCAACAGACCAAGCGTCTGTCGCAGGTGACCGACGCATTTGCCGCCCGTCGCCTTGATTCGACGGTCAAAGCCGCACTGGCCGGGCGCAACCTGAATGAGATCGAGGAGTAACCGATGCCGCTGGTGACATTCCTGCCGCATGAGAAGTTCTGCCCCGAGGGGCTGACCGTGGAGGTGCCGACCGGGACCAACATCCTGGAACTGGCCCACGACCATCACATCGAGATGGAAAGTGCCTGCGGCGGCGTCAAGGCCTGTACCACTTGCCACTGCATCGTGCGCAAGGGTTTTGACTCGCTGGAAGAAGCCGACGAGCTGGAAGAAGACATGCTGGACAAGGCCTGGGGCCTGGAAGCGCAGTCGCGGCTTGGTTGCCAGGTGGTCGTCGCTGACGAAGACCTGACCATCGAGATCCCCAAGTACTCGCTCAACCACGCCGCTGAAGCGCCGCACTGAGGTTTGCACCATGAGCCTGAAATGGATTGATGTACTTGAGATCGCCATTCAGCTTGCAGAAAGCAAGCCTGAGGTCGATCCTCGTTATGTGAATTTCGTAGACCTGCACCGCTGGGTGCTGGCATTGCCAGAGTTCAGCGACGATCCGTCACGCGGCGGTGAGAAAGTGCTCGAGGCCATCCAGGCTGCCTGGATCGACGAAGCCGACTAAGCGTCACTTGCAGGTTAGGCAATCCCCCGGAACCCGCGTATAATTCGCGGGTTTAATTTTTCGTGTCACTCATATTCTGGAGTTTTCCATGGCTGTCCAACGTACTTTCTCGATCATCAAGCCTGACGCCGTTGCCAAAAACGTCATCGGCAAGATCACCACTCGCTTCGAAGAAGCCGGCCTGAAAATCGTTGCCTCGAAAATCAAGCAACTGTCCAAAGCCGAAGCCGAAGGCTTCTACGCTGAGCACCGCGAGCGCGGCTTCTTCGGTGACCTGGTTGCCTTCATGACTTCCGGCCCGGTTGTTGTTCAGGTTCTGGAAGGCGAAAACGCCATCGCTCTGAACCGTGAGCTGATGGGCGCTACCAACCCTAAAGAAGCTGCTCCAGGCACCATCCGTGCTGACTTCGCCGAGTCGATCGACGCCAACGCCGTTCACGGTTCGGACTCCGAAGCTGCTGCTGCTCGCGAAATCGCTTACTTCTTCGCTGCTACCGAGGTAACCACTCGCTAAGCGAAAGCTTACGGGTGAGGGTGAATCCATGACGACATCTACTGGCAAAATCAACCTGTTGGGTCTGACCCAGCCGGAAATGGAACAATTCTTCGACTCGATCGGGGAAAAACGCTTCCGTGCCGGCCAGGTGATGAAATGGATTCACCATTTTGGCGTGTCCGACTTTGCGGCCATGACCAACGTAGGCAAGGTCTTGCGCGAAAAGCTCGAGGCCGTTGCCGAGATTCGGCCTCCGGAAGTGGTCAGTGAAGACATTTCCGCCGACGGTACCCGCAAGTGGGTGATCCGCGTTGCCTCCGGCAGCTGCGTCGAGACCGTCTACATTCCTACCGACGACCGCGGCACCTTGTGCGTATCGTCGCAAGCCGGCTGTGCCCTGGACTGCAGTTTCTGCTCCACCGGCAAGCAAGGCTTCAACAGCAACCTCACTGCCGCCGAAGTGATCGGCCAGGTGTGGCTTGCCAACAAATCCTTCGGGACCGTCCCTGCCAAAGTCGACCGCGCGATTACCAACGTGGTGATGATGGGCATGGGCGAGCCCTTGCTGAACTTCGACAACGTCATCGCCGCCATGAAAATCATGATGGATGACCTGGGCTATGGCATTTCCAAGCGTCGCGTCACCCTGTCCACCTCGGGCGTGGTGCCGATGATCGACGAACTGGCCAAGCACATCGACGTGTCGCTGGCCCTGTCGCTGCACGCACCGAACGACGAACTGCGCAACAAGCTGGTACCGATCAACAAGAAGTACCCGCTGAAAGTGCTGCTGGAATCGTGCATGGGCTACATGTCCACCCTGGGTGGCAAGCGCGTGCTTACTGTCGAGTACACCCTGCTCAAGGACGTCAACGACCAGCCTGAGCATGCCGCACAGATGATCGAGTTGCTGCGCGACGTGCCGTGCAAGATCAACCTGATCCCGTTCAACCCGTTCCCGCATTCGGGCTACGAGCGGCCAAGCAACAACGCCATTCGTCGCTTCCAGGACCTGCTGCACCACGGTGGCTTCAACGTGACCACGCGCACCACCCGTGGTGACGATATCGATGCTGCCTGCGGTCAGCTGGTCGGCCAGGTCAACGACCGCACCCGCCGTAGCGAGCGCTACATTGCCGTGCGCCAGCTTTCCGCGGACGTCGAGCTGCAAGACAGCGCCGCCAGCCACTGACCGGGACCTTGCCCATGAGCCTGCGCGCCGCGCTGTCGATCCTTGCGCTCTCGCTGCTGGCCGGCTGTGTGTCGGGCGGTGCGAGCGACCCCCTGGCCAGCCGCCAGGGCAGGGCGGAGGCGGGGCGGGCTTATGTGCAACTGGGCCTGGGGTATTTGCAACAGGGTTTGACCGAGCAGGCCAAGGCGCCACTGGGCAAGGCCCTGGCCCTCGACAGCACTGATGCCGACGCGCACGCGGCCCTGGCGCTGGTGTTCCAGGCCGAAGGTGAGCCGGCGCTCGCTGAAGCCCACTTTCGCAAGGCCTTGCAAGCGCGCGCCGGCGACACGCGAATGCGCAACAATTACGGCAGTTTCCTTTATGCTCAGGGGCGATTTGCCGAGGCCGAGCAGATGTTTCGCCTGGCCAGCGCCGATACCCTGTATCCTGAGCGCTCACGCGTGTACGAGAACCTGGGCCTGACTGCCCTGAAGCTCGATCGCCGCGACCAGGCGCATGCTTATCTGCTGAAAGCGTTGCAACTCAACCGGCGGCAACCGAAAGCGTTGCTGGAAATGGCTGAGTTGTCCTACGAAAACAGGCATTATGTGCCGGCCCGGGACTACTACGATCGTTTCAGCCAGTTGAGCGACCACGATGCCCGTAGCCTGCTGCTGGGCAGCCGCCTTGCCCGGGTGTTCGACGAGCAGGGCACACTGGCCGAGATGGGCCAGCAATTACAACGACTTTATCCCGGTACGCCGGAATATCAGCAATACCTGTCGGAGCAACGATGAACGCCGCGCATCCCGAAGTAGCAGTAGCGCCTGGCCAGAACCCCGGTGAGCTTTTGCGCCTGGCCCGTGAGAAACGGGACTGGTCTCAAGCCGAGGTGGCCCGCAAGCTCAACCTCACTGTCAGTTCGTTGAACCATGTGGAAACTGGCGCCTTCGACAAGCTGCCCGGTCATACCTTCGCCCGTGGCTATATCCGCGCCTATGCCAAATTGATGGACCTGGACCAGGCCACCCTGGTAGAGGCCTTCGACCGCTACACCGGTACCCACGCCAAAGGCAGCGATGTGCACTCGCTGGGCCGTATCGAAGAGCCGGTACGCCTGTCGCATAACATCCTGCGCGGCGTCAGCCTGCTGTTGCTGGTGGCGGTGGTCGGCGGTGGCTTTGTCTGGTGGCAGGACCAGGGCAGCCTGCGTGGCAAGGACCTGGCCAAGATTGCTTTGGAGCACGTCGAAGTCGAGAGCGCCGACGGCACCACCCAGATTCACCCGCTTGACGAGCCTGAAGATCAGGCCGTGACCGCTGGGCAGCAGCCTGAAAGCGCGCCGCTGGCACTGGACCAGGGCACTGCCGAACAGCCTGCCGCTACTGCCGAACAGGCCCCGGCAACCCCGGCGCCAACGGCTGCCGCACCCGCCCAGCAGGTGCCTGCGCAACCTGCGGCCAGCGCAGCGCCTGCTCAGGTCGCACCGGTTACCCCTGCACCGGCCGCCGTTGCGCCTGTAGCGCCAGCCGCCGTGGCCGCTGCCGAGCCAGCCGCAGTGCCGGCAGGTAGCGCCAAGGTCGCCATCCAGTTCACCGCCGATTGCTGGACCCAGGTCTCGGATGGCAACGGCAAGGTGCTGTTCAGCGCCGTCAAGCGCAAGGGGGACAACCTCGAGCTGACCGGCAAGCCGCCGTTCGCGGTACGCCTGGGCTTTGCCCGTGGCGCCCAGGTCAGCTACAACGGCCAGGCCGTCGATGTTGCCCCGTTCACCAGTGGCGAGACTGCTCGCCTGAAGTTGGGACAGTAAGTCATGCACGGCGAATCTCCGATCAAACGTCGCGAATCCCGCAAAATCTGGGTCGGCAATGTGCCGGTGGGTGGTGATGCACCTATCGCGGTGCAGAGCATGACCAACACCGACACCAACGATGTCGCCGCGACCGTGGCGCAAATCCAGCGCCTGGTCGATGCCGGCGTGGACATCGTGCGGGTTTCGGTGCCGGACATGGACGCGGCCGAGGCGTTTGGCAAGATCAAGCAACTGGTCAGCGTGCCGCTGGTCGCTGACATCCACTTCGACTACAAGATCGCACTGCGCGTAGCCGAACTGGGCGTCGATTGCCTGCGTATCAACCCGGGCAACATTGGTCGTGAAGACCGTGTACGCGCCGTGGTCGATGCTGCCCGCGACCGTGGCATCCCGATCCGTATCGGCGTAAACGCCGGTTCGCTGGAAAAGGACCTGCAGAAGAAGTACGGCGAACCGACCCCGGCGGCGCTGGTGGAGTCGGCCCTGCGCCATGTCGAGCACCTCGACCGCCTGGACTTCCAGGACTTCAAAGTCAGCGTCAAGGCGTCTGATGTGTTCATGGCCGTCGAAGCCTACCGCCTGCTGGCCAAGCAAATCGTGCAGCCGCTGCACCTGGGCATCACCGAAGCCGGTGGCCTGCGTTCAGGGACGGTGAAATCCGCCGTCGGCCTCGGTATGCTGCTGGCCGAGGGCATTGGCGATACCATCCGTATCTCGCTGGCGGCCGACCCGGTCGAAGAAGTGAAAGTCGGCTACGACATCCTCAAGTCGCTGCACCTGCGCTCGCGTGGCATCAACTTCATCGCCTGCCCGAGCTGCTCGCGGCAGAACTTCGATGTGGTCAAGACCATGAACGAGCTGGAAGGGCGCCTGGAAGACCTGCTGGTGCCGCTGGACGTGGCGGTAATCGGTTGCGTGGTCAACGGCCCGGGCGAAGCCAAGGAAGCCCATGTAGGCTTGACCGGCGGCACGCCGAACCTGATCTACATCGATGGCAAGCCTGCGCAGAAGCTGACCAATGACAACCTGGTCGATGAGCTGGAAAAACTCATCCGCCAGAAAGCGGCCGAAAAGGTCGAGGCCGACGCGGCGCTGATCGCCCGTGGCTGACACACAGAATTCGTAAGGACTATTCGTGAGCAAATCGCTGCAAGCCATCCGTGGCATGAACGACATCCTGCCAGAACAGTCGCCACTGTGGCGCTACTTCGAAGGCACCGTGGCCGGTCTGCTGGATACCTACGGGTACAGCCAGATCCGCACGCCGATCGTCGAGTTCACCGAGCTGTTCAAGCGCTCGATCGGTGAAGTGACCGATATCGTCGAAAAAGAGATGTACACCTTCGAGGACCGCAACGGCGATTCGCTGACCCTGCGCCCTGAAGGCACCGCCGCGTGCGTGCGTGCCGTGCTGGAGCATGGCATCACCGGCAACGGCCAGGTGCAGAAACTGTGGTACATCGGCCAGATGTTCCGCCACGAGCGCCCGCAGAAAGGCCGCTACCGCCAGTTCCACCAGATTGGCGTGGAAGTGTTCAACCTGGACGGCCCGGACATCGATGCCGAGCTGATCATGCTGACCTGGCGCCTGTGGGGCCTGCTGGGCATCCAGGACGCGGTCAAGCTGGAGCTCAACAGCCTGGGTACCAGTGAGGCCCGTGCACGCTACCGTGACGCGCTGGTCGAGTTCCTCTCGGCGCGCCTGGAGCAGCTGGACGAAGACAGCCAGCGCCGCCTGAAGAGCAACCCGCTGCGCATTCTCGACAGCAAGGACCAGAACACCCAGGCGGTGCTGGTGGGGGCGCCGAAGCTGGAAGACTACCTGGACGAAGCGTCCCGCGTGCACTTCGAAGGCCTGAAGGCCCGCCTGGACGCAGCCGGCATTCCGTTCGTGATCAACACCAAGCTGGTGCGTGGCCTGGACTACTACAGCAAGACCGTGTTCGAGTGGGTCACCGACAAGTTGGGCGCCCAGGGCACCGTGTGTGCCGGCGGCCGCTACGACGGCCTGGTCGAGCAGATGGGCGGCAAGCCGACCACCGGCGTTGGTTTCGCCATGGGTATCGAGCGTCTGATCCTGCTGCTGGAAACCCTCGGCAAGGTGCCGGAGTCCATCAGCCGCCAGATCGACGTCTACCTGTGCGCCTTTGGCGAGCAGGCCGAGCTGGCTGGTTTGCGCCTGTCCGAAGGCCTGCGTGACCGCCTGCCAGGCCTGCGCCTGGCGGTAAACGCCGGTGGTGGCAGCTTCAAGAGCCAGTTCAAGAAAGCCGACAAGAGTGGCGCGCTGTTCGCCCTGATCCTGGGCGACGACGAGCTGGCCAAGCAAGAAATCGGCTTGAAGCCCCTGCGTGGCCAGGGCGAACAACAGAACATTGCCTGGGATGCTCTGGCAGAGCACCTGGAAACCGCGATCGCGCAGGCGTAACGCGGTTCAACAACGAATAGGCGAAAAGGAGTATTGGGGTGTCGAGTACCGATGATGATGATCTGGCAGGCGTCAAGGACTGGTGGAACCGCAACGGCAAGCCGCTGCTGACCGGCGCATTGCTGGCCGGCGTGGTGGTGTTGGGTTGGAATACCTGGCACAAGTACCAGAACAACCAGTCGCAAGGTGCCTCGCAGCTGTATCAGGCGTTGCTTGAGACCAGCCTGACGCCGACTGGCCAGCCAGACGCCTCCAAGGTCGCGGAACTGGCCGGCAAGCTCAAGAGCGAGTTCGGCGGTACTGCTTACGCCCAGTACGGCAGCCTGTTCGTGGCCAAGGTGGCAGTCGAGAGCGGCAAGCTCGACGACGCCGCTGCCGAGCTGAAAAGCGTGCTGGACAAGCCGGCCGACGTGACCTTGGGCGAGATTTCGCGCCAGCGCCTGGCTCGCGTGCTGGCCGCCCAGAACAAGGCCGAAGACGCCCTCAAGCTGCTCGACGGCGACGCCGACAAAGCCTTCCTGGCCAGCCGTGAAGAGTTGAAAGGTGACCTGCTGGTGCAACTGGGCCGTGCTGCCGACGCACACAGCGCTTACGAAAAAGCCAAGGCTGCGCTGTCCGATGACGCGGCAGTCGGTGGCCTGCAATTGAAGCTGGATGACCTGGCTAAAGGGGACGCGTAAGTGATCGGTTGGAAACATGCAGCAGTGCTGACCCTGGCCGTACTGGCCGCAGGTTGCAGCAGCAACAGCAAGAAGGAACTGCCTCCGGCCGAGCTGACCAAGTTCACCGAGGAAGTGGTGCTGAAGAAGCAGTGGAGCCGTTCGATCGGTGACGGCCAGGGTAAGACCTACAACACCTTGGTGCCGGCCATCGAGAACGACCGTATCTACGCCTCCGACGTCAACGGCGAAGTGTTCGCCCTGGACCGCATCACTGGCGATGTCGTGTGGAAGAAGGACCTGGAGCTGCAGGTTTCCGGCGCAGTTGGCGTGGGCTACGGCCTGGTCATGCTCGGCACCCTCAAGGGTGAAGTCATTGCCCTGGATTCCAGCACCGGTGAAGAGCGTTGGCGCTCCCGCGTGACCAGCGAAGTGCTAGCCCCACCCGCCAACAACGGTGACGTAGTGGTAGTTCAGACCCAGGACGACCGCCTGATCGGCCTGGATGCCGCCACCGGCGACCGCCGCTGGATCTACGAAAACTCCCCGGCCGTGCTGACCCTGCGTGGCACCGGCGCGCCGATTGCCACCAACCGCCTGGCCGTGGCCGGCCTGTCCACCGGCAAGGTGGTCGCGGTGGACATCAACAATGGCGTACCCGTGTGGGAAAGCCGTGTGGCCATCCCCAAGGGCCGCTCCGAGCTGGACCGTGTGGTTGATATCGACGGCGGCTTGCTGCTGTCTGGTGGTACCCTGTACGTCAGCACCTACCAAGGCCGTGTAGCGGGCCTGGACCTGGAAAGCGGTCGCGAGCTGTGGCAGCGCGATGCTTCCAGCTATGTGGGCGTTGCCCAGGGCTTCGGTAACGTCTACGTCAGCGAAGCATCGGGTACCGTGGAAGGCGTGGACGAGCGCTCTTCCAGTGCCCTGTGGAGCAACGACAGCATGGCTCGCCGCCAGTTGACCGCGCCTGAAGTGTTCAGCAGCTACGTGGCAGTGGGTGACTTCGAGGGTTACCTGCACCTGCTGAGCCAGGTGGACGGCCGCTTCGTAGGCCGTGAGCGTATCGACAGCGATGGCCTGCGCGCCCGCCCACTTGTGGTCGGCGACACCATCTACGTCTTTGGCAACAGCGGCAAGCTCGAGGCACTGACCATCCGCTGAAGCTATGCTTGAAGCCTTGGCGGGCTTCAAGCCGCGGCGTAGGACACGCCGCCCGTACTCCGGCCGCTGCCTTGCAGCGGCCTTTGCATTTTCAAGAATTCGAGAGTGGAGAGCCGATGGTTCCCGTAATTGCCCTGGTGGGCCGCCCGAACGTCGGCAAATCCACCATGTTCAACCGCCTGACCAAAACCCGCGATGCCATCGTCGGTGACTTGTCGGGCCTGACCCGTGACCGCCAGTATGGCGATGCCAGCTGGCAGGGTCGTTCCTTCATTCTGATCGACACCGGTGGTATTACCGGTGACGAAGTGGGCATGGACGAGAAAATGGCTGAGCAGTCGCTCATGGCCATTGAAGAAGCCGACTATGTGCTGTTCTTGGTCGATGCCCGCGCCGGCATGACCGCCGCTGACCAGATGATTGCCGAGCACCTGCGCAAGCGCAACAAATCGGCGATTCTGGTTGCCAACAAGATCGACAACATCGACGCCGACGTCGCCCGCGCCGAGTTCTCGCCGCTGGGCATGGGCAACGCCATTCCGGTGGCGGGCTCCCAGGGCCGCGGTATCAACGCGCTGATGGAGGCCGTGCTCGGCCACCTGCCGCGCGACCAGGTCGAAGAAGCCCTGGATGCCGAAGTCGCCGAAGGCGAAGAGGCCGTGCGCATCCCTGGCCCGAGCGAGAAAGATGGCATCAAGATCGCCATCATCGGCCGCCCGAACGTGGGTAAATCCACCCTGGTCAACCGCATGCTCGGTGAGGAGCGCGTGGTGGTCTACGACCAGCCGGGCACTACCCGCGACAGTATCTACATCCCGTTCGAGCGTGATGGTGACAAGTACACCTTCATCGACACAGCCGGGGTGCGCAAGCGCGGCAAGATCCACGAGGAAGTCGAGAAGTTCTCGGTGGTCAAGACGCTGCAGGCGATCAAGGACGCCAACGTGGTGATCTTCGTCATGGACGCCCGCGAAGGCGTGGTTGACCATGACCTCAATCTGCTGGGCTTCGCCCTCGAAGCTGGCCGCGCCATCGTCATCGCGCTGAACAAGTGGGATGGCATGGAGCCGGGTGAACGTGCCTACGTGAAGACCGAGCTGGAGCGTCGGCTGTTCTTCGTCGACTTCGCCGATATCCACTTCATCTCCGCCTTGCACGGCACCGGCGTGGGCAACCTGTACAAGTCGGTGCAGGCCGCGTTCACCTCGGCGGTGACCCGCTGGCCAACCAGCCGCCTGACGCAGATCCTCGAAGATGCTGTCAGCGAGCACCAGCCACCACTGGTCAACGGCCGCCGCATCAAGCTGCGCTATGCTCACCTCGGTGGTGCCAACCCGCCGCTGATCGTGATCCACGGCAACCAGACCGAGAGCATTCCGAAGTCGTACTCCCGTTACCTGGAGAACACCTATCGCCGGGTGCTGAAGCTGGTCGGTACGCCGATCCGCATCGAGTACAAGGGCGGCGAGAACCCGTACGAGGGCAAGAAGAACACCCTCACCGACCGCCAGGTCAACAAGAAGCGCCGCCTGATGTCGCACCACAAGAAGGCCGAGAAAAAGCGCCGCGACAAGCGCTGATTCCGCGTCTGCCTCTTCGCGGGTAAACCCGCTCCCACAGGTACTGCACAGTTTTCGAAATCTGTGGTGTCCCTGTGGGGCGGCTTTAGCCGCGAAGAGGCCCGTTGATCCAGCGCAATGCCCCTAATGTTTCAACCTTTTTCCTGACCGCTCGATCCGCTATGCTCGGACTCCAACCCGTGCCGGATACACCCCAGGAAAGAGGGCTCCATGATCCGCAGCAAACTGCCGAATGTCGGCACGACCATCTTCACCACCATGTCCCAGCTCGCCGTGCAGACCGGCGCGCTCAACCTGTCGCAAGGCTTCCCCGATTTCAACGGCCCGCAGGCCCTGCTCGATGCAGTAGGCCGGCATGTGGCTGCCGGGCATAACCAGTATTCGCCAATGACCGGCCTGCCGGCGCTGCGCCAACAGGTGGTGGCCAAAGTCGAGCGCCTGTACGGCGCCAGGGTGGATGCCGACCAGGAGGTGACCATCACCCCCGGTGCCACCGAGGCGATCTTCTGTGCCATTCAGGCCGTGGTGCATGCCGATGACGAGGTCATCGTCTTCGACCCTTGCTACGACAGCTACGAGCCGTCCGTGGAACTGGCCGGTGGCCGCTGCGTGCATGTGCAACTCAGCGACGGCGACTTCCGCATCGACTGGCAGAAGTTCAGCGATGCCTTGAGCCCGCGCACGCGCATGGTCATCCTCAACTCGCCGCACAACCCCAGCGGCGCGCTGATCACCCGCGAAGACCTTGACCAGCTGGCAAAGCTTATTGCCGACCGCGATATCTACCTGGTCAGCGATGAAGTCTACGAGCATCTGGTGTACGACGGCGTGCGCCACGCCAGCGTGCTGGCCCATGAGCAGTTGTACCAACGCGCCTTCGTGGTCAGCTCGTTCGGCAAGACCTACCACGTTACCGGCTGGAAGACCGGCTACGTGATCGCCCCTCCGGCGCTGAGTGCGGAGCTGCGCAAGGTGCACCAGTACGTCAACTTCTGTGGCGTGACGCCATTGCAGTGCGCACTGGCCGACTTCATGGCCGAACACCCCGAGCACATCGATGAACTGCCGGCCTTCTACCAGGCTAAGCGAGACCTGTTCTGCGGCTTGCTGGACGGTTCGCGGTTCAGCTTCACCCGCACGGCGGGTACCTATTTCCAGCTGGTGGACTACTCGCAGATCCGCCCGGACCTGAACGATGTCGACATGTCGCTGTGGCTTACCCGCGAGCACGGGGTGGCGACCATTCCGGTGTCGGTGTTCTACCAGCAACCCATTCCCGAGCAACGCCTGGTTCGCCTGTGCTTTGCCAAACGAGAGGAGACGCTGCGTCAGGCAGCGGAACGACTATGCGCGATCTGAGCACACTGCCGAACCTGAAAGTCGCCCTGGTGCAAACCACCCTGGCCTGGCACGACCGTGAGGCCAACTATGCGCACTTCGAGGTGCTGCTGGAGCAGGTGGGCGAGGTGGACCTGGTAATCCTGCCGGAAATGTTCACCACTGGTTTTTCAATGCAATCGGAAAGCCTGTGCGAGCCGGAGAATGGCCCGACCTACAAGTGGTTGAAGACTCAGGCGAAGAAGTGCAACGCGGTGATTACCGGTAGCGTGATCATCCAGGCCGCTGACGGCAGCCACCGCAACCGCCTGCTGTGGGCGCGGCCGGACGGCGAAATCCTGCATTACGACAAGCGCCACCTGTTCCGCATGGCCGGTGAGCACAAGCACTACACCCCGGGCGAGCGCCAGGTCCAGTTTGAGCTCAAGGGCTGGCGAATTCGCCCACTGATCTGCTACGACCTGCGCTTCCCGGTGTGGAGCCGCGATGCCCAGGACACCGACCTGCTGCTGTACACCGCCAACTGGCCGGCTGCGCGCCGCCAGCATTGGAACCGGCTGCTGCCGGCGCGGGGGATCGAGAACCTGTGCTATGTGGCGGCGGTTAACCGGGTGGGGACGGACGGCAAGGGCTTTGCGTATTCGGGGGACAGCCAGGTGCTGGACTTCCAGGGCGAGAGCCTGCTCAGTGCCGGGGAGGCGGACGGGGTGTTTACCGCAGTGTTGAGCGCGGCGGAGCTGTCGGCTTACCGGGCCAAGTTTCCGGCCAACCTGGATGCCGATACCTTCGAGCTGCACTGACAGCCTGAACCGGCCTCTTCGCGGGCAAGCCCGCTCCCACAGGTACCGCACAGTATTCGAAATCTGTGTGGACCCTGTGGGAGGGGGCTTGCCCGCGAAGAGGCCGGCACCGGCTAAATCAATATCTGATCAGTACACATCCCGCCGATACCGCCCATCCTCGATCAGCTGCTGTACAGCCGCTTCCCCAAGCATGCCGTTGAGCGCTGCATCCACCCCCGCAGCCATGCCTTGCAGGCTGCCGCAGACGTACACGCATGCGCCGTCAGCCACCCAGCGCTTGAACGCCTCGGCCTGCTGCAGCAACACATCCTGCACATACACCTTCTCGGCCTGATCTCGCGAGAACGCCAGGTCCAGCCGTGCCAGATCACCGCTTTCCAGCCAGCCTTGCAGCTCTTCGCCACACAGCAGGTCATGCGCCCGGTTACGCTCGCCGAACAGCAGCCAGTTACGCTGCTCGCCAGCATTCACCCGCGCCCGGATCAGGCTACGCAGACCGGCCAGACCGGTGCCGTTACCGATCAGAATCATCGGTGCAGCACTTTCCGGCAGGTGGAAGCCGCTGTTACGCCGTAGGCGCAGGCTCAAGGTGCCGTTCAGCGGCAGGTACTCGGTCAGCCAGCCCGAGCCCAGGCCCAGGTGGCCATCGGCATGGCGTTCCTGGCGCACGATCAGCTCCAGCACGCCATCGCTGGCGATCGAGGCGATGGAGTATTCGCGGCTGCCGATCGGCACCAGTGCATCGATCAACGCCTGCGGCTGCAAGCCGATCAAGTGATCACGGCGTGCCGGCAACTGGCGGCCAGCGAGGGCCAGGGCCAGGGTTTCGCTCAGGCCATTCACCTGTACCTTGGCACTGGCGTCTAGCGCCAGGCCATTGAGGAAAGCGTCGACACGGGGCTGGCCATTGAGTGGCAGGATCTCCACCAGGTCGCCGGCCTCCCAGCTGGCAGGCGCTTGCGGTTGCAAGCCAAGCAGGTACACCGGCTGCCCCTGGCTGCCAGGGTTCAACAGTTCGCGGCGCACCAGTGACCAGTTGCCAAAGCTCGGCGGCTGCCAGGCGGCCACCGGCTGGGCGCCGGTCAGCTGCGCCAGTTCTTGCTGCCACTGCTGCAGCGCTGCCTGGTCGGCATTGTCCACTTCCACCGGGCTGAACGCGCTGCTGGCGCCGCGCTCACCCAGCCATGCCTGCAAGCGGCGGGCGAAGCCGCAGAAGTGCGGATACTGGCGGTCGCCGAGGGCGAGTACAGCGTAGCTGAGGTTGTTCAGCGCCCAAGGTTGGCCAAGCACCTTGCGCTCGAAGGCGCGGGCGCTGTCGGGGGCTTCGCCGTCGCCGAAGGTGCTGATCACGAACAGCGCGCGGCGGGCTTGGCGAAGGTCGTTTTCACCCAGTTCGGCCAGGGCGCGCACCTGTACCGGCATGCCAGCTGCTTGCAGCTGCCCGGCGCTCTGCCAGGCCAGCTGCTCGGCAAAGCCGCTTTGGCTGGCAAAACCGATCAGCCAGCTTTCGCCGCTGCCATCGTTGCTGGCCACGTTGCCTCGTGCCTCGCGCACCTGGCGCTTCTTGCGGCGGCGGTCGAGGTACAGCAGCCAGCCGGTGACGAAGAACAGCGGCATGGTCAGGCTGGCGAGGGTGACGATGATGCGGCCCAGCAGGCCGAAGTATTCGCCAACGTGCAGGGCGTAGACGCTCTGCAGCAGCTGGGCCTTGAAGGACTTGTCGGTGTAACGGTCGTGGTTTTTCACCTGGCCGGTGGCCGGGTCCAGCACCAGGGTGTTGAAGGCGCGTGGGTGGGCGGAGTCTTCCAGCAGGTAGAACAGGTTGGCCGGCTGGCCGCCAACCGCTGGCAGGCGCAGGTTGTAGGCGGCAAGGCCTGGGCCGGCAGCGTTTTTGAGGTTGGCCCAGATTGCGTCGTAGTCGACCACCAGCGGCGGGGCGTTCTTGTCGACTTTCTGCGGCCCGTGGCGGCCACGGCCTTCGCCGCGTTTTTGTTGCTGGCCGGCCGCCGGCGCGTCGGCCAGCAGCTTGTTCAGGCCTTCGCGGTACCATTCATAGGACCAGAACAGCCCGGTCAGGGCGAACAGCAGATAGAACAGCAGGCACCAGGTACCGGCCACGGCGTGCAGGTCCCAGTTGAAGGCTCGGCCTTTCTTGGCCCAGTCGAAGGTCAGCCAGGTGCGCCAGTCCAGTGCCTTGCGCGGCCAGCGCAGGTACAGGCCGGAGAGGCAGAAGAACACCAGCATCAGGGTGCAGGCACCGGTAATCTGCCGGCCGGTGTCGCCCATGGCCAGGAAACGGTGCAGGTTGAGCATGAGGTTGAAGAAGCCTTGCCCGGCCACTTCGCCCTTCAGTTCGCCGGTATAAGGGTCGGCATAGCGCAGCTCGCCACGGCGTTCGCCCGGTGGCGGCATGAAGAAGACCCGCGCGGCGTTACCTTCACGCACGTCGACCCACAGCATCGACACCTTGTCGTGTTGTTGGGCCTCTACACGCTGCACCAGTTCGGCTGGCGGCAGCACGCCTTCGGCGCGCACCTCTACCTTAAGCACATCGGCATTGAATGCGCGCAGCAGTTCTTCCTGGAACGAATACAAGGCCCCGGTGATGCCCATCAAGGCCAGCACCAGGCCAGCGGTGATGCCAAAGAACCAGTGCAATTGGAACAGCGTCTTCTTCACCACGTCTCTCACCTTGTGTTGCTGCCGCTACCTGCGCGGCGCGCATTATGCCTTGATACGCAAAAGCCCCGCTCACTGGAATGAACGGGGCTTAGGGTTGCTGCTTTAGAAGTGAACGCTGGTGGTCAACAGTGCAGTCCGCCCGGCCGCCTGGTTGGCGAAGTGAGTGGAGAAGGCCTTGTCGTAGTACACCTCGTTGGTCAGGTTCTGCACGTTCAGCTGCAGGTCGACGTTCTTGGTCAGTTTGTAGGCCGCCATGGCGTCGTAGCGGACATAGCTGTCGACCATGGTGGTGTTGGCCACGCTGCCGTACACGTCATCCACGTAGAACGCACCACCACCGATGGTCAGCTTCGGTGTGATCGCGTAAGTGGTCCACAGGCTGGCGCTGTTGTTTGGCGTGTTGGGCAGTTGGTTGCCGTCGTTGGCCTTGCCCAGCGGGCCGCCGTCGATCTGGCGGGCCTGCATGTAGGTGTAGCCGGCGAACACCTGCCATTTGTCGGTCAGCTTGCCGCTGGCAGACAGTTCAATACCTTGCACGCGGGTTTCACCGACGTTCTCGTAGGTGTTGGTGTTGACCTGTACCCGGGCGTTTTCTTTCTCGGTGCGGAACAGCGCCGCCGCCAGAGACAGGCGCTCGTCAAGCAGGTTCCACTTGGTGCCGATCTCGTAGTTGGTGGTTTCTTCCGGCTCCATATCGCTGGCCAGCAGATTCCCGTTGCGGTCAGGTGTGCCACCCAGCGGGTTGCCTTCGGTACCTTCGCCGAGCATGGCGCCTGGTGGCGTAGCGGAGGTGGCGTAGGACACGTAGATGCTGCCGTTTTCGGCCGGCTTCCACACCAGACCCAGTTGGCCGGTCACGAACTCGCTGACGTCGTTGCCTTTGGCAGTGGTGGTGCCAGCGGCGTTGTAGGTTTTGTAGTCGGTGTCGAAGTGGTCGTATCGCAGGCCCATGTTGACCAGCCACTCGGGGGTCAGCTCCAGGGTATCGAACACGTAGATCGCACGGGTCTTGCTGTTGGTGGTGGTGCCAGCGTAGTTGCGCGAGATGGTGCCGTTCCACGGATCATCCGGGTTCGGGTTGCTCAGCGAGGTGCAGTTGTAGCCGCTGGTGGCGCCGATCATGCCCGGGGTGCAGTTGGTATTGGCGCTGCCACCTGGGACGGTGTCGGTGTCAACGGTGTAGCTGGAGCGCTCGCTTTCTTCACGGCTCAGTTCGATACCGGTGGAGAAGCTGTTCTTAAGGCCACCGACGTAGAACTCGCCAAACAGGTCGGTCTGGTTGGTGGTGGTAGCGGTGTTGCCCACACGGGTGTTGGCCCGGCGCCATACGCTGCCGTTATTGACGTTGCCCTTGCTGTCGTCAGGCTGGGTCAGGATGTAGTCCTGCATGCTGTTGCCGTGACGCAGGGTGTTCTTGATGGTCAGCGCGTCGGTCAGGTCGTGCTCGATGGCCAAGGTGGCGATGTCCACGCGGGTCTTGCGGAAGTCGCGACCGGTCAGGCCGTAGAAGTTATCGCTGTCGCCGCCGTCATCCGGTTTGCTCGGGTGCGCCGAGGTGCGCCCGCCGCTGCCATTGGTCGGGATGGTGTACGGAATGCCCGAATCCGGCAGGTCGTCGCTTTCCAGGTGGTAGTAGTCAAGGTTGACGCGGGTTGGCGTGCCCAGGCCGAATGCCAGCGACGGGGCGATACCCCAGCGGTCGTAGTTGACCTTGTCGCGGCCGGCGACGTTGCTTTCGTGGGTCATCAGGTTCAGGCGGCCGGCAACGGTATCGCTGAACTGGTAGTTGCCATCGAAGGTGTAGCGCTGGGTCTGGTCGCTGCCCCAGGTCCAGGCGCCGTCCAGCGAGTTACCCAGATGCGCACGCTTGCTCACCAGGTTGATGGTACCGCCGGCAGCGCCACGGCCACCGATGGCCGAGTTAGGGCCCTTGGCCACTTCCACCGACTCGATGGCGAAGATTTCGCGGGTTTGAGCGCCAGTGTCTCGCACGCCGTCCAGGTAGGTATCGCCCTGGGCGTCGAAGCCACGGATGAACGGACGGTCGCCTTGCGGGTTGCCGCCTTCGCCGGCACCGAAGGTAATGCCCGGCACAGTGCGCAGTGCGTCCTGCAGGGTCAGGGCATTGGTGTCCTTGATCACTTGCTGCGGGATCACGGTAACCGAGCGCGGGGTGTCTACCAGCGGCGTGGTGTACTTCTGCGAGGAGGCCTTTTCGACCTTGTAATCGGTGCTGGCTTGTTCAGCCTTGCCATTGACGCTGGTGGCGTCGAGGGTAATGGCGCTGTTCGCGGCAGGGTCGGCGGCGTAGACCGACGTGGCGCTAAGGGCGACACCGATGGCAGACACGATCAGGCGTGGCGAACTCACAGCAGATGGTACGGACTGGCGCATTGCTAAGGACCTTCCCCAAGGTGTTGAGGCGGCGGATCTTAATGTAAGCAATTGTGACTCACAATTGAGAGTCGTTACCATTCGTGAAGAATTTACAATCTTTACAATTTGCCTTTACGGTTTCATACAGCTGAAACGTCTTAAGCGGCGAATGGGACTTGTGCAGCGCAAAAGGGAATCAATATCATTGCTACCTTTACACTTCCTAACGGTGCTGCTGCCATGCTGCTTCACATCCCAGGCCTGTTCGACGCTGATGAGCTGGCCCGTATTCGCGAGGCGCTGGAGCAGGCCGACTGGGCTGATGGCAAGGCTACGGCGGGTTACCAGTCGGCCAAGGCCAAGCACAACCTGCAGTTGCCGGAAGGGCACCCGCTGGCCAAGGAGATTGGCAGCGCGCTGATCGACCGGCTGTGGAAAACCCCGCGCTTCATGTCGGCGGCCTTGCCACACAAGGTGTTCCCGCCGCTGATCAACTGCTACCGCGAAGGCGGCAATTTCGGCTTCCACATCGACAACGCCCTGCGCCAGCCCAAGGGCAGCGCCGAGCGGGTGCGTACCGACCTCTCTTCCACGCTGTTCCTCAGCGACCCGAACAGCTACGACGGTGGCGAGTTGGTGATTCAGGACACTTACGGCGTGCAGCAGGTAAAGTTGGCCGCCGGAGACCTGGTGCTGTACCCCGGCACTAGCCTGCACAAGGTCAACCCGGTAACCCGTGGCCAGCGTTACGCCGCTTTTTTCTGGACCCAGAGCCTGGTGCGTGAGGACAGCCAGCGGGCGCTGTTGTTCGAGATGGATAACGCTATCCAGCAATTGACTGCCGATGTGCCGGACCATCCGTCGCTGCTGCAACTGACCGGCACCTACCACAACCTGCTGCGCCGCTGGGCCGAGGTCTGAGCCGTGTCCTACCAGTTGCGACGTGAGGAAGTGGTGGATGTGGCCGGTTTGCAGGCCATGCTGGAGGAAAGCCCCGGCAAGGCCGCGCAAGCGATTCTGGCGGCGGCGGGGCAGGGCGCGGTCGAGGCGCAGTTGCTGTTGGGGCAAATCCTGCTGGATGGCCGCGGTATCGAAGAAGACGCCACCGTGGCCCGGCGTTGGTTCGGCATCGCCGCACAGGGTGGCAGTGCCATGGCGCACAACATGCTCGGGCGTTGCCTGGAGCATGGTTGGGGCGGTGAGCCAAGCCTGACGCAGGCGGCTATCCACTATGCTCGCGCGGCCGACGCCGGGCTGGATTGGGGCCTGTACAACCTGGGTAATCTGCTGGCTACCGGGCGCGGTGTACCGGCCAATCAGGGACAGGCCCTGATGTGCTACGAGAAGGCTGCGCAGATGGGGCATGCCAAGTCGATGAACTTGTATGGGCGTTACCTGGAGCAGGGCATTGCCACGGCACCCAGCCCGGCGCGGGCAGTGCGCTGGTATCGACGCTCGGCCGAGGCGGGCGATTTTCGCGGGATGTTCAGCCTGGCACTGGTGCTGGTCGAGCGTGGGCAAATGGCGGAGGCCGGGCAGTGGCTGGAGCGGGCGCGGGTTGAGGGGAACATCAATTTCCTGCGTGCTGCGTTGGTGACCTTGCAAGGCGCTGGACCGGTGTTGATGGCCTTTGCGGAGCGGTATGCCGAAGAGATTGAACGGCGCGAAGCTTGAGTTGACTGTGCCCGCGAAGAGGCCGGCACTGACAGCACACAAATGAAAACGGGGCCTTGCGGCCCCGTTCTGCATTACAGGTAGTAAGCCTTCAGCGGCGGGAAACCGTTGAATTCCACCGCGCTGTAGCTGGTGGTGTAGGCGCCGGTCGACAGCCAGTACAGGCGGTCACCGATGGCCAGGTTCAGCGGGAGGCCGTACTTGTAGTTTTCGTACATGATGTCGGCGCTGTCGCAGGTTGGGCCGGCGATGACCACTTCTTCGGCTTCGCCTTTCTTCTCGGTCCAGATCGGGAACTTGATGGCTTCGTCCATGGTTTCGATCAGGCCGGAGAACTTGCCCACGTCGGTGTAGATCCAGCGCTCGACGGCGGTACGCGACTTGCGCGCCACCAGCACCACTTCGCTGACCAGGATACCGGCGTTGGCAATCAGCGAACGGCCTGGCTCCAGGATGATTTCCGGCAGCTCGTCACCGAAGTCTTCCTTCAGGAAGCGGATGATTTCTTCAGCGTAGGTTTCCAGGCTGTTGGTACGGGTGATGTAGTTGGCCGGGAAGCCGCCACCCATGTTGATCAGCTTGAGCTCGATGCCGTCTTCTTCCTTCAGGCGCTCGAAGATCACCTTGACCTTGGCAATGGCAGCATCCCATACGCTGATGTCGCGCTGCTGCGAGCCCACGTGGAAGGAGATGCCGTAAGGCACCAGGCCCAGGTCGCGGGCAAGGATCAGCAGGTCCATGGCCATGTCGGTCTGGCAGCCGAATTTACGGGACAGTGGCCAGTCGGCAGTGGTGGAGCCTTCGGTCAGGATACGCACATACACTTTCGAACCCGGTGCGGCCTTGGCGATGTTGCGCAGGTCGGCTTCGGAGTCGGTGGCGTACAGGCGCACGCCCTTCTCGTAGAAGTAGCGGATGTCCTTGGACTTCTTGATGGTGTTGCCGTAGCTGATACGGTCGGCGCTGACGCCACGGCCCAGCACTTTGTCCAGCTCGTAGATCGAGGCGATGTCGAAGCTCGAACCTTTCTCTTTGAGCAGGTCGATGATTTCGACGGCCGGGTTGGCCTTGACCGCGTAGTACACCTTGGCGAATTCGAAACCGGCGCGCAGGTCGTCATAGGCCTGGCTGATCATCTGGGTATCGATGAGTACGAACGGGGTTTCCTGCTTGTCGGCGAATGCCTTCATTTTCTGGAAGGTGTCACGCGCGAAATAGTCTTCGACCTGGATCGACATGCTCAGGGACTCCATGGGCAAACTGAAAGAATAAGTGGCTGCAAACTGAACGTCCTCCGTATCCCCACTTTGGTTCGCCTACTCAGTACTTGAGCCGGATGGATCGTTTCCAGCATGGACGTTCGGCGCGCACTTTAGGGCGTGAAGAATGCAGAATCAACAGGTAATCCGGGCGTGATCGGCGTGGATCGACGACCAGCCATTTGAATAACCGACCCATGTGACCGGCTGATGTTCCCCACGATGTTTCAAGCGTTAAATATTGTGGAATAGACCGTATTGGCTCCTTCGCGGGCGCGCCCGCTCCCACAGGCATCGCGCGCTTTCTGGGGGAGCGGGCGTGCCCGGGAAATGGCTTCAGGTGTTCATATTTATGGCCACATTTTCCTGGCACCCACGTACAGGAAATTGCTCATAAATTTTTTGTTACCGAATGGCGGATTTGCCGGTTTTGATGAGAAACATTACTATTCGCACCCTTATCTGCCTCCCTGATGACCCCCGACCATGAGCTGATCGGCACCTGGACGCGCAAACTGCGCAGTCGTCAGCAGGCCGAGGACCTCACCCACGATGCCTTTGTCCGGGTACTGGCGATGCGCAGCAGAGTGTGGTGCAGAACCACCCCGGCGCGCGCACCGTGGTACGCCGCGAGGCGATGGTGGAGAAGGGCGCGATGAACGTGCGCGATGTGCTTCGCGGCATCCCGGGTGTGCAGGTGCAGGATTCCAACGGCACCGGCGGTAGCGACCTGTCGCTGAACGTGGCCGTGCGCGGCCTCACCTCGCGCCTGTCGCCGCGCGCCACCGTGTTGATCGACGGCATCCCGGCCGCGTTCGCGCCGTATGGCCAGCCGCAGCTGTCGATGGCGCCGATTTCCTCGGGCAACCTCGACAGCATCGACGTGGTACGTGGTGCAGGCTCGGTACGCTATGGCCCGCAGAGCGTGGGCGGGGTGATCAACTTCGTCACCCGGGCGATTCCGGAAAAACCTTCCGCAGAGTTGTCCACCACGCTGGAAACTTCCCAGCACGGCGGCTGGAAGCACACCGAGTCGGCCTTCGTCGGCGGCACGGCAGACAACGGCATGGGTGTGGCGCTGCTGTACACCGGGCTCAACGGCAACGGCTACCGTGAAAGCAACAACGGCAACGATATCGACGACGTTATCCTCAAGACCCACTGGGCGCCGACCGATGTCGACGAGTTCTGGCTCAACTTCCACTACTACGATGGCCGTGCTGACATGCCCGGTGGCCTGACCCAGGCCCAGTACGACAGCAACCCGTACCAGTCGCTGCGCGACCACGACTACTTCGCCGGTCGGCGCAAGGACGTGTCGTTCAAATGGCAACGCCAGCTCGACGATGCCACCCAGTTCGAAGTGCTGACTTATTACACCGACAGCTTCCATTGCAGTGCCATCGCTTCGCGTGACATGAAGACCCTGTCGTCGTACCCGCGCAACTACCACACCTTCGCCATCGAGCCGCGTGTGTCGCGCATCTTCTTTGCCGGCCCGACCACGCAGGAAGTCAGTGTGGGTTACCGCTACCTGAAGGAAGCGATGCGTGAGCAGTCGACGCGCCTGGCGCTGATCGACAACGTCCCCACCGTGACCCCGACCTCCGACGGCCATGTGTTCCAGGACCGCAGCGGTGGCACCGAGGCCAGTGCCTACTACATCGACGACAAGATCGACGTGGGCAACTGGACCATCACCCCGGGCATCCGCTTCGAGCACATCAACACTGACTGGCGCGACCGCCCGGTGCTGGATGCCAACAACCGCTCGGTGGCGGAGAAGAAACGCAGCATTACCAGCAACGAGCCGCTGCCGGCGCTGAGCGTGATGTACCACATCTCCGACGCGTGGAAAGTGTTCGCCAACTACGAAACTTCGTTCGGCAGTTTGCAGTACTTCCAGCTGGGGCAGGGCGGGACAGGCAACAGCACGGCCAATGGCCTGGAGCCGGAAAAGGCCAAGACCTACGAAATCGGCACGCGTTATGACGATGGCGGTTTTGCCGGTGAGCTGACGGCGTTCTACATCGACTTCGATGACGAACTGCAATACATCAGCAACGACGTGGGCTGGACCAACCTGGGTGCGACCAAGCACCAAGGGGTCGAGGCTTCTGTGCGCTATGACCTGGCCGGGCTGGACCCGCGCCTGGATGGCTTGTCGGTGAGCGGTGGCTACACCTTTACCCGTGCAACCTATGAAGGTGAGATCCCGGGCTTCAAGGGCCGTGACTTGCCGTTCTATTCACGTCAGGTGGTCACTGCCGGCGTGCGCTACGCGGTCAACCGCTGGACCTGGAACCTGGATGCCTACGCCCAATCCAAGCAGCGTGCGCCGGGCACCGGGATCAATGCCGACGGGGGTGAAGAACCTGTTCGACAAGCAGTACTTCACCCGTTCCAGCGACAACAATGCCGGCATTTATGTGGGGGAGCCGCGAACCTTTTATGTGCAGGCCAGTGTAGGGTTCTGATCTGAGATCGCCGGGGGCGCAAAGCGCCCCCAGCGATTACGAAACCACCGCCTCAGCGGGCGAGACAATGCTGGTCTTCGCTCCGCGCGACCTGCCCGAACTCAGGTAAGCCGCAATCGACTCTTGCGTCACCTCGCCCAAAAACACCTGCTCCGCATCCAGCACCGGCAACCACGCCCTATTAAACTCGTACATCCGCGACAGCAGGATGCGCAAATGCTCATCATGCGACGCCGTGGCATTGAACGGCCGCAGGAATTCACCACAGGTGCCCTGCTGGCGGTGCATGTCACGCCGGCGCACATAGCCCAGCGCCTTGTTCTGTGTATCGGTCACCACCACGTAGCGGCGGTCGTGCTCATCCAGCAGCTCCAACGCATCGCTCACAGGCGTTTCCGGGCTCACCGACGGCGCGTTGTCCGCCGCATCCTCGGCACGCACCAGCAACAGGCGTTTGAGGGTGCTGTCCTGGCCAACGAAGTTGCTGACAAACTCATCCGCCGGGTGCGCCAGCAGGGTGTCCGGGTGGTCCAGCTGCAACAGTTTGCCGGCACGGAAGATGGCGATCTTGTCGCCCAGCTTGATCGCCTCGTCGATGTCGTGGCTGACCATGATCACCGTCTTGTTCAGCGCCCGCTGCATCTCGAAGAACTCGTTCTGGATCATCTCGCGGTTGATCGGGTCGACCGCGCCGAACGGCTCGTCCATCAGCAGCACCGGCGCTTCTGCCGCCAAGGCGCGGATCACGCCGATGCGCTGCTGCTGGCCACCGGACAGCTCGCGCGGGTAGCGCTGCAGGTACTGCTTGGGCTCGAGCTTGATCATGTGCATCAGCTCGCGCGCACGCTCGTGGCACTTTTGCTTGTCCCAGCCGAGCAGGCGCGGGACCACAGTGATGTTCTCTTCGATGGTCATGTTGGGGAACAAACCGATCTGCTGGATCACATAGCCGATGTGCCGGCGCAGGGTCACTTCGTCCAGCCCGGTGGTGTCTTCGCCATTGATGAACACCTGGCCCGAGGTGGGCGTGATCAGGCGGTTGATCATTTTCAGCGTGGTGCTTTTGCCGCAGCCCGAGGGGCCGAGGAACACGCAGATTTCCCCTTCGTTGACGGTGAGGTTGACCGCGTCGACGGCTTTCACGTCCTTGCCGTTGACGTTGAAGGTTTTGCTGAGGTTCTTCAGTTCGATCATGAGCGCAGTCCTTCTGGAGTCAGGGCACGTTGCAGGGTTTGCAGGAGCAGGTCGGCAATGATTGCCAGCAGGCTGACCAGCACGGCGCCGACCAGCAGCATCGACATGTCGCTGCGGCTGATGGAGGTGAGGATGAGCACACCCAGGCCGCCGGCACCGATGGTGGCGGCAATGGTCATGACGCCGATGTTCATGACCACGGCGGTGCGCACGCCGGCGAGGATCACCGGCACGGCAATGGGCAGCTCGACCATGCGCAGGCGCTGGCCGAAGGTCATGCCGATGCCGCGTGCGGCTTCACGGATGCCGGGCTCGACGTTGGTCAGGGCCAGGTAGGTGTTACGCATGATCGGCAGCAGCGAATAGAGGAACACGGCAGTGATCGCCGGGAGTGGTCCAAGGCCTTGGCCGAATTTGGAGTAGAACGGCAGCAGAAGGCCGAACAGGGCGATGGAGGGGATGGTCAGCAGCACCGTGGCGCTGGCCTGCAATGGGCCTGCGAGGGCCGGGAAGCGCGTCATCAGAATGCCCAGCGGCACCCCGACGAGGATCGCCAGGCCCACTGCGATGCCCACCAGCATGATGTGCTGCCAGGTCAGTTGCAGCACCTGGGCCCAGTCCAGGTGGCTGAAGGTATCGATCAGGTTCATGGCTGGCCCTCGCTGTTCAGTGGGTGCTCACGCAGGAAGGCGGCGGCAACGGCGGTCGGGTTCTGGTGCTCGACGTCGACCTTGGCGTTGAGCTGGCGCATGGTTTCGTCATCCAGCTGCTCGGCCAGCGGCTTGAGCAGGCTGGCCAGTTGCGGGTTGGCGTCGAGCACGGCTTTGCGCACCACCGGGGCGGCGGTGTAGTCCGGGAAGTAGTGCTTGTCGTCTTTCAGCAGCTTGAGGTCGAAGGCGTTCAGGCGGCCATCGGTGGTGTACACCAGGCCGGCGAACACCTGGTTATTGCGCATGGCCGTGTAGACGAGGCCGCCGTCCATCTGGCGGATGTTGCGACGGTCCAGCGGCAGGCCGTACATCTCGCGCAGGCCGACCAGACCATCGGGGCGGTTGGCGAACTCGGTGTCCAGCGCCACCAGGTGGGTACGCTGGCTTTCGTCACGCAGCACCTGGTTGAGGTCGCTGATGGTGTTGACCTGCGGGTAGGCTTCGGCCACTTGGCGGGGCAGGCCCAATGCATAAGTGTTGCTGAACTTCGACGGGGTCAGCCAGATCAGGTCCTTTTTCGCATCCAGCGCCTTCACCCTGGCGAAGGTGGCTTCGGCATTGGGCATGCGCTCGTCGATATGGTTGTACGAGACCAGCGACACGCCGGTGTATTCCCACATCAGGTCGAGCTGGCCGGTCTCCTGGGCCTGGCGTGCGATGTTGCTGCCAAGGCCGGTGGTGACGCGCACGTCGAAGCCATTGGCACGCAGGTATTGCGCGGTGATTTCGGCGAGCACGGTCTGTTCGGTGAACACCCGCGCGCCGATGCGCACCAGCGGTTTTTCCGCTGCCTGGGCAAATCCTGCGAACAGCAGGGCCGCGCCCAGCAGCAAGGCGATTCTTTTCTTCATACGTTCCCTATCCTTATTGGGCCAGGCCACGTTCCAGCCAGCGCTTGCTGGAGAAACTCACCGCTGCGTCCAGCACCAGGGCCAGCAGCGCGGTGCACGCGGCGCCCAGCAGCAGCTGTGGCTGGTTGTTCAGGGCGATGCCGGGGAAGATGAGGCTGCCCAGGCTGTTGGCACCGATCAGAAAAGCCAGGGGGGCGGTGCCCACGTTCAACGCCAGGGCCACGCGAACACCGCCGACGATGATCGGCACGGCGTTGGGCAATTCCACCTGCCAGAGTTGCTGGCGCGGGGTCATGCCGATGCCGGTGGCGGCTTCCTTGAGCGAGGCGGGGACGTTTTTCAGGCCTTCGTAGGTGTTGCGCACGATGGGCAGAAGAGAGGCGAGGAACAGTGCGAAGATCGCAGGCCCGGCGCCAATGCCCAGGATACTGAGCGCGATGGCCAGAACGGCCAGGGGAGGGATGGTGTTGCCAACGTTGAAGAACTGCATGAAGCGCTCGGCTTTGTCGACCCGGTGCGGTCGACTGAGCGCAATGCCGGCGGGGATGCCCACGGCCAACGCCGCCGCCATCGAAGCCAGCACCAGTACCAGGTGCGCTTGCAGGTAGAACCCCAGATCATCGCGATAACGCGTGATCGTGTCGATGCCGATCCAGTGGATCAGCAGGGCCAGGATGACGAGCACGGTGGCGCATCCCAACAGCCCTTTTCCGTAGCGTTTAGCCACAGGCGGACTCCTTGTGTTGTCGGCGAGCACACTTCTTTTTTGCCGGCCAGTGCTGGCGGCGAATGGTGTGTTCGCGAGTAGCAGCTTGATACACGCCGAAGGCTGCGATCAGGCCATGAGCCGAACCCCGTCGGGCCCGAAAATGCTGATGAAACCAGTCCCCAACCGAAGCGGGTTGCAGGGGAGTGGACGTCTCCGTGGGCGTAAAGGTTCCCATCTGAAGCGGCATTTGGCCAGCGTTAATCACTGGGGGCTTGAATTTTTGGCGAGAAAAAACAGCAGCTTAATGCGGCACAGGCGTTGATATCACTGCGCTTTGGCTATTTGTGGTGATAAAGCGATTGCCTGATGAATAGGTTGCTATTGGTCTGGCCCTATCGCCGGCGAGCCAGCTCCCACAGGTACTGCGCAAGGCGTTAATGCTGTGGAGGTCCTTGTGGGCGCTGGCTTGCCGGCGATGAGGCCGGAACAGGTGCCGCTGGTTCACTAGATTTTGGTCCCCGCCCAACTTCAGGTATGATATCGCCCCTTTTTAATCCCCCAGTCAGGCGATTTCCCATGACCAACCAGGCCGCCGAAGTCGCGAAGCGCCGCACTTTCGCAATCATTTCCCACCCCGACGCCGGTAAGACCACCATCACCGAGAAGCTGCTGCTGATGGGCAAGGCCATTGCCGTCGCCGGTACCGTGAAGTCGCGCAAGTCCGACCGCCACGCCACCTCCGACTGGATGGAAATGGAGAAGCAGCGCGGCATCTCCATCACCACCTCGGTGATGCAGTTCCCGTACCGCGAGCACATGATCAACCTGCTCGACACCCCCGGCCACGAAGACTTCTCGGAAGACACCTACCGCACCCTGACCGCAGTGGACTCGGCGCTGATGGTGCTCGACGGTGGTAAAGGTGTTGAGCCGCGTACCATCGCCCTGATGGACGTGTGCCGCCTGCGCGATACGCCGATCGTCAGCTTCATCAACAAACTCGACCGTGACATCCGTGACCCGATCGAACTGCTGGACGAGATCGAAGCCGTACTGAAGATCAAGGCCGCGCCGATCACCTGGCCGATTGGTTGCTACCGCGACTTCAAAGGCGTGTACCACCTCACCGGCGACTACATCGTGGTGTACACCCCTGGCCATGGCCATGAGCGCACCGAAGCCAAGATCATCCAGAAGCTGGACTCGGACGAAGCCCGCGCACACCTGGGTGACCAGTACGATTCGTTTGTCGAGCAACTGGAACTGGTGCAGGGTGCCTGCCATGAGTTCAACCAGGAAGAGTTCATCAACGGTCAGCTGACCCCGGTGTTCTTCGGTACGGCACTGGGCAACTTCGGTGTGGATCACGTGCTCGACGCCGTGGTCGACTGGGCGCCGCGCCCGCTGGGCCGCGTTGCCCACGAGCGTACCGTCGAGCCTGTGGAAGAGAAGTTCACCGGCTTCGTGTTCAAGATCCAGGCGAACATGGACCCGAAACACCGCGACCGTATCGCCTTCATGCGCATCTGCTCGGGCAAGTACGAGAAGGGCATGAAGATGCGCCACGTGCGTCTGAACAAGGACCTGCGTATCGGCGATGCGCTGACCTTCTTCTCCTCCGAGCGTGAACAGCTGGAAGAGGCCTTTGCCGGTGACATCATCGGCCTGCACAACCACGGCACCATCCAGATCGGTGACACCTTCACCGAGGGCGAAGCGCTGGGCTTCACCGGTATCCCGCACTTCGCCCCGGAGCTGTTCCGTCGCGTGCGCCTCAAGGACCCACTGAAGTCCAAGCAGCTGCGCCAAGGCTTGCAGCAGCTGGCTGAAGAAGGTGCCACCCAGGTGTTCTTCCCGGAGCGCAGTAACGACATCATCCTCGGTGCGGTCGGTGTGCTGCAGTTCGACGTGGTCGCCAGCCGCCTGAAGGAAGAGTACAAGGTCGAGTGCGCCTACGAGCCGATCACCGTGTGGTCGGCCCGCTGGATCAGCTGCGACGACAAGAAGAAGCTCGAGGAATTCCAGACCAAGGCCATGGAAAACCTGGCCATCGACGGTGGTGGTCACCTGACCTACCTGGCGCCTACCCGGGTCAACCTGTCGCTGATGGAAGAGCGCTGGCCGGACATCAAGTTCCGCGCTACCCGCGAGCATCACTGATTGCTTGATTGGGGCCGCAAAGCGGCCCCTTTCAGTTTCCGGCCTTGATACTGGTCCAGATCCGTGTGCGAATGCGGTCGATCTTCGCCGGCATCGCCTCCAGCGCATACAGCTTGCCCATCACATCCTCGCTCGGGTAAATCATCGTATTACCCTTCATCGCCGGGTCCACCAGCCCGTCCGCCCTCAGGTTGCCATTGGCGTACTGCACATGGTTGCTGATGTTGGCCATCACGTCCGGCTGTAGCAGGTAGTTCATGTAGGCATACCCGGCTTTTTCATCCGGAGCATCCGCCGGCATGGCCACCATGTCGAACCACATGGGCGCGCCTTCCTTGGGGATCGAGTAGCCCACCTTCACCCCGTTCTTCGCTTCTTCGGCACGGTTCTTCGCCTGCAACACATCCCCCGAGAAGCCCACCACCACGCAAATGTCGCCATTGGCCAGGTCGCCGGTGTACTTCGATGAGTGGAAGTAGCTGATGTAAGGGCGTACCTGCATCAGCAATGCCTTGGCCTTGTCGTAGTCCGCCGGGTTCTGGCTATGGTGTGGCAGGCCCAGGTAGTGCAAGGCAATAGGCAGCAGTTCAGGGCCGTTGTCCAGCACCGCAACGCCGCAGCTTTTCAGCTTGCTCATGTACTCGGGCTTGAAGATGAGGTCCCACGAATCAACCGGCGCATTGTCGCCGAGCACCGCCTTCACCTTGTCGATGTTGTAGCCGATGCCGGTACTGCCCCACAGGTAAGGGAACCCGTACTGGTTGCCTGGGTCGTTCACTTCCAGCGCCTTGAGCAGCACGGGGTTGAGGTTTTTCCAGTTGGGCAACTGCGACTTATCCAGGCGCTTCAGGGCCTTGCCCTGGATTTGCCGGGCCATGAAGTGGTTGGAGGGGAACACCACGTCGTAGCCGGAGTTGCCGGTCATCAGCTTGCCGTCGAGGGTTTCGTTGCTGTCGTACACGTCATAGGTGGGCACGATGCCGCTGGCTTGCTGGAAGTTCTTCAGCGTGTCGGGGGCGACATAGCTGGACCAGTTGTAGATCTTCACTGTTTCGGCGGCGCCGGCCACGCTGGCGGCCAGCATCAGGGGTGCAAGAAGGAGCGTGCGCATGTCGGGGTTACCTTGCTTTGTCTGTTGTTATCGAAGGCAGGCGATCAGCGGATCAGAAGATAAGGACGTAGGTCTTGCGCACGGTCTCCTGGATGTCCCAGGTGCCAGTGCTGTTGGCCGGTAGCATCAATGCGTCTCCGGCTTCTATGACCAGGGGTTCGCCACCGTCGGGGGTGAAGGTGCAGCGGCCCTTGATGAAATGGCAGAACTCCTGCTGCACGATCTGCCGGCGCCAGCGCCCGGGGGTGCATTCCCAGATGCCGGTTTCCACGCCGTCGCTGCGCTCCACGCAGGTGACCGACGTCACGGCTACGGGTTCGCCAAGCGGTACCGCGACCGGGTTGCTGCTGTCGAGCACGGCGCTGTCAGTGTTCTTGAACTGGGTGATGCTCATGACCGGTGGATCCTGTGTAGGGGAAAAGGAAGTCAGTGCATGAAGCCTTCCATGAAGTCCGCAAGCGAGCTGGCCAGGCGCCGCCTCCAGGGCGCGCTGGCGGGGTTGGCGAGGGTCCGGTCCTCGTGGACGAAGCTTTGGATGATGGCGTTGTAGCCCAGCCAGCGGCAGGGTTCGGGTGGCCAGCTGGCCAGGCTGGAAACCGCGCGGTTGTCGAGCACCCAGGGCTGCGCGGTCAGTTCGTTGTGCTGGTTGAGGATCAATGCTGCAAGCGTGCGCCCGCCCAGGTTGGTGGCGCCGACACCTTCGCCGCCGTAGCCGCCAGCCAGGGCAATGCCACGCTGGCGGTCGCACAGCATGTGCGGGCGGAAGCGTCGGGCCATGCCCAGGTTGCCCCCCCAGGAGTGGGTGATGCGTACGTGTTTCAGTTGCGGGAAAAGCTCGCTGAACAGGTAACGGCGCAGTTCGATTTCATGCGCGTCGAGGTTGAAGTTTTCGCGCAGTCGGCCGCCGAAGCGATAGCCTCCGCGGGCACCGAATACCAGGCGGTTGTCGGCGGTGCGCTGGCCATAGGTAACCTGGCGGCTGCTTTCGCTGAAGGCCTGGCCTTGGCTCAGGCCGATCTGCTCCCAGGTTGAGTCCGGCAGCGGCTCGGTGGCCACCAGCAGGCTCTGTACCGGCAACTGATGTTTGCCCAGTGGCGGCAGGCTGGCAGCGTAACCTTCCACGGCAGGCACTACCCACTGGCAGCGAATCCGTGCCAGCGGCGTGCGCACCTCGCCGGGCTGCCAATCGATGGCCGGCGTGTTTTCATAGATTGGTACGCCCATCGCCTCCACTGTCCGAGCCAAACCGCGCACGAGTCTGGCCGGCTGGATGGTCGCGGTGTGCGGGCTGTAGATGGCGCCAAAGGCATTGCTGACCCGCAGTTGGGCGTCCAGTTGCTCGGGGCGCAGCCAGCGGTAGTCGTCTTCGGTCATGCCTTGGCGATACAGATCGTCCAGGTAGGCGCGCAGGCTGCGTTCCTGCTCGGGGTAGCGTGCGGCGCAGTACAGCACGCCGCCTTTGCGGTAGTCGCAGTCGATGCCTTCGCGTTGCAGCACACGCTGTACTTCATCGGGAATGCCGTGCAGCAGGTCGATGCTGGCCCGGCGCTGTTGTGGCGACAGGGTGGCCAGCAGGCGGTCTTCGCCCAGCAGGTTGCCCATCAGCCAGCCGCCGTTGCGCCCGGAGGCGCCGAAACCGGCGATGTTGGCGTCGATCACCGCGACGTTCAGCTGCGGGGCTTGGCGCTTGAGGTAGTAGGCAGTCCACAGTCCGGTGTAGCCGGCACCGATGATGCACACATCCGCAACCAGGTCTTCACGCAGGGCCGGGCGAGCGCACAGTGGCTCGTCGAGCTGGTCCATCCACAGGCTGAGCGTGCGCAGGGGTTGCATCGGGTCGGGCTCCACATCCGTCAAGGTCTGTGGGCGATCCTAGTGGGGTGTGCGGGCGGCTGTCTTACGTGCGTGCACGCAGGGAAATTTGCTTCAAGTACGCCTTGGGCGTCAGGCCGGTGTGTTCCCGGAAGCACTTGTAGAAGGCTGACAGTGAGTTGAAGCCGGCGCTGAATGCCAACTCGTCAATCGTCGCCTCGACGCTGTCGTTGTCCAGGCTGGCCATTAGGTGTTGCAAGCGCGCCTGGTTGACGTAGCGGTAGAAGCTTTGCCCAAGCACCTGGTTGAGCAGGTAGGAAATCTGGTTGCGGCTATAGCCGCTGGCATCGGCCACTTGCTGCAGGTCCAGCTCCGGGTCCAGATAGGGGCACTGGCGCTGGAAGTAGTGTTCCAGGTCCTGGGCCATGGTCGACAGTTGCCGTGGTGACAACCCCAGGCGGCTGGTGGCAGGGCGCGGGCCGGTACTGGCGTGCCCGCTGCTGTTCTGGCGAACCAGCGTGGCGTATTCGTTGACCCGCCAGATCAGGCCATCCTTGACGGTGATCGCCTCGCTGGACTGGAACGCCACCAGGCCATCGCCACCCTGGACCGTGACCTGGTACTGGATGAATGCGGTGCAGCCATCGACGCGGATGCGGTCACTGTGAACGATGTCTTCGCCGGCTTCATGGGGCAGGCAGGCGCGTACGTAGTCGCGCATCTCAACGTAGCCAAGCACCCGGTTCTGGAAAAAGTCGTGGTACTGGATGTCGGGGTGGTACAGCGCTATGACCCCGTCCAGGTCACGATGCTTCCAGCACAGGTGGTAGCGCAGCACGGTGTCAGCGGTGAGCGGGGTCTGGGCGGAGTCGTCAGGGAGCGTCATTGCCAGATCATGCCTCGCCGGCGTAAAGGCCACAATATTGCAGAACACCTGATGCCGGAGCGCCACTCGCGCTTTTTGCACGATTCTTAAATCAAAGAATTCACTAACTATCTGATTTTTATGTAATTAATTTTTTGTAATGAATGGCACAGCCTCTGCAACGGTTACTGCGCGAATGGACTTCTCGCTAACAACATACATAGGCGCACATATCATGATCCCCTCTGCCGACTCCTCCGTTTTCGATACTCAAGGCCGCTCAGGTGTTTCCTGGGCGGCCATCTTCGCGGGTGCTGCTGCGGCGGCCGCTTTATCCTTGATATTGGTGGTGCTGGGTGCGGGCTTGGGCTTTGCCGCCACTTCACCTTGGGCCAACGAGGGCGCGAGCGCGAAAACGCTGGCGGTTTCCACCATCATCTGGCTGTTGCTGACGCAGATCATCGCTTCTGGCCTGGGCGGGTATATCGCCGGCAGGCTGCGTGTGAAGTGGGCCAACTTGCATGGCGATGAAGTGTACTTCCGCGACACCGCCCATGGGTTCCTGTCCTGGGCAGTCGCCACCTTGGTAGCTGCGATGCTGGTCCTGGGTACGGCGGGCAACCTGGTAGGTGCTGGAGCCAGCGCGGCGACGCAAGTGGTTGGCATGAGTGCTGCTGCCGGTGGCGCGGCGGCTGCCAATGCCGATAAGGATTCGATGGGGTATTTCGTCGACAGCCTGTTCCGTGGTGACGGCCCTGCGCCGGTGAGCGAGGACGCTGCCAATGGGGTAGCGGCGCGCATTCTGGTCAAGGGCCTGGCAGGTGACGGTGCACTTGCGCCTGAAGACCGCGCTTACCTGGCGCAGTTGGTGGCGCAACGCACCCGCTTGACTCAACCCGAAGCAGAGGCCCGCGTTGACCAGGTGATGGCCCAGGTGCAACAGCTCAAGCTGCAGGCCAAGCAAGCGGCTGAGGCTGCCGCGAAGGCTGCTGCATGGACCGCGCTGTGGACCTTTGTAGCACTGCTGTGTGGCGCTTTCTTCGCCAGCCTTGCAGCGCTTTATGGTGGTCGCCGTCGTGACCAGGTGCAGTGGCTGGAAGGCGAATACGTCGCCCATCGCACCATTCAACGTTAAGCAAGGAGAACCGACATGCGCTCGATACTGCTCTGGATGCTTGGGGTACCAATTCCGGTCATCATCCTGATCGCCATTTTCATGCATTGACCGAAAGAGCCGCTTTGCTGCCCCCCTCGCAGCATAAGGCTGCGAATGGGGCGCAAAGCGCCCCCCGTCATCTACAGAAACTGCTCCGCATAATGGCAGGCCACCTGCCGCGTACTCACCTGCCGCAACCCCGGCACCTCCTTGGCACACCGCTCCGTCGCATACGGGCATCGCTTGTGAAACGCGCACCCGTCTGGCGGATTCAGGGGGTTGGGCAGCTCCCCGACAATGCGGATCTTCGGCTTCAGCGGGTCCGGGTGAATAGTGGGAGTTGCCGACAGCAACGCCTGGGTATACGGGTGCAACGGCCTCTCGTAGATATCCTCTTTCGGCCCCATTTCCGCAGGTCGCCCGAGGTACATCACCAGCACCTGATCGGCCACATGTCGCACCACCGCCAGGTTGTGCGAGATGAACACGTAGGCGGTGTTGAACTCCTTCTGCAAGTCCATGAACAGGTTCAGTACCTGCGCCTGGATCGACACGTCCAGCGCCGAGGTCGGCTCGTCCGCTACCAGCACCTTCGGTTGCAGCATCATCGCTCGGGCCAGGGCGATACGCTGGCGCTGGCCACCCGAGAACATGTGCGGATAGCGCTGGTAGTGCTCGGGGCGCAGGCCCACCTGCTCCATCATCTTCTGCACTTTGTCGCGCCGTTCGGCCTTGCTCAGTGACGTGTTGATCAGCAGGGGCTCGGCCAACTGGTCGCCAATCTTCTGCCGTGGGTTGAGCGAAGCGTAGGGGCTCTGGAACACCATCTGCACGTCGCGGCGCAGTTGCTTGCGCTCAGCCTTGCTGGCGCCTTTCACCTCGGTGCCGGCGATTTGCAGCGAGCCGGAAGAAGGCTCTTCGATCAGGGTCAGTGCGCGGGCCAGGGTCGATTTGCCACAGCCGGACTCGCCAACCACGGCCAGGGTCTTGCCGGCTTCCAGTTCGAACGACACACCATTCAGCGCACGGACCAACGCATGGCCTTTGAACAGCCCGCGGGAGACTTCGTAATGCCGGGTCAGCTCCCGGGCGGATAGAACGACGGTCATTACGCCACCTCCTGGTTCAGCGGGTAGAAGCAGCGCACCAGGCTGTGAACCTGGGGATCAAGGGGCGGGCGTTGGTGGCGGCAGTTGTCCCGCACATAGGGGCAGCGCGGCGACAACAGGCAGCCGACAGGGCGGTCGTAACGGCCGGGGACGATGCCGGGCAGGGTGGTCAGGCGTTCGGCGCCGATGCTGTGCTCGGGGATGGCCGCCAGCAAGGCTTCGCTGTAAGGGTGGGCGGGAACGTCGAACAGCTCCGGTACCTGGCCTACTTCCACCGCCTGGCCGGCGTACATCACGCACACGCGCCTGGCCGTTTCGGCGACCACGGCGAGGTCGTGGGTGATCAGAATGAGCGCCATGTTGCGCTCCTTCTGCAGGTTGACGAGCAGTTCCATGATCTGCGCCTGGATGGTCACATCCAGCGCGGTGGTAGGCTCGTCAGCGATCAGCAGCTTGGGCTCGCCGGCAATGGCCATGGCAATCGCCACGCGCTGGCTCATGCCGCCAGACAGCTGATGCGGGTAAGCATCCAGGCGGCTTTCCGCTGCCGGGATCTCGACCTTTTTCAACAGCTCAAGGGCGCGCTGGCGCGCGGCCTTGCCCTTCAGGCCCAGGTGCTGGCGCAGCACTTCCTCGATCTGGTAGCCCACGGTGTAGCTGGGGTTGAGCGCGGTCATCGGGTCCTGGAAGACCATGGCGATGTCCTTGCCCACCACCTTGCGCCGCTGGCGGCCGCTCAGCTTGAGCATGTCGGTGCCATCGAAGGTGAGGGCGTCGGCGGTGATGCGCCCGGGGGCGTCGATCAGGCCCATCAAGGCCATCATGGTGACCGATTTGCCCGACCCGGATTCGCCGACGATGGCCAGGATTTCGCCGGCTTCTACCGTCAGGTCCAGGCCGTCGACCACCGGTACCGCCGTGGCGTCGCCGAAGCGCACGTTCAGGTTGTTGATCTGCAACAGTGACATGGCGTTCTCCTCAGACGGCGTTCTTGAGTTTCGGGTCCAGCGCATCGCGCAGGCCGTCGCCCATCAGGTTGATTGCCAGCACACTGAGCAGAATGGTCAGGCCAGGCAGGCTCACCACCCACCAAGCGCGCTCGATGTAGTCGCGCGCCGAAGCCAGCATGGTGCCCCATTCCGGGGTCGGCGGTTGCACGCCTAGGCCGAGGAAACCCAGGGCGGCCGCGTCAAGGATCGCCGAGGAGAAGCTGAGGGTGGCCTGCACGATCAGCGGCGCCATGCAGTTGGGTAACACAGTGACGAACATCAGTCTTGGCAGACCGGCACCGGCCAGGCGTGCAGCGGTGACATAGTCGCGGTTCAGTTCGCCCATCACGGCGGCGCGGGTCAAGCGCACGTAAGAGGGCAGTGAAACGATGGCGATGGCGATCACGGTATTGATCAGGCCAGGGCCGAGGATAGCGACAATGGCTACGGCCAGCAGCAGCGAGGGCAGGGCCAGCATCACGTCCATCAGGCGCATGATCGACGGGCCGAGCAACTGCGGGAAAAAGCCGGCCAGCAGGCCCAGCAGGATGCCCGGGATCAGCGACATCACTACTGACGACAGGCCGATCAGCAGCGACAGCCGCGCGCCCTGGATCAAGCGCGAAAGCAGGTCGCGGCCCAGCTCGTCAGTGCCGAGGATGAATTGCCAAGTGCCGCCCTCCAGCCACACGGGCGGTGTCAGCAGGAAGTCGCGGTACTGCTCGCTGGGGTCGTGCGGGGCAACCCAGGGTGCAAATAGCGCGCAGAACACCACCAGGCTCATGAAGGCCAGGCCCATCACAGCGCCTTTGTTGCGCGCGAAGGCTTGCCAGAATTCTTTGTACGGCGAGGGGTAGAGCAGGCTCTGGTCCACCGGGCTGGCCGGCGACACGGGTTTGGGAATCGGGCTAGTCATGGCAAGGGCCTCAGCGCTGATGACGGATGCGTGGGTTGGCCAGGCCGTAGAGAATGTCCACGACGAAGTTGACCAGGATCACCAGGCAGGCGATCAACAGGATGCCGTTCTGGACCACGGGGTAGTCACGGGCGCCGATGGCTTCGATCAGCCATTTGCCGATGCCCGGCCAGGAAAAGATGGTTTCGGTCAGCACCGCACCGGCCAGCAATGTGCCGACCTGCAAACCGAACACGGTCAGCACCGGGATCAAGGCATTGCGCAGGCCATGCACGAACACCACGCGCCCTGGCGAGAGGCCTTTGGCGCGGGCGGTGCGGATGTAGTCTTCGCGCAATACTTCGAGCATCGACGAGCGGGTCATGCGGGCGATGACCGCCAGCGGGATGGTGCCGAGCACGATGGCCGGCAATATCAGGTGCATCACCGCGTCCTTGAACGCGCCTTCTTCGTCGCTGAGCAGGGTGTCGATGAGCATGAAGCCGGTTTTCGGCTCGATGTCGTAGAGCAGGTCGATGCGCCCGGACACCGGGGTCCAGCCCAGGCTCACCGAGAAGAACATGATCAGGATCAGGCCCCACCAGAAGATCGGCATCGAGTAGCCGGCCAGGGAAATACCCATCACCCCATGGTCGAACAGCGAACCGCGCTTGAGCGCGGCGATCACCCCGGCCAGCAGGCCGACGATGCCTGCGAACAGCAGGGCGGCGAAGGCCAGTTCCAGGGTGGCCGGGAACAAGGTGAGAAACTCGCGCCACACGCTTTCGCGGGTACGCAGCGATTCACCCAGGTCACCTTGGGCGAGCTTGCCGACGTAGTCCAGGTACTGGAGCGGCAGTGGTTTGTTCAGGCCCAGGCGTTCCATGGCCTGGGCATGCATTTCGGGGTCGACCCTGCGCTCGCCCATCATGACTTCCACCGGGTCGCCGGGGATCAGGCGTATGAGCGCGAAGGTCAGCAAGGTGATGCCGAAAAAGGTCGGTATCAGCAGGCCCAGGCGCCGGGCAATAAAGCTCAACATTGTCGGGGTTACCTCTTCAGACCGTGGGGCCAGCAGCACGCCACGGCAGTGCCGCCGGTTCCCGTGTGGGTTGCCGGCGGTCGTTGTTGTTCTACTTCACCTTGGTGGTGGCGAAGTTATTTTTGGTCAGAGGGCTGATCACGTAGCCCTCCACGTTGTCACGCATGACCACGAACACCTTGGGGTGGGCCATGCTGATCCAGGGTTGGTCGTCATCGTACACCTTCAATGCCTCGCTATAGAGCCTTGCACGTTCGTCGTCATTGATCACTTCGCGGGCGCGGGTGATCAACTCCTGGAATTTCGGGTTGCACCAGCGGGCGTAGTTTTCGCCGTTCTTCGCCGCTTCGCAGCTCAGCAGCGGGGTGAGGAAGTTGTCGGGGTCGCCGTTGTCGCCGGCCCAGCCGGTGGACACCAGGTCGGCTTCGCCCTTTTTGGCGCGGCGCAGCATTTCGGCCCATTCCATTACGCGAATATCCAGCTTCAGGCCGATCTGTTTCAGGTCAGCCTGCAGCATTTCGGCGGACAGCCTCGGGTTGGGATTGGTCATGCCGCCGCCGTTGCGTGTGAACAGGTTGATGACCGTACCTTGTGGTACGCCAGCTTCCTTGAGCAAGGCGCGTGCCTTGTCGAGGTCTCGCGGCGGGTTCTGGTTGCTGGTGTTGTAACCGATCATGGTCGGTGGGTAAGGGTTCACCCCGACCAATGCATTGCCCTTGCCAAAAAGCTGGTCAACATGGGCCTGGCGGTCGAAGGCCATGTTGATGGCTTTACGCACGCGCACATCGTTGAGGTACTTGTGCTCGGTATTCATGGCGATGTAGCCGGTGACCAGCGCTTCGGTCTCGGCCACCTTGAGTTTGGCGTCGGCCTTGATCGCCGGCACGTCTTCCGGCTTGGGGTAGAGCGCAACTTGGCATTCATTGGCGCGCAGTTTTTGCAGACGCACGTTGCTGTCGGTGGCGATGGCGAAAATCAGTGCATCGGCCGGTGGCTTGCCGCGGAAGTAGTCCGGGTTGGGCTTGAAGCGCACCTGGGCGTCCTTGTTGTAGCGCTGGAAGATGAACGGGCCGGTGCCGATCGGCTTGCTGTTCAGCTCGGCGGTTTTACCGGCCTTGAGCAACTGGTCGCCGTATTCGGCGGAGTAGATCGACGTGAAGCCCATGGCCATGTCCCGCAGGAACGGTGCTTCGGGGCGGGTGAGGGTGATCACGACGGTGCGGTCGTCGGTCTTTTCCACCGACTTGAGCAGGCTTTTGAAGGCCATGCTTTCGAAATACGGGTAACCGACGCTGGTCTTGTCATGCCACGGGTGAGCAGGGTCGAGCTGGCGGCGTAGGCTCCATAGCACGTCATCAGCATTGAACTCACGGGTTGGCTTGAAGTAGTCGGTGGTGTGGAACTTCACCCCTTCGCGCAGGTGGAAGGTGTAAGTCAGGCCGTCGGGTGAAATGTCCCAGCGTTCGGCCAGTGCCGGCTCGATGTCGGTGGTGCCGGGCTTGAAGTCGACCAAGCGGTTGAACAACGTTTCGGCGGTGGCATCGAACGTGACCCCGGTGGTGTACTGGACAACGTCGAATCCTTCCGGGCTGGCCTCGGTACAGACCACCAACGGTTTGGCCGCCAGATGCGTGGCGCTGCCCAGCACCAGCGCGGCGAGGGCAAGGCGCAACGGTAACGATTTCATGAAAGCACTCTGCATGGGTTCAGGTCTCCCGGCTTGCATTGATTCCAGCGTAGCTGCCACGGCCCGCACAGACCGGGCCGTGGCGTCAGCGGTCAGAGAATGTTGAATGGAATGGTGGTGACCACCCGGAACTCATCCAGGCTGCCGTCACCCTGGGCCTTGCTGGCGCGGTGGGTGGTGTAGGTGGCGCGGATGCTGGTGTCTTTCAGCGGCCCGCTTTGCACCGCGTAGCTGGTGCCGATGCCCCACTCGTAGTGGGTTTCGCCGTCCAGGCCGTTCACGTCGTAGGCGGTACCGCGGTAATGGGTACCGTCGATGCCCCAGCCGCGGGCGTTGTACAGATTGAACTTCAGGCCCGGTACGCCGTAGGGCGCCATGTTCAGCACGTAGGAGATCTTCAGCGATTTTTCGTTGGGGCCGTTGAAGTCCGACAGCAGCGAGTTGGCCAGGTAGATGCCGTTGGTTTCGTGCAGGTAGTCGAAGTACTCGTTACCGTTCACCTGCTGCCACGAGGCGCCGATGGTGTGGGCCTGGTGGGTCAGGTCGAGCGACAGGCTGTAGGTGTCGTTGTCGATCTTGCCCATCTTCTGGCTGCCGGCGTCCACGGTCTTGTAGTAGTTCAGGCCGGTGCTCAGGCTGAGTACCGCGCTGTCGCCCAGCACGTGGTTGGCGCCGAAGTAGTACTGGTTCCAGAAGTCGTCGACCTTGGTGGCGTACAGGCTGGTGCTCAGGCTCTTGAGCGGCTGGTAGTTGATGCCGGCCGTGCTGGCGCGATCGGTTTCCACGCCGGTGGCGCTGTATTCGCTGCGGAATTTGCTGAGGCTTTGCTCGGTGCGTGGCGAGACGCGGTCGAAGGTGCCCAGGTCGAAGCTGAGGTTGTCGAACTCGGCGCTGTGCAGGAACGCACCCTGGAAGCTGGATGGCAAGGCGCGGTTGCCGATGTAGGCGATCATTGGAGTGTCCACCGACTGACGGCCCAGGGTAAGGGTGGTGTTGGACACGCGTGCCTTGATGTTGCCCAGGCCCAGTTTGCTCCACTGGCCGATGGGGTCGCCATCGCTGTGAGTGAGGGTGCGGTTGTTGGGGCCGGCGACGGCCTGGCGGTCCTGTTGCAGGGCGATGGCCTTGTAGCCGGCGGCCTCGACAGCAAAGCCCACGGTGCCCTGGGTAAAGCCGGAGCTGTAGTTGAGGATGCTGCCCTGCAGCCAGTTTTCGCGGCTGTGGGTAGGTTTGCGGGTGCCGTCGCTCTTGTAGTAGCGCCACAGCGGTGCGCGGGCGGCGCGTTCGCGGGCGTACCAGTTGCGGGTGGTGCCGGACAGGCTCTGGCCGTCGATGAAGCCGCTGGCTTGCGCTTGCTCGCTGCTGTCTTTGAGGGTGAGGGGGAGGTAGTCCTGGCTTTGCGGGTCGGCCTGGGCCACGGTGGATAAGGCACTGATGGATAAAGCAAGTGCGGTCAAGGTGAATACTCTCAAGGTTGAAGCTCCCATTCTTTTCTAGTTATTGCCGGCCTTGTGGGCCGGATGGTTATTGCGGTGCTGCCAGGGTTGCCGCGGGATCGCCGGGCTAAAATCGGGGTGTTGTGTTGCCTGTACTGGCCCAATCGCCGGTAAGCCGGCTCCCACAGGGATCTGTGCAGACTCCTGGCTAGGGGATAACGCTGTGGGAGCGGGTTTACCCGCGAAGAGGCCCTTGAGGGCTACAAATCAGTCCACACTCACACCGGAAAAATCATTGCGCCCAAACGGGCTGACCTTGAACTCGGAAACCTTGACGCTGAGCGGTTGGTTGACCGTGGAATGCGCCACCGGGGTAATCGGCACCTGTTGCTTCAGCCGCTGCTGGGCCTGCTGGTACAGGGCGGTGCGCTGGGTGCGGTCGGTAACCTGCTTGGCTTGCTTGACCAGGCTGTCGTATTGCGGGTCGCACCACAGCGAGTAGTTATTGCTGCCGATGGCGTCGCAGCTGTAGAGGGTGCCCAGCCAGTTGTCCGGGTCACCGTTGTCACCGGTCCAGCCGATCAGGGCGATGTCGTGCTCGCCGCTTTTCATGCGCTTGAGGTATTCACCCCACTCGTAGCTGACGATGCGCACCTTGAAACCGAGCTTGTTCCAGTCGGCCTGGAGCATTTCAGCCATCAGTTTGGCGTTGGGGTTGTACGGGCGCTGTACGGGCATGGCCCACAAAGTGACTTCGGTGCCAGGCTTGACCCCGGCCTGCTGGAGCAGCTGTTTGGCCTTTTCCGGGTCGTAGGGTGCGTCCTTGAGGCTTTCGTCATAGGACCACTGGGTGGGCGGCATGGCGTTGACCGCCCGTTGGCCGGAGTCCTGATACACCGCCTGGATGATGGCTGCCTTGTCCACCGCCATGTCCATCGCCTGGCGTACTTCCAGGCGGTCGAATGGCGGGTGCTGGGTGTTGTAGGCGATGTAGCCGAGGTTGAAGCCCGGCTGCTGCAACACCTGCAGCTTGCTGTCGGCCTTGAGTGCCGGCAGGTCGGCCGGGCGTGGGTGCAGGGTGACCTGGCATTCGTTGCGGCGCAGCTTCTGGATACGCACAGAAGGGTCGATGTTGATCGAGAACACCAGGTTGTCGATCTTCACTTCATTCGGTGCCCAGTAATCCTTGTTGCCCTTGTAGCGGATCTGCGAATCCTTCTGGTAACGCTGGAACACGAACGGCCCGGTGCCGATGGGCTGCTGGTTGATGTCGCTGGGGCGACCGCTGGCCATCAATTGGTCGGCGTATTCGGCAGAGAGGATGGAGGCGAAACTCATCGCCAGGTTTTGGGTGAACGCGGCATCGACCGATTTCAGGGTGAATGCCACGGTCATCGGGTCGATTTTCTCGACACGGGCGATGTTCTTGTCCAGGCCCATGCTGATGAAATAGGGGAACTCGGTGGGGTAGGCCTGGCGGAACGGGTGGCCCTTGTCGAGCATGCGTTTGAAGGTGAACAGCACGTCGTCGGCGTTGAAGTCACGGCTCGGGGTAAAGGCCTTGTTGCTGTGGAACTTCACCCCTTCGCGCAGGTGGAAGGTGTAGTGCAGGCCATCGTCCGATACCTCCCAGCGCGTCGCCAGGGCAGGGTGTACGGCGGTGCCGCCGCGCTCGAACTCCACCAGGCGGTTGTAGATCGGTTCGGCGGCGTCGTTGTCGGTGGCGCTGGTGTACTGGGCCGTGTCGAAACCGGCTGGGCTGCCTTCGGAGCAGAACACCAGGCTGTTGGCCAGCGAGGGAAGGGATTGGCTGATCAGGCCTAGTGCCAACAGGGCTGATAGGCAGGTAGCGTGGCGCATGGCGAATCCTTTTTCGTCTGTTTGCACCGCCTCGGGTATGAATGGCGGCAACAGTTCACCCAACCCGCAGCGGGTAGCCGCAGGACGACATTGAAGAGGTGATGGGGAAGGCACCCGCTATTGCCCGGGTGCCGCAGTTAACCCTATTTGTCCACGCTGACGCCGTAGAAGGCGTTCAGCGCAAACGGGCTGATCTTGAAGTCCTTCACCTTGGCGCTCATGGGCTGGTACACGGTGGAGTGGGCGATCGGGGTGATCGGCACCTGCTCCTTGAGGATGTGCTGTGCCTTCTGGTACAGCTCGGTGCGCTTGGCCTGATCGGAGGTGGCCTTGGCCTGCTTGATCAGGTCGTCGTAGGGCTTGTAGCACCATTTGGAGAAGTTGTTGCCGTCGACCGCATCGCAGCCGTAGAGGGTGCCCAGCCAGTTGTCCGGGTCGCCGTTGTCGCCGCTCCAGCCAATCAGCATGGCGCCCTGTTCGCCGCCTTTGGAGCGTTTGATGTATTCGCCCCATTCGTAGCTGACGATTTTCGCCTTGATACCGATCTTGGCCCAGTCGGACTGGAGCATTTCGGCCATCAGCTTGGCATTGGGGTTGTACGGGCGTTGCACGGGCATGGCCCACAGGGTGATTTCGGTGCCTTCCTTGATGCCGGCTTCCTTGAGCAGTTGCTTGGCCTTTTCGGGGTCGTATGGCGCATCCTTGATGCTGTCGTCATACGACCACTGGGTCGGTGGCATGGCGTTGACGGCCAACTGGCCGGCGCCCTGATAGACCGACTCGATGATCTTCTTCTTGTCCACCGCCATGTCCAGCGCTTGGCGCACTTTCAGCTGGGCCATCGGGTTGGCCTCATTACTGCCCTTGATCTTGTCCATCACGTTGTAGGCGATGTAGCCAAGGTTGAAGCCGGCCTGCTGTGGCATTTGCAGGTTCTTGTCGGCCTTTAGCGGCTCGATGTCGGCCGGGCGGGGGAACAGGGTGACCTGGCACTCGTTCTTCTTCAGCTTCTGCATGCGCACCGAGGCATCGGTGGTGATGGCGAAAATCAGGTTGTCGATCTTCACGTCATCGGGTTGCCAGTAGTCCTTGTTGCCCTTGAAGCGGATCTGCGCGTCTTTCTGATACTTGCTGAACACGAACGGGCCGGTACCGATCGGTTTCTGGTTGATGTCGGCGGCCTTGCCGTTTTTCAGTAACTGGTCGGCGTATTCGGCGGACTGGATGGAGGCGAAGCTCATGGCCAGGTTCTGGATGAACGCGGCGTCGACTTCGTTGAGGGTGAATTTCACCGTGTGCTCGTCGAGTTTCTCCACCTTGGCGATGTTGTTGTCCATGCCCATGTCGGTGAAGTACGGGAACTCGGTGGGGTAGGCTTTGCGGAAGGGGTGGTCCTTGTCGAGCATGCGGTTGAAGGTGAACAGCACGTCGTCGGCGTTGAAGGGGCGGGAGGGCTTGAAATAGTCGGTGGTGTGGAACTTGACGCCTTCACGCAGGTGGAAGGTGTAGGTCTTGCCATCGTCGGAGACTTCCCACTTGGTCGCCAGGCCCGGGATGACTGCCGTACCGCCGCGCTCGAACTGGGTCAGGCGGTTGAACACGGTCTCGGCCGAGGCATCGAAATCGGTCCCGGTGGTGTACTGCCCCGGGTCGAAACCGGCCGGGCTGCCTTCGGAGCAGAACACCAGGTTGGACGCGGCAAGCGCCGACGGTGCGCCGGTGAGCAAGCCTGCACCCAGCAGGAACGGAATGACTGCGTGTTTGAGCATGGTGGCCTCATTGTTGTCATTTTTCGGATGAGGTGGCCTCGTGAGCCGACCTGCGGATACTTATGCAGGGGATGTTCCCAATGCAACAGGTAGAAGGATAGTTGGCGCCAGAAAAGTGGTACGGCCGTACATGGATGTCGCATCGTTGTAACTTTCGACGAAGTTAAACGTTTGCGCAGGCAAAATGATGGCATTTTGCAGAATGTTTCGGGGCGGGGGTAAATGTAGGAGGCACCTTTGTGGTGCGTAGGAAAGGTCTGAAAAACAGCTATAAGTGGCAAGCTTCAAGCTGCAAGGCAAAGCAGACGGTGTTCACGGTCCACTTGTCGCTTGCTGCTTGAAGCTTGTGGCTGTCAGGGCATCTGCACTTCGATCAAGCCATCGGCATTCATGCTCACTTCACTGGTACCCGCCTCGATATCCGGCGCTGGCGCCGCCTCGTCAGCCCCCATGGCCTTCATTGCCATCGGTGCGCTACGCAGGTACGGGCGCGGGTAGCCGCTGCTGTTGAGGTTCAGGCTGACCACTTTGTAGCCCTTGCCGCCCAGCGCCTCGGTGGCCAGTTGCGCACGCGCCTTGAAGGCATCGACCGCGTCCTTGAGCAGTGCATCCTCGCTGGCCTTGCGTGTGGCCGGGGCAATGGAGAAGTCCATGCCGCCCATTTTCAGTTCTTGCAGCAGGTCAGCGGTAAGCTGGGACAGGGCCGGGAAGTTGGCGCTTTCCAGGCGCAGCTCGGCGCGCTCGCGCCAGCCGGTGATCTTCTGGCCCTTGCTGTCATAGACCGGGTAGCTGTTGCGGCTGCCCTGGCTGATCTTCACATCCTTGACCTGACGCGACTGCTGCACGGCCTTGTTCATGGCTTCGGTGATCTGCTTGGCGAGCTTGCCCGGGTCGGTGTTCTGCGCTTCGCTGTACAGGGTGACGACCATCAGGTCACGCGCCACTTCCTTGCTGACTTCGGCACGCAGCGATACCTGGTTGTAACGCGGTTCATCGGCAGCCAGCACCGGCAGGCTGGCGAGTAGGCCGCAAGACAGGACAAGGGCGGCGCCGCGACGAGGGATTTGCATGTGGTACTCCTTGGCAATAAAAGGCGTGGGGTCTGGTCATCCATTCCACGCATGGCCCATCTGACCGGCAACAGTGTAGTGGGTTCAAAAGTGCCATCATGAACCTGTGACAAAGTGTGGCGCTTTGCCGCATCGCTGCAGCGAGGCGCCCGGCTTCGGTATACTCCAGCCGATTTTTCTGGAGCACTCATCAGGAGAGCTCATGCTCGCCGCCGTACAACCGCTGTCTGCTACCCGCCAGAACCTCTGGCGCCTGACCGTCATTCGGGTCCTGGTCCTGGCTGCCCAGGCAGGCTCCGTGGGCGTTGCCTACTGGACCGAACTGCTGCCTTTACCTTGGCTGTCGCTGGCTGGCACCTTGGCCTTGTCCTCGCTGCTGTGCGCCTTCACGGCGCTGCGCCTGCGCCTGTCGCTGCCGGTCACCGAAATGGAATATGCCCTGCAGCTGGCCTGCGACCTGCTGATCCACAGTGCCTTGCTGTATTACTCAGGTGGCTCGACCAACCCGTTCGTGTCGTATTACCTGGTACCGCTGGCGATTGCTGCGGTGACCTTGCCGTGGCTGTATTCGCTGATTCTTTCGGGCATTGCCCTGACGGCCTACAGCCTGCTGCTGGTGCAGTTCTACCCGCTCGAAGGCCTGCCGATGGCGCGGGACAAGATGCAGGTGTACGGCATGTGGCTCAGTATTGCCCTGGCCGCAGCGGTGATCACCTTCTTTGCCGCGCGCATGGCCGAAGAGCTGCGCCGCCAGGAGCAACTGCGTTCCGAGCGCAGGGAAGAAAGCCTGCGAGACGAGCAGCTACTGGCCGTGGCCACCCAGGCCGCTGGCGCCGCCCATGAACTGGGCACGCCGTTGGCGACTATGAGCGTGCTACTGAATGAAATGCGCCAGGACCACGCCGACCCGTTGCTGCAAGAAGACCTGCAAATCCTTCAAGACCAGGTAAAACTGTGCAAAGAGACGTTGCAGCAGCTGGTGCGTGCCGCCGAAGCCAACCGTCGCCTTGCTATCGTGGAGCAGGACGTGACCGCCTGGCTGGACGAGGCGCTGAACCGTTGGCACTTGATGCGCCCGGAAGCCAGTTACCGCTTCCAGCGCCTGCGCGACGGCAAAGTGCCGCGCCTGACTCCGCCACCGGACCTGACCCAGGCGTTGCTGAATCTGTTGAACAATGCCGCCGATGCCTGCCCCGATGACCTGGAGGTGCGCCTGGACTGGGACGCCCACGACATCGTCATCAGCATCCGCGACCACGGCCCGGGCGTGCCGCCGGCCATTGCCGAAGCCATCGGCAAACCCTTCATTACCACCAAAGGCAAAGGCTTCGGCCTTGGCCTGTTCTTGAGCAAGGCCAGCGTGACCCGTGCGGGCGGTTCGGTGAAACTCTATAGTCATGAACAGGGTGGCACCCTGACCGAACTGCGCCTGCCCTATGGCAAGCGAGGAGATGAATGATGAGCGAAGAAAACCAGGTCGAAAGCGAAGAGCTGCCGCACCTGCTGCTGGTGGATGACGATGCCACCTTCACCCGGGTCATGGCCCGGGCCATGAGCCGCCGCGGTTTCCGCGTGAGCACTGCCAGTTCTGCCGAGGAGGGCTTGATCCTGGCCCAGCAGGACCTGCCGGACTACGCCACGCTGGACCTGAAGATGGACGGTGACTCGGGCCTGGTGCTGCTGCCCAAGCTGCTGGAACTGGACCCGGAAATGCGCGTGGTGATCCTGACCGGGTACTCGAGCATTGCCACGGCGGTGGAGGCGGTGAAGCGGGGCGCCTGCAACTACCTGTGCAAGCCGGCCGATGCCGATGATGTGCTGGCGGCGCTGCTGTCGGAGCACACCGACCTGGATACCCTGGTGCCGGAAAACCCGATGTCGGTCGACCGCCTGCAGTGGGAGCACATCCAGCGCGTGTTGAATGAGCACGAGGGCAACATCTCAGCCACTGCGCGGGCGCTGGGCATGCACCGGCGGACTTTACAGCGCAAATTGCAGAAGCGGCCGGTTCGGCGCTGATTCTTTATTGGCAGTGCTGGCCCCTTCGCGCCGAACCGTCGCGAAAGGGCCGGCACTGACAGAAATTTCTCTATAACACCCCGCGATCCCCGCAAATCCCAGCCGTTGGCGTATCATTAGCCCCCTAACGGCAACCCCCTCCAGGATCGCTTGCGCATGCTCGCCCTTCTTATCCAGACGCTGAACATCACGGCACCGGTCTTCGCCATGCTGTTCATGGGCGTACTGCTCAAACGCATCCATCTGATCGATGACAATTTCAATCGCGTCGCCTCGCAACTGGTGTTCAACGTCTGCATGCCGGCGCTGCTGTTTCTCGGCATCTACCACGCCGACCTGGCCTCTGCGGTAAAACCGGGTGTCATCCTCTACTTTATCGTCGCCACCCTGGTCGGTTTCGCCATCGCCTGGGGCCTGGCCATCTGGCGCAGCCCGCTGGCAGAGCGCGGCATCTATACCCAGGGCGCGTTTCGCGGCAATAACGGCGTGATCGGCCTGGCCTTGGCCGCCAGCCTGTACGGTGACTATGGTATTTCCTTGGGGGCGGTGCTCGCCGGCCTGGTCATCCTCATGTACAACTCGCTGTCGGCATTGGTGCTGGCGGTGTACAGCCCGGACCTCAAGTCCGACCCGTGGAGCATCTGCAAGAGCATTTTCAGCAACCCGTTGATCATTAGCGTATTGGTAGCCACGCCCATGGCTTACGGCCAGGTGCCGCTGCCCAACTGGCTGCTGACCTCGGGCGATTACCTGGCGCAGATGACCCTGCCGCTGGCGCTCATCTGCATTGGCGGCACACTGTCGCTGGCGGCGTTGCGCGACAGTGGCAGGCTGGCCATCGATGCCAGCCTGGTGAAGATGGTCTGGCTGCCACTGCTCGGTACCCTTGGCGCATGGTTGTGCGGTTTCCGGGGTGCGGAGCTGGGTATCCTGTTCCTGTACATCGGCAGCCCGACCGCCGCCGCCAGCTATGTGATGGCGCGAGCGGCCAATGGTAACCATGAGCTGGCAGCGTCGATCATCGTAATTACCACGCTAATGGCGGCGATCACCACCAATATCGGCATTTTCATCTTGCAGTGGGGCGGATGGATCTAGATCCTTGACTGCAAACAACACAAAAAACACAGCCTCACTGAGCTAAAGGACACTTCATGCAAGACCAGAGCACGCCCGAGCGGTTACAGCGCGGGCTGAAGAATCGCCATATCCAGCTGATCGCGCTGGGTGGGGCCATCGGTACCGGGTTGTTCCTGGGTATCGCCCAGACCATTCAGCTGGCCGGCCCTTCCGTTCTGCTGGGTTATGCCATCGCTGGCCTGATGGCTTTCCTGATCATGCGCCAGTTGGGCGAAATGGTGGTGGAAGAGCCGGTCGCCGGCAGCTTCAGCCACTTCGCCCACCAGTACTGGAGCGAGTTCGCCGGCTTCGTGTCGGGCTGGAACTACTGGGTGGTGTACGTGCTGGTCGGCATGGCCGAGCTGACTGCGGTGGGTATCTACGTGCAGTACTGGTGGCCAGAGTTCCCGACCTGGGCCACGGCAGCGATCTTCTTCGTGGTGATCAACCTCATCAACCTGACCCAGGTAAAGGTCTACGGCGAGATGGAGTTCTGGTTCGCCCTGGTCAAGGTGGTCGCCATCGTCAGCATGATCGGCTTTGGCGCCTGGCTGCTGAGCAGCGGCCATGGCGGCCCGGATGCCAGCGTGGCCAACCTGTGGCAATACGGCGGCTTCTTCCCTAACGGTGTCACTGGCCTGGTGATGGCGCTGGCGGTGATCATGTTCTCGTTCGGTGGCCTGGAGCTGGTGGGTATCACCGCTGCCGAGGCTGACAACCCTCGCCAGAGCATTCCCAAGGCCACCAACCAGGTGGTTTACCGCATCCTGATCTTCTACATCGGTGCCCTGGCGGTGCTGCTGTCGCTGTACCCGTGGCAGAAGGTGGTGCAGGGCGGCAGCCCGTTCGTGATGATCTTCCACGAGCTGGACAGCGACCTGGTAGCGACCATCCTCAACATCGTGGTGCTGACGGCCGCGCTGTCGGTGTACAACAGCTGTGTGTATGCCAACAGCCGCATGCTGTTCGGCCTGGCCAGCCAGGGTGACGCGCCGCGTCAATTGCTGAAAGTGAGCCGCAGCGGCGTGCCGCTGACTGCATTGGGTGTGTCGGCCTTTGCCACCGGCCTGTGCGTGGTGATCAACTACCTGATGCCGGGTGAGGCTTTTGGCTTGCTGATGGCCTTGGCGGTGTCGGCATTGGTCATCAACTGGGCGAGCATCAGTATTACCCACCTGAAATTCCGCAAGGCCAAGCTGGCCGCAGGCATTACCCCGTTCTACAGGAGCTGGGGGCACCCGTTGACCAACTACCTGTGCCTGGCGTTCATCGTGCTGATTCTGGTGGTGATGTACCTGACGCCGCCGATCCGCATTTCGGTGATGCTGATCCCGGGGTGGATCCTGGTGCTGTGGGTGGCCTTCAAGATGAAGAAGGCTCGCCAAGCCAAGTAAGGCAGTGCCGGCCTCTTGGCGGGTTTGCCCGCGAAGAGGCCGGTGCAGGCAACTACTGATAGCTGTCGATCACTTCCTGTGCCGCCCTGAAGGCATCAATTGCTGCCGGCACTCCCGCATACACTGCGCAATGCAGCAACGCCTCGCGAATCTCCTCCACCGTACAGCCATTGTTCAATGCCCCGCGCACATGCCCCTTGAGCTCTTGCGGGCACTTGAGTGCTGTCAGCGTGGCCAGGGTAATCAGGCTGCGGGTCTTCAGTGGTAGCCCCTCGCGGGCCCATACGCTGCCCCAGGCATGTTCATTGACAAAGTCCTGTAGCGGCTGGGTAAAGTCGGTGGCATTGCCCAGTGCGCGGTCGACGAATGCATCGCCCATTACCTGGCGGCGAATCTGTTCGCCGGTCTTGTTGCTATCAGCCATGTTGTTTTCCTTAGTGTTGGCGACGCCAGGCGCGCACAGTGGTGAACAGCAGCACCACGGCGAGCACCGGCAGTACATAGAACAGCATCAAATGTTCAAGTCGACCAGCCAGCGGCATCCCCATGGTAAAGGCTGCTACGTGCAGGCCGTAGGCTAGGTACAGGCAAAGGAATACCAGGCCTTCGGCACGGGTGACGCGATAGCCGGAATAAAACACCGGCAGGCTCAGTGCCGCAACGCCGAGCATCACTGGCAGGTCGAAAGACAGCGCATTGGGTGAAATCGACAGCGGCTCGGGCGTGACGAGTGCGGTCAGGCCCAATACAGCCAGCAGGTTGAACAGGTTGCTGCCGATCACCGTACCCACGGCGATTTCCCGTTCGCCGCGCAGGGCGGCAATCAGCGCGGCGGCCAGCTCAGGCAGGGAGGTGCAGATGGCGACAACGGTAAGGCCAATGATGCGTTCGGACAGGCCCAGGTCGGTGGCAACCTCCACAGCGGCCTCCAGCAGCAGGTGGCCCGCCAGGCTCAGCAAGCCAAGGCCGGCCAGCACCTGCAGCAGCGTGCCGGACCAGAAGCGCCCGGCACCGGTTTTTGCGCTGTCCGGGGCAGGGTAGGTACGGGCATAGTGACGCGACTGGTGCCAGAGCATCGCCAGGTAACCGCCCAGGCCCAGAAGCAACAGCCCCCCTTCAACCCGGCCCAGGTGGCCGTTGGCAGACAGCGCATAGACCAGGCCGCTGGCGATGATCATCAGCGGAATGTCCAGGCGCACCAGTTGGCGCGACACGCGCAGGGGAATGATCAGCGCGGCCAGGCCAAGAATGACCAGCACGTTGAAGATATTGCTGCCGATTACGCTGCCCACCGCCACGTCCGGCGCGCCCTGGTAGGCAGCCTGCAGGCTTACGGTAAGTTGTGGCGCGGTACTGCCGAAGGCCACCAGGCTCAGGCCGATGATCAGCGGGCGTACGTGAAGGCGCTGGGCAAGGCGCAGCGCGGCGCGCACCAGCAACTCGGCGCCGCCAACCAGCAACACCAGGGCGATGCCCAGTTGCAGGAGGCTGAAGGTGGGAAGGGTGGCCAGGTCGAAAATGGTCGGACTCCTGTCGCGTCAGTCGCTAAGCCCTTGTACTCGCACGCGCGCTGTTCCGCTACGGAGCATGCCGATTTTTTCTGCGGCGGCGCGTGACAGGTCGATCAGCCGGCCGCGGGTATGTGGGCCACGGTCGTTGATGCGTACCACCACACTGCGCTGGTTGGCCATGTTGGTCACCAGTACGCGGGTGCCGAAAGGCAGGCTGCGGTGGGCGGCGGTGAGGCCATGCTGGTTGAAGGGTTCGCCGCTGGCGGTGCGCTTGCCGTGGTGGCGTGAACCGTAATAGGAGGCGGTTCCGGTTTTGTCATAACCGCGTGGGTCGATGTCGTGGCTGGCGCAGCCGGCCAGCAAGGAGAAGAGGGCAAGGGTGCTCAGTGATCGTTTCAGCAATTTAAATGCTCCGGTGTGGCCATTCGCGGGCAAGCCCGCTCCCACAGGTATATCACCGCCCGTGACAGCGGCGCTGTAACTGTGGGAGCGAGCTTGCTCGCGAACGAGGGCGAAGCCCTCGCAGGACTACAGGGGTAAAACAATCACCCTTCGAGCTTGGCCTTGAGCAATTGGTTCACCTGCCCCGGGTTGGCTTTGCCTTTGGAGGCTTTCATTGCCTGACCGACAAAGAAGCCGAACATCTTGCCACGCTTGGCTTCATCGGCCGCGCGGTACTGTTCGACCTGCTCGGCATTGGCTGCCAGCATCTCGTCGAGCATCTTGTCGATCGCACCGGTGTCGGTGACCTGCTTCAGGCCTTTGCTCTCGATGATGCTGTCGGCATCGCCTTCACCGGCGGCCATGGCCTCGAACACAGTCTTGGCAATTTTGCCGCTGATGGTGTTGTCGCGGATGCGCAACAGCATGCCACCCAGCTGTGCGGCGCTGACCGGTGCCTGGTCGATTTCGACGCCCAGCTTGTTCAGCAGGCTGCCCAGCTCGACCATGACCCAGTTGGCGGCCAGCTTGGCATCGCCACCGATCTTGACCACTTCTTCGAAGTAGTCAGCCTGTTCGCGGCTCGACGCCAGCACGTTGGCGTCGTAGGCCGACAGGCCGTACTGGCTCTGGAAGCGCTCGACCTTCTGCGGTGGCAGTTCCGGCAGGCCGGCGCGGACGGTTTCGAGGAAGCTGTCCTCAATGACCACCGGCAGCAGGTCCGGGTCGGGGAAGTAACGGTAGTCGTTGGCTTCCTCCTTGCTGCGCATGGAGCGGGTTTCGTCCTTGTTCGGGTCGTACAGGCGGGTTTCCTGCACCACCTTGCCGCCGTCTTCGATCAGGTCGATCTGGCGCTGGATTTCGCTGTTGATCGCGCGCTCGATGAAGCGGAACGAGTTGACGTTCTTGATCTCGCAGCGGGTGCCGAATTCGGCCTGGCCTTTCGGGCGGATCGACACGTTGCAGTCGCAACGCAGCGAGCCTTCGGCCATGTTGCCGTCGCAGATGCCCAGGTAGCGCACCAGTGCGTGGATAGCCTTGACGTAGGCCACGGCCTCCTTGGCGCTGCGCATGTCAGGCTCGGAGACGATTTCCAGCAGTGGTGTGCCGGCGCGGTTCAGGTCAATGCCGGTGGAGCCGCTGAAGTCTTCGTGCAGGCTCTTGCCGGCGTCTTCCTCAAGGTGCGCGCGGGTGACCCCTATGCGCTTGATGGTGCCGTCTTCCAGGGCGATGTCCAGGTGGCCCTTGCCGACGATCGGCAGGTCCATCTGGCTGATCTGGTAACCCTTGGGCAGGTCCGGGTAGAAGTAGTTCTTGCGCGCGAACACGTTGCGCTTGCCGATTTCGGCATCGATGGCCAGGCCGAACATGCACGCCATGCGCACGGCCTCCTGGTTCAACACCGGCAGTACGCCGGGCATCCCCAAGTCAACCAGGCTGGCCTGGGTGTTCGGCTCGGAGCCAAAGGTGGTGGCGCTGCCGGAGAAGATCTTCGACTGGGTGGCGAGCTGAGTGTGGATTTCCAGCCCGATCACAACTTCCCATTGCATGTGTGAATTCCTCAGAAGCCGTTGGGGGCGCGGGTGTGCCAGTCGGTCACTTGCTGGTAGCGGTGCGCGACGTTGAGCAGGCGGCCTTCCTGGAAGTACGGCGCCAGCAGTTGCACGCCGACCGGCAGGCCATCGACGAAGCCGGCGGGCATCGACAGGCCCGGCAGGCCCGCCAGGTTGGCGGTGATGGTGTAGACGTCTTCCAGGTAGGCGGCGACCGGGTCGCTGCTCTTGGCGCCAAGCTTCCAGGCCGGGTTTGGCGTGGTCGGGCCGAGGATCAGGTCGACGTCGTTGAAGGCGGCCATGAAGTCGTTCTTGATCAGGCGGCGGATTTGCTGCGCCTTCACGTAGTAGGCATCGTAGTAGCCGGCCGACAGGGCGTAGGTCCCGACCATGATACGGCGCTGTACTTCAACACCGAAGCCTTCGCCACGGGAGCGCTTGTACAGGTCTGTGAGGTCCTTCGGTGCTTCGCAGCGGTAGCCGAAGCGCACGCCGTCGAAGCGCGACAGGTTGGAGGAGGCTTCAGCCGGAGCGATCACGTAGTAGGCCGGGATGGCGTGCTGCATGTTCGGCAGGCTGATTTCCTTGACCACGGCGCCGAGCTTTTCCAGCTCCTTGACGCTGGCCTGGACCAGGTCGGCGATGCGCGGGTCGAGGCCGGCGCCGAAGTATTCCTTCGGCAGGCCGATGCGCAGGCCCTGGAGCGAGGCGTTGAGGTTGGCGCTGTAGTCCGGCACCGGCTCTTCGATGCTGGTGGAGTCCTTGACGTCGAAACCGGCCATGCCTTGCAGCAGCAGGGCGCAGTCCTCGGCCGTGCGGGCCAGCGGGCCACCCTGGTCGAGGCTGGAGGCGTAGGCGATCATGCCCCAGCGCGAAACGCGACCGTACGTCGGCTTGAGGCCGGTGAGGTTGGTCAGTGCTGCCGGCTGGCGGATCGAGCCGCCGGTGTCGGTGCCGGTAGTGGCCGGCAGCAGGCGTGCAGCCACGGCAGCGGCCGAACCACCCGACGAACCGCCCGGAACGTGTTCAAGGTTCCACGGGTTCTTCACCGCGCCGTAGTGGCTGGATTCATTGGCCGAACCCATGGCGAACTCGTCCATGTTGGTCTTGCCCAGGGTGACCATGCCGGCTTCGGCCAGCTTGGCGACCACGGTGGCGTCATACGGCGCTTTGAAGTTGTCGAGCATCTTCGAGCCGCAGCTGGTGCGTACACCGTTGGTGCAGAACAGGTCCTTGTGGGCGACGGGTGCACCCAGCAGCGCGCCGGTTTCGCCAGCGGCGCGACGGGCGTCGGCGGCACGCGCCTGGCCCAGGGCCAGGTCTTCGGTGACGCTGATGAAGCTGTTGATCTGCGGGTCGAGCTGCTTGATGCGCGCCAGCAGGGCGCCGGTCAGCTCTTCGGAAGAAAACGACTTGTCGGCGAGTCCGCGGGCGATCTCGGCCAGGGTCAATTGATGCATGGCAGGCTCTATCCCTTACTCGATGACTTTGGGAACCAGGTACAGACCGCTTTCGGTCGACGGCGCGATTGCCTGGTAGGCATCGCGCTGGTTGCTTTCGGTGACCTGGTCGGGGCGCAGGCGCTGGCTGGCCTCCAGGGGGTGGGCCAGGGGTTCGATGCCAGTGGTATCGACCGCTTGCATCTGGTCGACCAGCCCGAGAATGCTGTTCAGGGCGTCAGTAATGCGTGGCAGTTCGCCATCATTCAGGCCCAGGCGGGCCAGATGGGCGATCTTTTCCACATCGCAGCGTTCAAGCGCCATGGGGATCTCCAGGGGAAACAAAGAACGGAATTTGGGTCCGCAGTGAGGAACATGTCAGCTTTCTGACGGTCTAACGGCCGCGAATTTCTGCTGGCGTGCTCGGAAAAACAGCCAATTTAACATATTGGCTCCTTGCCCAAAATCCCTGCCATTGTTAGAGTTTGCCGCACTTTTTTACCCACGCTTTCCCCAGGGTCACTTTCCCATGTTCAAGAAACTGCGTGGCATGTTTTCCAGCGATCTTTCCATCGACCTGGGTACTGCCAACACCCTTATTTACGTGCGTGAGCGCGGTATCGTCCTGAATGAGCCCTCGGTTGTTGCCATCCGTACCCATGGCAACCAGAAAAGCGTTGTCGCCGTCGGTACCGAAGCCAAACGCATGCTGGGCCGTACGCCTGGCAACATTGCTGCCATTCGTCCGATGAAGGACGGCGTCATCGCCGACTTCAGCGTGTGCGAAAAAATGTTGCAATATTTTATCAACAAGGTTCACGAGAACAGCTTCCTGCAGCCAAGCCCGCGTGTGCTGATCTGCGTGCCGTGCAAGTCGACCCAGGTGGAGCGCCGCGCCATTCGCGAGTCGGCCCTGGGTGCCGGTGCCCGTGAAGTGTTCCTGATCGAAGAGCCCATGGCTGCTGCCATCGGTGCCGGCCTGCCGGTTGAAGAAGCCCGCGGTTCGATGGTCGTCGATATCGGTGGTGGTACCACTGAAATCGCCCTCATCTCGCTGAACGGCGTGGTTTATGCCGAATCCGTCCGCGTTGGCGGCGACCGCTTCGACGAAGCCATCGTCACCTACGTGCGCCGCAATTACGGCAGCCTGATCGGTGAGTCCACCGCCGAGCGCATCAAGCAGGAAATCGGTACCGCCTACCCGGGCGGCGAAGTGCGCGAAGTCGACGTGCGTGGCCGTAACCTGGCCGAGGGCGTACCGCGTGCCTTCACCCTGAACTCCAACGAAGTGCTCGAAGCGCTGCAGGAATCGCTGGCGACCATCGTTCAGGCGGTCAAGAGCGCTCTGGAGCAGTCGCCGCCTGAGCTGGCTTCGGACATCGCCGAGCGTGGCCTGGTGCTGACCGGCGGTGGCGCGCTGCTGCGTGACCTCGACAAGCTGCTGGCCCAGGAAACCGGCCTGCCGGTGATCGTCGCCGAAGACCCGCTGACCTGTGTCGCCCGTGGCGGCGGTCGCGCTCTGGAGATGATGGACAAGCACGCGATGGACCTGCTCTCCAGCGAGTGATCCCACTTGCTGTTCGCGAGCGCCCGGTTTACAGGCAGTACGCACAGTGCTACCTGTATGTGCTGGGCTGGCGCCCGTTCAGGGCGCCGTATCCGTCAACCCGCAACCAGGCTGGTGCGTTGTCCCATGTCCAATGACCTCCTGAGTCGTCCACGAGGAACGGCCCATTAAACCGCTTTTCTCCAAGGGCCCTTCGCTGGGCGTGCGCCTGCTTGTTCTGGTAGTGATGTCGGTCGCGTTGATGGTTGTCGACGCGCGTTTCGACCTGCTTAAACCTGTGCGCAGCCAAATGGGCCTGGTGCTCATGGAATCCTACTGGATCACCGACCTGCCGCAGCGTGTCTGGCAAGGGGTGGCGGGGCAGTTCGGCAGCCGCAACGAGCTGATTGCCGAAAACGAGAAACTCAAGACCGAAGCCCTGCTGTTGCAGGGGCGCCTGCAGAAGCTGGCAGCCCTCACCGAGCAGAACGTGCGCCTGCGCGAGTTGCTCAACTCATCGGCACTGGTTAACGAAAAGGTCGAGGTGGCCGAACTGATCGGTGTCGACCCCAACCCATTCACCCACCGTATCCTGATCAACAAGGGTGAGCGTGACGGCGTGTTCCTGGGCCAGCCGGTACTCGATGCGCGTGGCCTGATGGGCCAGGTGGTCGAGTTGATGCCCTACACCTCACGGGTGCTGCTGCTCACTGATACCACCCACAGCATTCCGGTACAGGTCAACCGTAACGGCCTGCGCGCCATTGCCAGCGGTACCGGCAACCCCGAACGGCTGGAGCTGCGTCACGTGGCCGATACGGCAGACATCAAGGAAGGGGATTTGCTGGTCAGCTCCGGCATGGGCCAGCGTTTCCCGGCTGGCTACCCCGTTGCCACGGTCAACGAAGTGATCCACGACTCCGGCCAGCCGTTTGCTATCGTGCGTGCCATCCCTACTGCCGCGCTGAACCGCAGCCGCTACATGTTGCTGGTGTTCAGTGATCGCCGCACCCCTGAAGAGCGCGCCACCGATGCCGCCATCGCTCAGGAAGAGGCCGATCGCAAGGGGGCGCCGGCAGCCGGGCAGGGCACAGCCGCACCCGAGCAGGCCGCGCCGGCAGTGACCAAGCCCGCCACACACGCAGCGCAACCTGCCACACCGGCTGCGGCGCCAGCGGCAACCGCTCAACCCAGGAGGCCGTGATGGCAGCGTCGCGCCGCAACAACGGCTGGTTCATCTGGCTGACCTTCGCCATCGGCCTGCTGCTCAGCGTGTCGCCCATGCCTCAGTTCATGGAAGTGTTCCGCCCCATGTGGCTGGCCTTGCTGGTATCGTTCTGGACCCTCGCCGTGCCGCACAAAGTCGGCATGACCACGGCATTCGTGCTTGGCCTGGCCGAGGATGTGCTCTACGGTACCCTGCTTGGGCAAAACGCGCTTATTCTCACCCTGATCACCTTCCTCGTGCTGTCACTGCAACAGCGTTTGCGCATGTTCCCCATGTGGCAGCAGAGCCTGGTGATCCTGGTGGTGTTCGGTATCGCCCAGCTGGTTCAGCTGTGGCTCAGCGCGCTCACCGGTAACCGCCTGCCGACCCTGGCACTGGTCTGGTCGGCCGTGATCAGTGCACTGCTCTGGCCATGGATAAGCTTTGCCTTGCGCGACGCACGCCGACGCCTGCACATCAATTGACGGCCACGGTGCCACTGACAGGGAGATGTCCGATGACCCCGCTTTACCTGGCTTCTGGCTCACCCCGTCGGCGCGAACTGTTAGCTCAGATCGGCGTCGACTTTTCCGTTGTCAGTGCCTCTGTCGACGAAACCCCGCTGCCGGATGAAGGCGTCTCCGAGTACGCCCTGCGCCTTGCCCGTGCGAAGGCTGCTGCCGGCTTGGCCGGGCTCAACGGCCCCGGTGTGGTGCTGGGTGCCGATACCGTGGTGTCGATTGGCGGCCAGATCCTTGGCAAGCCCCGTGACCGCGAACACGCGCTGGCCATGCTCGCGCAGCTGTCAGATGACCATCATCAGGTGATCACCGCCGTGGCCGTGACCGACGGCGCTCGCTGCCTGGACGTGTGCGTAGGTACTCATGTCTATTTCCGTGCCATCAGCCCAGAAGAAGCGCAGCGCTACTGGGCCACCGGTGAGCCCCATGACAAAGCCGGCGGCTACGCCATCCAGGGCCTGGGCGCAGTCTTCGTCAGGGAACTGATGGGCAGTTACTCGACCGTGGTCGGCCTGCCCCTATTCGAAACTGCGCGCCTGCTGGATGCGTTTTCCATCGCGTGCTGGCAGCAACACGGAGTATCAGCGCCGCGCTAGCCAGCCACCCCACTGCGATCCATCATTACCGAACATCCTTGACGAGAACGTGCCATGAGTGAAGAGATCCTGATCAACATCACCCCGATGGAGTCACGCGTGGCGGTGGTGGAAAACGGGGTACTGCAGGAGGTGCACGTCGAGCGCACCCAGCGCCGTGGCATCGTTGGCAATATCTACAAGGGCAAGGTGGTGCGCGTGCTGCCGGGCATGCAGGCGGCCTTCGTCGACATCGGCCTGGAGCGCGCGGCGTTCATCCATGCCTCGGAAATTTCCCAGCGCGAAGGCTCGGCGGTCGAGAACATCACCGCCCTGGTCCACGAAGGCCAGGCCTTGGTGGTGCAGGTGACCAAAGACCCGATCGGCACCAAGGGCGCGCGCCTGACCACCCAGTTGTCGATCCCTTCGCGCTATCTGGTGTACATGCCCCGCAGCAGCCATGTTGGCATATCGCTGAAGATCGAAGACGAAGCCGAGCGTGATCGCCTCAAGCAGGTGGTCAGCGACTGCATGGAAAGCGAAAACATCAAGGATGCCGGTGGCTTTATCCTGCGTACCGCCGCAGAAGGCGCGCGCGCTGAAGAAATTCTGCAAGACATCCGCTACCTGCGTCGCCTGTGGGAGCAGATTGGCACCCAGATCAAGACGTGCGGTGCGCCCACGGTCATCTACGAAGACCTGGGCCTGGCCCTGCGCACGCTGCGTGACCTGGTCAACCCGAAAATCGAGAAGATCCGTATCGACTCGCGGGAAACCTTCCAGAAAACCATGCAGTTCGTTGGCGAACTGATGCCGGAAATCGCCGACCGCCTCGAGCACTACCCGGGCGAGCGACCGATCTTCGACCTGTACGGCGTTGAAGACGAGATCCAGCGTGCGCTTGAGCGCAAGGTGCCGCTCAAGTCGGGTGGCTACCTGGTGGTCGATCCGGCCGAAGCAATGACCACCATCGATGTGAACACCGGCGCGTTCGTCGGTCATCGCAACCTGGAAGAGACCATCTTCAAGACCAACCTGGAAGCCGCCACTGCCATTGCCCGGCAACTGCGCCTGCGCAACATCGGCGGCATCATCATCATCGACTTCATCGACATGGAAGATGAAGAGCACCAGCGCCAGGTGCTGCGCACCCTGGAAAAACAGCTGGAGCGTGATCACGCCAAAACCAACATCATCGGTATTACCGAGCTGGGCCTGGTGCAGATGACCCGCAAGCGCACCCGTGAAAGCTTGGAGCAGGTGCTGTGTGAGCCGTGCCTGGCCTGCCAGGGGCGCGGCAAGCTGAAAACCCCCGAGACCATTTGTTACGAGATCTTCCGTGAGATCCTGCGTGAGGCCCGGGCCTATCAGGCTGAGGGCTACCGTGTACTGGCCAACCAGAAGGTGGTCGACCGGCTGCTGGATGAAGAATCTGGCAACGTCGCTGAGCTGGAGGCTTTCATCGGTCGAACCATTCGCTTCCAGGTTGAGTCGATGTATTCGCAGGAACAATACGACGTGGTGCTGCTCTGAGTTCTTCCAGAACACGCCGCAGGATGGTCGGGCTGGCAAAACCGCCGCCGGCCATCATGGATAAACGACTTGGAGGGCCATGGCCATGGGACGTCTGACCCGCGTTCTTGTCGCCTTGACCCGCTGGGGGCTGGGCTTATGCGCCCTGTTGGCGGTATTGGTGGCGCTGTATGTCAGCCTCGGTCGCGAACTGGTGCCGCTGGTGGCCGAGTACCGCGCCGATGTGGAAAGCAAGGCCGAGCAGGCGCTGGGCCTGCCGGTGCATGTCGGTGCCCTTGAGGGCCGCTGGAGCGGGCTGGCTCCGGTGCTGCGGGTGCGCGACCTGCAACTGGGCGAAGGCGCTACGGCGTTGCGCCTGGATGACGTGAAGGTGGTGCCTGATGTCTGGGCCAGCCTTACCGCCCGTGAAGTGCGCCTGGCGCGTATTCAGCTGGGCGGCCTGCAACTGATCTTGCGCGAGAACGAGCAGGGCGCCTGGAACCTCGAAGGCCTGCCGAAAAAAGACGACGCACCACTCGACCCCGCCGACCTGCTGCAGCGCCTGCGTCAATTGGGCCGCGTCGATGTGTTCGACAGCCAGGTCACCTTGCACCCCTGGCAGCGTGACCCGCTCACCCTCACCTATGTCAGCGCCGGCCTGAAGGCGGGTGCTTCACGGCAAGTGCTGGAGTTGCGCGCCACCTTGCCCGATGGCCAGCCTCTGTCGCTGAACCTGCAAAGCCGTGTGTCAGCCAAGGCCTGGCGTGATGGCCAGGTGGAGGCCTACCTGAGCCTGCCGCAAAGTGACTGGGCGCGCTGGTTGCCACCACGCCTGCTCGGTGAGTGGCAAGCTGACGCGTTGCGAGCGGGCGGCGAGTTCTGGGTCGATTGGCGCAAAGGGCAGTTGCAGCAGGCTGTGGTGCGGCTTAATGCGCCTGAACTGCGGGGTGCCTATACCGGCCGCAAGGCTGCCACGCTGAGCAACCTGGCCCTGGGCGCCTGGTTCCAGCGCCGGGATCAAGGCTTCGATGTGGTGGTCGACTCCCTGGCCATGGACATCGGCGAGTCCCGCTGGGAGTCGCACTTGCAGTTGCAGCAGCGCCCGGGCGAGAACGCAGCCGATGAAAACTGGCGGGTGCAGGCCGACCGGCTCGACCTCACGCCCTTGACCCCGCTGATCGATGCTTTGGCGCCGTTGCCTGACAACGTCATGGCTGTGGTCGATGGCCTGAAGGTAACCGGCGCGCTGCGCAATGTGCGCCTGGAGGCCCGGCCGAAAGCCGAGGGCGACAAACGCCTGCAGTTCGAGGCCAACCTGGAAAAGGTCGGTTTCGATGCCTATCACAATGCCCCGGCTGCCGGTAACGTCAGCGGCAGCATCAGTGGCGACCTGGGCCATGGTGAGCTGCGGTTGGATACTGAGGCGTTCATGCTGCATCTGTACCCGATCTTCGCCAAGCCCTGGCACTACCAGAAGGCCAATGCACGCCTGACCTGGGCCTTGGACAAAGACGGTTTCACCCTGATAGCGCCGTACCTCAAGGTGCTGGGCGAAGAGGGCAAGATCGCCGGTGATTTCCTGATTCGCCTGTTGTTCGAGGAAGGCCGCGAGGACTACATGGACCTGCGCGTCGGCCTGACCGAAGGCGATGGCCGCTATACCGCCAAGTACTTGCCCGAGGTGCTCAGCCCCGCCCTCGACGAGTGGTTGCGCAGCGCCATCATCAAAGGCACGGTGGATGAAGGCTACTTCCAGTACCAGGGCTCGCTGAATCATGGCGCGGCTCCTGAAGCGCGCAGTATCAGCCTGTTCTTCAAGGTGCGTGATGCCGCCCTGGACTTCCAGCCTGGCTGGCCGCAGGTTCAGCACGTGGATGGCGATGTGTTCATCGAGGACAGCGGTGTTCGCATCAAGGCCCAACGCGGCGTGCTGCTCGATACCAAGGTCAGCGATGTGACGGTCGATATCCCGCATGTCGACGGTGACCAGCACAGCCACCTGTACCTGGATGGAGACTTCGACGGCACCCTGGGTGACGGGCTGAAGATTCTCAAGGAAGCGCCAATCGGCACCGGTGAGATGTTCGCCGGCTGGGAGGGTGAAGGGCCGCTGACGGGCAAGGTCAAGCTCGATATCCCCTTGGCCCATGGGCTGCGACCGAAAGTGCAGGTGGACTTCGCCACCAACGAGGCGCGCCTGAAAGTCGCCCCGCCGAGCCTGGAGTTGAACCGCCTGAAGGGTGATTTCAGCTTTGATTTCGACAAAGGCCTGAGCGGCAAGGGCATCAGCCTGCAAGCCTTCGGCAAGCCGGTAACGGCGCAAATCACTGCTGAAGGCCAGGCCGGCCAGATGCAGACCCGCATTAATGCCAATGGCCAGGTGTCGCTCAAGGCGTTGACCGAATGGCTGCAGTTCAAGCAGGCCCTGCCGGCCTCCGGCGACTTGCCTTACCAGCTACAGGTCAACCTGGGTAGCCGGGAAAACAGCCTGAACGTCACTTCCAACCTCAAGGGCCTGGCGATCGACCTGCCGGCACCGTTCGGCAAAGCGGGGGCAGATACCCGCGACAGCCGTTTCAGCATGAACCTGCAGGGGACGGAGCGTCGCTTCGATGCTGCCTACACCGACCTTGCCCGCTTTGCCTATTCCGCGCCGGCCGACGCACTGGCCCAGGGGCGCGGTGAGTTGCTGCTGGGCGCCGGTAACGCTCAACTGCCGGGCGGTCAAGGGTTGCGGGTACGTGGCCGTTTGGAGGCGCTGGACCTGGCACCTTGGCAAGAGCAGGCAGCACGCCTGGCGGGCGACGACCCCGGTGGCAGCGCGCGGCAAAACCTGCAAAGCGTAGACCTGAGCATTGGCCAGTTGAAAGCCTTTGGCATGGACCTGAATCAGGCAGTGGTGAGGCTGGCACGAGGCGGCCAGGCTTGGGACCTGCGCCTTGACAGCAAGGAAGTGATAGGCAACGCACGCGTGCCGGATGCCAAAGGTTCGCCCATGGTGGTGCGCATGCAAACCTTGCGTTTGCCGGCGGCCGACCCTGCCCAGGCGCAAGCCGAGGATGGCCCCGATCCGCTGGCCGAGTTCGACCCGCGCAAGGTCCCGGCGCTGGACCTGAGCATCGACAAGCTGTACCGCGGCGACGACTTGTTCGGCAGTGCCTCGATCAAGTTGCGACCCACCGCGCGTGGTGTTAGCGCCAGTGATATCGACCTCGACTTCAAAGGCCTGCGTATCGACGGCGGTGGTGGCTGGGAAGGCGAAACTGGCAAGACCAGCAGCTGGTACAAAGGGCGCCTGGACGGCAAGAACCTGGCCGATGTACTCAAGGCCTGGGGCTTTGCGCCGACCGTGACCAGCCGCGATTTCCGCCTGGATGTGGATGGCCGCTGGCCGGGTTCGCCGGCTGCGGTGGGGCTGAAGCGCTTCTCGGGCAGCATGGACGCGGCACTGCGTACCGGCCAGTTCGTCGAGGTTGAGGGCAGCGCCCAGGCGTTGCGGGTATTTGGCCTGCTCAACTTCAACTCCATTGGTCGACGCCTGCGTCTGGACTTCTCCGACCTGTTCGACAAAGGCCTGGCCTATGACCGGGTCAAGGGGCTGCTGGTGGCCAGTGACGGGGTGTATGTGACCCGCGAGCCCATCAGCGTGACCGGCCCGTCGAGCAATTTCGAGCTGGATGGGACCCTGGACATGCTAGGCGACCGGATCGACGCCAACCTGCAGGTGAGCCTGCCGGTGACGAACAACCTGCCGCTGGCGGCACTGATTGTCGGCGCGCCGGCCGTAGGTGGCGCCTTGTTCCTGGTCGATCGGTTGATCGGTGACCGTGTTTCGCGCTTTGCCAGTGTGCACTACCGTGTCGAAGGACCGGTTAAAGAGCCTAGAATCACCTTTGTGAAACCTTTCGAGAAATCCCGCTAGGAGTGCCCATGAAGGCAGCGGTAATCCAGATGGTCAGCCAGGACGATGTGCTGGCCAACCTGCAGCGTGCCGGTGCCCTGTTGGAGCAGGCCGCGATGGGCGGCGCACGGCTGGCGGTGCTGCCAGAAAATTTCGCTGCCATGGGCCGTAAGGATGCCGCTGCCATCGGCCGAGCCGAAGCGTTGGGCGAAGGGCCGATCCTGCCATGGTTGAAACGCACCGCCCGTGACCTCAAGTTATGGATTGTTGCCGGTACCTTGCCCTTGCCACCGGTCGGCCAGCCCGAGGCCAAGGCCCATGCCTGCTCGCTGTTGATCGATGAACACGGCGAGGTGGCGGCACGTTATGACAAGCTGCACCTGTTTGACGTGGATGTTGCCGACAACCGTGGCCGTTACCGTGAGTCGGACGACTACGCCCATGGTGCTCAGGTGGTGGTGGCTGATACGCCGGTCGGGCGGCTGGGGTTGAGCGTGTGCTACGACTTGCGCTTCCCCGAGCTGTACAGCGCACTGCGTGCTGCCGGCGCGGAGCTGATCACTGCGCCGGCTGCCTTTACGGCAGTGACAGGCGCGGCCCATTGGGAGGTACTGGTACGCGCCCGAGCCATCGAGACCCAGTGCTACCTGCTGGCTGCGGCGCAGGGAGGCACCCACCCAGGCCCACGGGAAACCCATGGGCATGCGGCGATTGTAGACCCTTGGGGGCGCATCGTTGCAGAACAGGCGCAAGGCGAAGCGGTACTGCTTGCCGAGCGCGACATTGAAGAACAAGCGTCCATTCGGGCGCGCATGCCGGTGGTATCGCACCGGCGCTTTTTCTCGCAGGGCGCGTTGCGGCCTGCGCACACCGCGGAGTGACTATGAGCCAGATGTTATCCACCGTCAGTGAGCAGCTCCTGGCCCCAGGCGGCTTGACCCTGGACAGCCTGCAGAGCGTGCTGGGTGAGTTGGCTGGCCCCGGCATCGACGCCGCCGACCTGTATTTCCAGGGCCAGATCTCGGAAACCTGGGCGCTGGAAGACGGCATCGTCAAAGAGGGCAGTTTCAACCTCGACCAGGGCGTGGGCGTGCGTGCCCAGTCCGGTGAAAAGACCGGGTTCGCCTACAGCAATGCAATCAACCTCGAGGCGCTGACCTCGGCGGCGCGCGCCGCCCGTTCCATTTCCCGTGCCGGTCAAAACGGCACGGTGCAGGCCTTCCGCAGCCAGGAAGTCACTGCCCTGTATGCGGCAGACAACCCGCTGGATGTACTGAGCCGTGCCGAAAAGGTCGAGCTGCTCAAGCGTGTCGATGCCGCCACCCGTGCCCTGGACCCGCGAATTCAGCAGGTCAGTGTGAGCATGGCCGGGGTCTGGGAGCGTATCCTGATTGCGGCGGCCGATGGCAGCCTGGCTGCCGACGTGCGCCCGCTGGTGCGCTTCAACGTCAGCGTCATCGTCGAGCAGAACGGCCGCCGCGAACGCGGCGGGCAGGGCGGTGGCGGGCGTACCGACTACCGCTTCTTCACTGAAGAGCGGGTAATGGGCTATGCCCGTGAAGCGCTGCGTCAGGCTCTGGTGAACCTGGAAGCGATTCCGGCTCCGGCCGGTACCTTGCCGGTGGTGCTGGGTTCGGGCTGGTCGGGTGTGCTGTTGCACGAGGCTGTCGGCCATGGCCTGGAAGGTGACTTCAACCGCAAGGGCAGTTCGGCTTTCAGCGGCCGTATCGGCGAGAAAGTGGCATCGAGCCTGTGCACCATCGTTGACGATGGCACGCTCGAGGGCCGTCGGGGTTCGCTGAGCGTCGACGACGAAGGTACCCCGACCGAGTGCACCACGTTGATCGAGAACGGGGTGCTCAAGGGCTACATGCAGGACAAGCTGAACGCACGCCTGATGGGCATGGCGGTGACCGGCAACGGCCGTCGCGAATCCTACGCACACCTGCCGATGCCACGCATGACCAATACCTACATGCGGGCTGGCGAAAGCGACCCGCAGGAAATCATCGCATCCGTGAAAAAAGGGATCTACTGCGCCAATCTGGGCGGCGGACAGGTGGACATCACCAGCGGCAAGTTCGTGTTCTCGACCAGTGAGGCCTACCTGATCGAAGACGGCAAGATTACTGCACCTGTAAAAGGCGCAACCCTGATCGGCAATGGCCCTGAGGCGATGAGCCGGGTGTCGATGGTCGGTAACGACCTGGCGCTGGACAGCGGAGTGGGTACATGCGGCAAGGACGGGCAGTCGGTGCCGGTGGGGGTAGGGCAGCCTACCTTGAAGCTGGATGCGATTACCGTGGGCGGTACCGGGGCGTGATGGCTTTTGGGGGCCGCAAAGCGGCCCCCAAGGGTTCAGCGCAACCCGCGCTGCAACTCGTCGAGGTCGCGGATGTACTTGAACACCTTGCGCGCAGCGGCAGGTGGCTTGTTCCGGGCCTTTTCGTGTTGAGCATGGCGCACCAGCGAACGCATTTGCTGGCGATCGGTTTCGGGGTACTCGTTGACGAAACGCTCGAGGTCTTCGTCGTTACCGTCGATCAACCGGTCACGCCAGCGCTCCAGGTTGTGGAAACGCTCGTTGTACTGGCGAGTCGAGCTGTCCATCTGTTCGAGCAAGGCGTGAATGGCGTCCAGGTCCTGCACGCGCATCAGCTTGCCGACGAACGACATGTGGCGCTTACGGGCGCCATGAGCGGTGTGCTTGCTGGCTTCAGCCAGTGCTTTGCGCAGCTCGTCGGTCAACGGCAGGCGTGCCAGGGTATCGGCCTTGAGCGTAGTAAGGCGCTCGCCGAGTTCGACCAGCGCATGCAGTTCACGCTTGATCTGGGTTTTGCTTTTTTCGCCGTCGAAGGCGTCGTCGTTTGAATCAACCATGGTGGCAGTCCGCTAGAAATCGCCGCCATGATAACCAGTCGGGGGCCGCTTGTCCGGCCCGGTCGTAGAATGACCCACGCCGAACGCAGAATTTGAGTGGAGAGAACCATGAGTGCAGTCCAGAGCGTAGGTCCGAAAGACCTGCCAGCATTGCAGGAGCAGGTCGAGGCAATCATCGCCGAGGCGCGCCGCCAGGGGGCCAGTGCCTGCGAAGTGGCCGTGTCGCTGGAGCAGGGCCTGTCCACCACGGTACGCCAGCGTGAGGTCGAGACCGTCGAGTTCAATCGCGACCAGGGTTTTGGCATTACCCTCTACGTTGGCCAGCGCAAAGGTTCGGCCAGCACTTCGGCCAGTGGCCCGGATGCGATCCGCGAAACCGTCGCTGCGGCGTTGGCCATTGCCAAGCATACTTCCGAGGACGAATGCTCGGGCCTGGCGGACGCCGCGTTGATGGCCCGGGACATCCCGGACCTGGACCTGTATCACGACTGGGACATCGAGCCCGAGAAGGCCATCGAGATGGCCCTGACCTGCGAGGCTGCGGCGTTCGATGCCGACCCGCGCATCCTCAATGCCGACGGCACCACCCTCAATACCCACCAGGGCTGCCGCGTGTATGGCAACAGCCATGGCTTCATCGGGGGCTACGCGTCGACCCGGCACAGCCTGAGTTGCGTCATGATCGCCGAAGGCGACGGGCAGATGCAGCGCGACTACTGGTATGACGTAAACCGCCAGGGCAACCTGCTCGCCGATCCGCGCAGTATCGGTGTACGCGCTGCCCAACGCGCCGCCAGCCGCCTGGGCGCGCGCCCGGTGCCCACTTGCGAAGTGCCGGTGCTGTTTTCCGCCGAGCTGGCCGGCGGCCTGTTCGGCAGCTTCCTCTCGGCCATTTCCGGCGGCAATCTTTACCGCAAATCGTCGTTCCTTGAAGGGACCATTGGCCAGCGCCTGTTCCCCTCCTGGCTAACCCTCGACGAGCGCCCGCACATTCCTCGAGCGCTGGGCAGCGCCGCATTCGATGGTGACGGCCTGGCCACCTATGCCAAGCCGTTCGTCGACAAAGGCGAGCTGGTGTCGTACCTGCTGGGCACGTATTCCGGGCGCAAGCTGGGCTTGCCAAGTACCGCCAACGCCGGTGGCGTGCACAACCTGTACGTCAGCCATGGTGTCGAAGACCAGGCAGCACTGATCCGCCGCATGGGCCGTGGCCTGCTGGTCACCGAGCTGATGGGGCACGGCCTGAACATGGTGACCGGGGATTATTCCCGAGGTGCGGCAGGGTTCTGGGTTGAGAACGGCGAGATCCAGCACGCGGTGCAAGAAGTGACTATTGCCGGCAATATGAAGGATATGTTCCAGCAAATTGTCGCGATCGGTAGTGATCTCGAAACCCGTAGCAACATTCACACGGGTTCTGTGCTGATCGAGCGAATGACTGTAGCGGGTAGCTAATTCGTTCCAGAGACCTTGGCAAATCAGAAGACCCGGCCCTGCGCCGGGTTTTTTGTTTCATCACCTTTTTCTTGAAGTGATTCTATTTATCACTTAATAATGAATATCATTATCCAGTAACCCGGCGATGATGTTCATGAAACCCGTCCTCCGCGAACTGCCCTACCTGGAAAACTGGCGCTGGCTCAGCCGGCGCATCCGCTGTGCGCTCGAGCCCGACGAGCCGCGCCTGATCGAGCATTACCTGGCCGAGGGCCGCTACCTGGTGTGCTGCACTGAGACCTCGCCATGGACGGTGGCACTGACCTCCTTCCGCCTGCTACTGGACACCGCCTGCGACCGCATGCTGCCCTGGCATTGGCGCTGCCTGTGCCTGGACCAGGCCTGGCGCCCTTTGCTGGACCTGCGCAATCTCGATCGCCAGGAACAGAACCAGCGTTGGCAGCCCTATGCCCTGCAGTTGGCCAATTGCCGCCTGCTGTCGTCGATTTCTCCCGATGAACTGATGCAAGGATTTGATGATGAGTGATACCCGTATCGAGCGTGACAGCATGGGCGAACTGCAGGTGCCGGCCCAGGCCCTGTACGGTGCCCAGACCCAGCGCGCGGTCGACAACTTCCCGGTCAGCGGCCAGCGCATGCCGGCCCAGTTCATTCGCGCGCTGTTGCTGGCCAAGGCGGCTGCCGCCAAGGCCAACGTCGAGTTGGAGCAATTGTCTGCCGCGCAGGGCAATGCCATCGTCAAGGCGGTCGAGCAACTGCTGGCCGAGGATTTCATCCAGCACTTCCCGGTGGATGTGTTCCAGACCGGCTCCGGCACCAGCTCGAACATGAACGCCAACGAGGTGATTGCCACCCTGGCCAGCCGTGTACTGGGTGATGCGGTGAACGCCAACGACCACGTCAACTGTGGCCAGAGCAGCAACGACATCATCCCGACGACCATTCACGTCAGTGCTGCACTGGCCCTGCACGAACAACTGCTTCCGGCCCTGAGCCATCTGGTGCAGGTGATTGAGACCAAGTCGGTGCAGGTGCATCAGTACGTGAAAACCGGCCGAACCCACTTGATGGACGCCATGCCGGTGCGCATGAGCCAGGTGCTGGATGGCTGGGCCGCGCAGATCAACGCCGCCAAGGCGCACATCGAGGCGACCCTGCCGAGCTTGCAGGCGCTGGCCCAAGGTGGCACGGCCGTGGGGACCGGCATCAACGCCCACCCACAGTTCGCGGCCGGTTTCGCCCGCCAGCTCAGCGGCCTGACCCAGGTCGAGTTCACCCCGGGCCAGAACCTGTTCGCCCTGATCGGCTCGCAAGACACTGCCGTGGCGCTGTCTGGCCAGCTCAAGACCACTGCCGTGGCGCTGATGAAGATCGCCAACGACCTGCGCTGGATGAACTCCGGCCCGCTCGCCGGCCTGGGCGAAATCGAGCTGCAAGGTCTGCAACCGGGCTCTTCGATCATGCCTGGCAAGGTCAACCCGGTGATTCCGGAGGCCACCGCCATGGTGGCTGCCCAAGTGATCGGCAACGACGCCACCATCGCTGTGGCTGGCCAGTCCGGCAACTTCGAGCTGAACGTGATGCTGCCGGTGATCGCCCGCAACCTGCTGGAAAGCATCGAGCTGATGGCCAACGTCAGCCATCTGCTGGCCGACAAGGCCATCGCCACGTTCAAGGTCAACGAGGGCAAGCTCAAGGAAGCCCTGGCGCGTAACCCGATTCTGGTCACTGCGCTGAACCCGATTATCGGCTACCTCAAGGCTGCCGAAATCGCCAAGACCGCCTACAAGCAGGGCCGCCCGATCATCGACGTGGCGCTGGAACACACCGACCTGTCACGCGACCAGCTGGAAGCACTGCTGGACCCAGAAAAACTCACCGCTGGCGGGATCTGACACTGCGTTCACCGCTCAGGAGACAACCATGCAGCACTGGAAACGCACTACGGAAACCGCCAACCGCCTGTTCGAACAAGGCGAGTTGGTCGACGCCCGGGAACACTACCTGCAAGCCCTGGCGCTGGCGCAGGTGCTGTTCGAGCGCTGGCATGACGTCGACGAAGCGGTGGCTGCATTCGTCATCGCCCATCACAACCTGGCCGACCTGCACCTGCGCCTCAACCAGCCGCACGAGAGCGCCGACTACCTGTGTGCCGCTCACCAGCGGCTGCTGCAGGCCAGCCAGGAGGCGCGTTTACCCCAGGCGCTGCGTGACGCAGCGCTGCGTCACAGTGGACGCACCTACACCGAGCTGCTGAGTTTTATCGCCGAATACGGCCAGTACCCACGTACCGAGCGTCTGCTCAACCGCCACGGCACCGGGGCCAGCGAGCTCGCTGCCCAGCCAGACGTGGCGCCCAGAACCCATGCCTACGGAATTCACTAACATGCCGCATACCTTGCCTGCTTTGCCCTACGCCTACAATGCGCTGGAGCCGCACATCGACGCGCAGACCATGGAAATTCACCACACCAAGCACCACCAGACCTACGTCAACGGCCTCAATGCCGCCATAGAATGCACCGAATGGGCCGATTGGCCTGTGGAAAAGCTGGTGGGTGCAGTCAAGCAGCTACCGGAAAACCTGCGTGGCGCTGTGACCAACCATGGTGGGGGGCACGCCAACCATAGCCTGTTCTGGACGGTGATGTCGCCGCAAGGTGGTGGTGACCCACACGGGCAGCTGGCGCAGGCCATCACCTCGCAACTGGGTGGTTTCGATGCCTTCAAGGAGGCGTTCACCAAGGCTGCACTGACCCGCTTTGGCAGCGGCTGGGCCTGGCTCAGCGTAACACCGCAGAAAACCCTGGTGGTCGAGAGCAGTGGCAACCAGGACAGCCCGCTGATGCACGGCAACACGCCAATCCTCGGCCTGGACGTGTGGGAGCATGCCTACTACCTGAAGTATCAGAACCGTCGTCCGGAATACATCGGTGCCTTCTACAACGTGATTGACTGGGCCGAAGTGGAACGCCGTTACCTCGAAGCCCTTAAGTGAGTCGGACCGGTATGCGCTCTGAGGTGATGTCTGTCAGCAGTGTGCGCCTGTTTCGGCTGGCGCTTGGGACTTTGCTTTTGCTGGCTGGCAGCGCGCTGCTAGTGGCGCGTGGCCTTGCCTGGCTGGACCTGGAGCCGCGCATGTTGCGTGCGCTAGAGGGCGGCGCATTATGCGCCCTGGGCACGGCGCTGGGCGCGGTACCGGTACTGGTCATTCGCAACATGCCGGTGGCCTTGGCCGATACGCTGCTGGGCTTCGGCGCGGGCGTAATGCTGGCGGCCACCGCGTTTTCCCTGATCATTCCGGGGCTGGACGCCGCTCAATCCATCGGTTTCAGCCCTTGGGGTGCGGGTGGCTTGATCAGCTTTGGCCTGATGTTCGGTGCGCTGTGCCTGTTTCTGGTTGACCTCAAGGTGTCAGGTGACTCGCCGGAAGCACTGGTCGGCACCGGCAATCAGCCAGTGATTGCTGCGCGCATCTGGCTGTTTGTCATCGCGATCATCGCGCACAACATTCCCGAAGGCATGGCGATTGGCGTATCGGCCGGCGGTGGCATGGCCGACGCCGACAGCCTGGCCATGGGCATTGCCTTGCAGGATGTGCCTGAAGGGCTGGTGATTGCGCTGGTGCTGGCAGGGGCGGGCATGCCGCGCTTCAAAGCCTTCCTGATCGGTGCTGCTTCTGGGCTGGTCGAGCCGGTAGCCGCAGTGATCTGCGCCTGGTTGGTGAACATCGCCGAACTGCTGCTGCCGTTGGGCCTGGCCTGTGCGGCGGGAGCGATGCTGCTAGTAGTTACCCAGGAAATCATCCCGGAATCACGCAGCAACGGCCATCATCGCCTGGCCAGCCTGGGGTTGTGCATCGGGTTCTGCCTGATGATGGTGATGGACACGGCGATGTCCTGATTCACGATCAGGCTTGCGCGGTCCTTGTAGGACCGCGCAGGTTTTTATTCGCCTTCGTCGAAGAAGTTGTTGATCAGCTCGACCAGCGCATCCATGGCGTCGTTGTCCTGCTCACCCTCGGTAAGCAGGTGAACCTGTGTGCCTTTGCCGGCCGCCAGCATCATCACCGCCATGATGCTCTTGCCATCCACCAGCTTGTCCGGTGCGCGGCCAACCCGTACCTGGCAGGGGAAGCGGCCAGCAACGCCGACGAACTTGGCTGCCGCCCGGGCATGCAGGCCCAGCTTGTTGATGATGGTGATTTCGCGGGCGGGCATCGTGGGGCGGATCCTTGGGCTTAGAGGTCGCGGTGGCGGACCTGGACGTTTTTCAGGGATTGCTGCAGCAACTGGCCAAGGCGTTCGGTGATGTAGACCGAGCGGTGGTGGCCGCCGGTGCAGCCGATAGCAATGGTGACGTAGGCGCGGTTGCTGGCGGCGAAGCGGGGTAGCCACTTTAGCAAGTAGCTGGAAATGTCATTGAACATGTCCTCGACGTCTGGCTGTGCGGCCAGGTAGTCGGCGACCGGTTGATCAAGGCCGGAATGCTCACGCAGCTCGGGTTTCCAGTAGGGGTTGGGCAGGCAGCGTACATCGAACACCAGGTCGGCATCGACTGGCATGCCGCGCTTGAAACCAAACGACTCGACCAAAAAGGCTGTGCCGGGCTCGGGCTGGTTGAGCAGGCGCAGCTTGATCGAATCCCGTAGTTGGTACAGGTTGAGGCTGGTGGTGTCGATCTTCAGGTCTGCCAGGTCGGCAATTGGCCCCAGCAGCTCGCTCTCCACGCGAATGGCTTCTGCCAGCGAACGGTTGGCATTGGTCAGTGGATGGCGACGGCGGGTTTCCGAGAAGCGCTTGAGCAGCATGTCTTCGTCGGCATCCAGGAACACCACGTCACACTGAATGTTCCGCGCACGGGCTTCTTCGAGTAGCTCGGGGAAGCGCGTAAGGTGGCTGGGCAGGTTGCGTGCATCGATCGACACGGCAACCTTGGGTTGCAGTAATTCCGTGTTGATCAGTGCATCCTCCGCCAGCTGCGGCAGCAGCCCGGCGGGCAGGTTGTCAATGCAGTAAAAACCGTTGTCTTCCAGGACATCGAGGGCGGTGCTCTTGCCGGAGCCGGACCGGCCGCTGACGATGATCAGGCGCATGTTCAGTGCTCGTTCTGTACGTCCAGGACAACCTGGAACAGGGCCTCACTGCTGGTGGCCGCACGCAAGCGATCACGGACCTCCTTGCGATCGAGCATGCTGGCGATCTGACGCAGCAGTTCCAGATGCGCATCGGTGGCGGCTTCGGGTACCAGCAGTACAAACAGCAGGTCCACGGGCGCGCCATCGATAGCGTCGTAACCAATAGGTGCTTCCAGGTGCAGCAGGGCGCTAACCGGCGCTGAACAGCCTTCAAGGCGGCAGTGCGGAATGGCGATGCCATTGCCGAAACCGGTCGATCCGAGTTTTTCGCGGGCGACCAACTTTTCGAAGACGTCTTGCATCTCCAGTTCTGGCACTTGTTCGGCGATGACGGTGGCGACCTTTTCCAGGGCGCGCTTCTTGCTGCCGCCCGGCACGTTCACGAGTGAACGGCCGGGGGTCAGGATGGTTTCAAGTCGGATCATGGATGAGGGGGATCAGCGGGCAGCTGCACCTTGCAGCAGGCTTTGCTGTTTTTCCTTGTGTTTTTTCAGTTGGCGGTCGAGCTTGTCGGCCAAGGCGTCGATCGCTGCATACATGTCTTCGTGTTCGGCGTTGGCTACCACTTCGCCGCCGGGAATCTGCAGGGTCGCCTCGACCTTCTGCTGCAGCTTCTCGACTTTCATGATGACCTGCACGTTGGTGATCTTGTCGAAGTGACTCTCCACGCGGGCGAGCTTTTCAAGCACGTAATCGCGCAGTGGCTGGGTGACTTCTACATGCTGTCCACTGATATTGACTTGCATACAGCTTCTCCTTTGTTGCCCGTGCATAAAGAGGCAGGTCTTGCACCTGCCCCACAAACGCTGTGGCACATCTCAGGCGCTACATCAGTCGCTTGCGTTCACTCGACGGTGCGATGCCGAGGGACTCGCGGTACTTGGCGACGGTGCGACGGGCTACCTGGATGCCTTGTGCCTCCAGTAAACCAGCGATCTTGCTGTCACTCAATGGCTTTTTCTGATTTTCCGCCGCAACCAGTTTTTTGATGATCGCGCGGATCGCCGTGGACGAGCATTCTCCGCCTTCGGAGGTGCTGACGTGGCTGGAGAAAAAGTATTTCAGTTCGTAGATGCCACGCGGTGTGTGCATGTACTTCTGCGTAGTAACCCGCGAAATGGTCGACTCGTGCATGCCCACCGCTTCTGCGATGTCATGCAGCACCAGCGGCTTCATGGCTTCGTCACCATGGTCAAGGAAACCGCGCTGGTGCTCGACGATCTGTGTGGCGACCTTCATCAGGGTTTCGTTGCGGCTTTGCAGGCTTTTGATGAACCAGCGCGCTTCCTGCAACTGGTTGCGCATGAAGGTGTTGTCGGCGCTGGTATCGGCACGGCGCACGAAGCCGGCGTACTGCGGGTTGACGCGCAGGCGCGGAATAGCCTCCTGGTTCAGCTCCACCAGCCAGCGGTCGCTGTCTTTGCGCACGATGACGTCAGGCACCACGTACTCGGGCTCGCTGGACTCGATTTGCGAGCCGGGGCGCGGGTTGAGGCTCTGTACCAGTTCGATCACCTGGCGCAGCTCGTCTTCCTTGATTTTCATGCGCCGCATCAGCTGGCTGTAATCGCGGCTGCCGAGCAGGTCGATGAAATCGGTGACCAGGCGCTTGGCTTCGGTCATCCAGGGGGTGCTGGCAGGCAACTGGCGCAGTTGCAGCAGCAGGCATTCGCCCAGGTTGCGCGCGCCGACGCCGGCTGGCTCGAACTGCTGGATGCGGTGCAGCACCGCTTCGACCTCGTCCAGCTCGATATCCAGCTCCGGGTCGAAACCGGCGCAGATTTCCTCGAGGCTGTCTTCCAGGTAGCCCTGGCCATTGATGCTGTCGATCAGCGTGACGGCGATCAGGCGGTCGGTGTCGGACATCGGCGCCAGGTTCAGTTGCCACAGCAGGTGGCTCTGCAAGCTCTCGCCGGCTGAGGTGCGGGTGGTGAAGTCCCACTCGTCGTCATCGTTGCTTGGCAGGCTGCTGGCGCTGGTCTGGTAGATGTCTTCCCAGGCGGTATCGACCGGAAGCTCGTTGGGGATGCGCTCGCTCCACTCACCGTCTTCCAGGTTGTCGGTACTGACGGTGCTTTCCTGGAAACTGTTGTCCTGGACTTCGGCGGCCGGCTTGTTCTCGGCGTTGTCCGCCATCGGGTCGCTGTTATCGAAGTCGTCGCCGTCTTCCTGACGTTCGAGCATCGGGTTCGACTCCAGCGCTTCCTGGATTTCCTGTTGGAGGTCCAGGGTGGAAAGCTGGAGCAGGCGGATGGCCTGTTGCAACTGCGGTGTCATCGTCAGTTGCTGGCCCATTTTTAGGACGAGCGATGGTTTCATGGCTGGGGCTTAATACCTTGTTCGCCGGCGCGCATGCGCCATCCACTACACGAGGGCGCCGGGGCGCCAGATCAAGCAAGTTTTATGCCTTAAATTGTAGCGTTTGCCTAGAGCACTGTAACAACTTTCACCCCGGTTTCCGGGCGATATGCCAGTACTCCAGGCATGTGCCGGGGTCAGAGCCGGAACTCGTGACCCAGGTAAACCTCTTTGACCAGATCGTTGGCCAGGATGGTCTCGGCATCGCCTTCGGCGATCAGGCGGCCATCGTTGACGATATAGGCGGTTTCGCAGATATCCAGGGTTTCGCGCACGTTGTGGTCGGTGATCAGTACACCGATACCCTTGGCCTTGAGGTGGTGGATGATCTGCTTGATGTCGCCGACCGAAATCGGGTCGACGCCAGCGAACGGTTCGTCCAGCAGGATGAACTTGGGGGCAGTGGCCAGGGCGCGGGCAATCTCGACCCGGCGGCGTTCACCACCGGACAGGCTCATGCCGAGGTTGTCGCGGATATGGCTGATGTGGAACTCCTGCAGCAGGCTTTCCAGCTCTTTGCGGCGCCCTTCGCGGTCGAGGTCCTTGCGGGTCTCGAGGATGGCCATGATGTTGTCGGCCACCGACAGCTTGCGGAAGATCGAGGCCTCCTGCGGCAGGTAGCCGATGCCGGCGCGGGCGCGGCCGTGCATGGGCTGGTGGCTGACATCGAGGTTATCGATAAGCACGCGCCCCTGCTCGGCCTGGACCAGCCCGACAATCATGTAGAAGCAAGTGGTCTTGCCGGCGCCGTTAGGGCCAAGCAGGCCGACGATCTGGCCGCTGTCGATCGACAGGCTGACGTCACGTACCACCTGCCGCCCCTTGTAGCTCTTGGCCAGGTGCTGGGCTTTGAGGGTTGCCATTTACTCGGCCTTCTTCTTGGGCTGGATCACCATGTCGATACGCTGACGCGGTGTGGTCACGTTGCCACCGCGACCCGCAGTCGCCACCTGGGTCTGGGTGTTGTAGACGATTTTCTCGCCTTCGGTGGTGTTGCCCTCGTTCTCGACCTTGGCACGGTCGGTGAGGATCACCAGGTCCTTCTGCGACTGGTACTGGATGGTGACGCCCCAGCCTTTCATCTTGTCCGGCTTGGCCGCGCTCTGCTGCTGCTCGAAGTAGGCCAGGTTGCCCACCGAGGTCACCACGTCGATGTCGCCAGAGGCGGAACGGGTGATGGTCACGGTGTTGCCTTTGATCATCATCGAACCCTGGGTGATGATCACGTCGCCGGTGTAGGTGGCCACGCCTTGCTTGTCGTCCAGGTGGGCATTGTCGGCCTGGATACGGATCGGCTGGTCACGGTCGTTCGGCAGGGCGAGGGCGCTCGCGCTTCCCAGTGCTGCGCTCAGGCTGAGCAAAAGGGGGAGGGTTTTAACGAGCCTCATACTGTCCTCTTACGTTAGAGAGCAAGTCCATCTTGCCTTCTTTCAAATACGCTTTCATTCCTTTGCCCGTAGTAGTGCCACCGGCGCCGTCGATTCTAACGGCTTGCTCGGTCTGCGCATATTGCTTCTGCGGGAACACGGTCATGCGTGAGCTGGTAATGATGGTTTCGCGCTGCTTTTCGTCAGTGCGGGCAACCCGTACCTTGTCGATCAGTTCGACCTCGGTACCGTCCGGGTTGACCTCGGCGCGGGTGCTCTGCACATGCCACGGGTATTCGGTACCGCGGTACATGTGCAAGTCCGGCGTGGTCAGCAGGGTGATTTCACTGGCCTTGAGGTGTTCGACCTTGTCGGCGGTCATCTCGTACTGCAGTTTGCCGTCGGGCAGAAACTGCACGCTGTGGGCGTTGATCGCATAGTAGTCGATAGCGCTTTCGTCGACCTGGGCCACCGGCTTGTCGAGGAAGCTTTCCGGGCTGACATTCCAGTAGCCGATCGCCACCAGCAGGGCAGCGATCACTGCGAGCAGCGCAGCATTGCGGGCTTTCTTGCTGAACATGGGCAGCCTTACAGGTAATTGGCGTTGGCAGCGTCCAGGGTACCCTGGGCCTGCATGATCAGTTCGCAGAATTCACGAGCCGCTCCCTCGCCGCCGCGTGCCTGGGTCACACCGTGGGCGTGCTGGCGAACGAACGGCGCGGCGTTGGCCACGGCCATGCCCAATGCTACCCGACGAATGACCGGCAGGTCCGGCAGGTCGTCGCCCAGGTAGGCTACTTGATCATAGCTTAGGCCCAGTTCGGCGAGCAGGCCGTCAAGCACGACCAATTTGTCTTCGCGGCCCTGGTACAGGTGCGGGATACCGAGGTTTCTGGCGCGGCGCTCGACCACCGGGGTCTTGCGGCCGCTGATGATCGCGGTGGTCACGCCCGAATTCATGAGCATCTTGATGCCCTGGCCGTCGAGGGTGTTGAAGGTCTTGAATTCGCTGCCGTCTTCGAGGAAGTACAGGCGCCCGTCGGTGAGCACGCCGTCCACGTCGAACACTGCCAGCTTGATGTGCTTGCCGCGTTGCATGAGGTCCTGGTTCATTCCATCGCTCCTTACATTACGCCGGCGCGCAGCAGGTCGTGCATGTTCAAGGCACCGGTGGGGCGGTCTTCGCGATCCACCACTACCAGGGCCCCGATCTTGTGGTCTTCCATGATCTTCAGGGCTTCGGCGGCAAGCATTTCGGCACGTGCCGTCTTGCCATGCACGGTCATGACCTGATCGATCAGGGTGGTGTGCACGTCGATGTTGCGGTCCAGGCTGCGGCGCAGGTCACCGTCGGTGAAGATCCCGGCCAGCTTGCCGTCAGCTTCGACAATCACGGTCATGCCCAAACCTTTGCGGGACATTTCAAGGAGCGCGTCCTTGAGCAGCGTGCCGCGCGGTACCTGAGGCAGTTCGTCGCCGGCATGCATCACGTTTTCTACCTTGAGCAGCAGGCGTCGGCCCAGTGCGCCGCCCGGGTGCGAGAAGGCAAAGTCCTCGGCGGTGAAGCCTCGGGCTTCGAGCAGGGCGATGGCCAGGCAGTCACCCAATACCAGCGATGCGGTGGTAGAGGAGGTGGGCGCCAGGTTCAGCGGGCAGGCCTCTTGCTCGACGCGGGCATCAAGGTTGACCTCGGCAGCCTGGGCCAGCGGCGAATCCGGGTTGCCGGTGAGGCTGATCAGCTTGATGCCCAGGCGCTTGATCAGGGGCAGCAAGGTGACGATCTCTGCGGTGCTGCCGGAATTCGACAGGGCAAGGATGACATCCTCGCGGGTGATCATGCCCATGTCGCCATGGCTGGCTTCGGCCGGGTGCACGAAAAATGCCGGGGTGCCGGTGCTGGCCAGGGTCGCGGCGATCTTGTTGCCGATGTGCCCGGACTTGCCCATGCCGACCACGACAACCCGGCCCTTGCAGGCCTGGATCAGTTCGCAGGCCTTAACGAAATTGTCGTCGATGCGCGCCAGCAGGGCCTCTACGGCCTCGAGTTCCAGGCGCAGGGTGCGTTGGGCGGATTGGATCAGCTCGCTGGATTGGCTCATGTCGAAAAAGCAATGCCTGATGAAAAGGCCGCGATTATACGCGCAATGACAAAAACCCTCACCCTTTCGATTGCTGTAGCGAATGTCATCAAAGCCTGTCTCAGGGCTGAACGACTCGTTGCCCGGCCTTGGGGCGGCGCTGTCAGCGGTGCTATAGTTCGCCGCTATTCGGCCTGCCAGGGGTGCGTGTGCCTTCCTGATGGAGGCCGGCGTCCATTAGGACGAGGCTGCACTAGCAAGGAGTCTAGATGAGTGTGGATAGCGCCTACGCGGTCGAGTTGAAGGGGGTTACCTTCAAACGCGGTTCGCGCAGCATTTTCAGCAATGTCGACATTCGCATCCCGCGCGGCAAGGTCACCGGCATCATGGGGCCATCGGGTTGCGGCAAGACCACGTTGCTCCGCCTGATGGGCGCGCAGCTGCGCCCCTCCAGCGGTGAGGTATGGGTTGCCGGGCAAAACCTGCCGACGCTGTCGCGCAGCGACCTGTTCGACGCCCGCAAGCAGATGGGTGTGCTGTTCCAGAGCGGCGCGCTGTTCACCGACCTCGATGTGTTCGAGAACGTCGCGTTCCCGCTGCGCGTGCACACCCAGCTGTCGGACGAGATGATCCGTGACATCGTGTTGATGAAGCTGCAGGCCGTGGGGCTGCGCGGTGCCATCGACCTGATGCCCGACGAGCTGTCTGGCGGCATGAAGCGCCGTGTGGCGCTGGCCCGGGCCATTGCCCTGGACCCGCAGATCCTCATGTACGACGAACCGTTCGTCGGCCAGGACCCGATCGCCATGGGCGTACTGGTGCGCCTGATCCGTCTGCTCAACGATGCGTTAGGCATCACCAGCATCGTCGTGTCCCACGACCTGGCAGAAACCGCCAGCATTGCCGACTACATCTATGTGGTGGGGGACGGCCAGGTGTTGGGCCAGGGCACGCCCGATGAGCTGATGGGGTCGGACAACCCACGGATTCGCCAGTTCATGAAGGGCGACCCGGACGGCCCGGTTCCCTTCCACTTTCCTGCGCCTGATTACCGCGCCGACCTGCTGGGGGCGCGTTGATGCGCAGAAGATCCTTACTCGAACGTGTCCGCCTGCTGGGTCGCTCGGCGATCGACGTGCTGGCGGTTCTGGGGCGTTCCTGCCTGTTCCTGTTCCATGCACTGATCGGCCGCGGCGGCATCGGCGGCGGTTTCCAGTTGCTGACCAAGCAGCTGTACTCGGTAGGCGTGCTGTCGCTGGCGATCATCGTCGTGTCCGGGGTGTTCATCGGCATGGTGCTGGCGCTGCAGGGCTACAGCATCCTGACCAAATACGGTTCGGAGCAGGCGGTGGGCCAGATGGTCGCCCTGACCCTGCTGCGTGAACTTGGCCCGGTGGTGACGGCGCTGCTGTTCGCCGGCCGTGCAGGCTCCGCACTGACCGCTGAAATTGGCAACATGAAGTCCACCGAGCAGCTGTCGAGCCTGGAAATGATCGGCGTCGACCCGCTCAAGTACATCGTCGCGCCACGCCTTTGGGCCGGTTTCATCTCGCTGCCGCTGCTGGCGCTGATATTCAGCGTGGTCGGCATCTGGGGCGGCTCGTGGGTGGCCGTGGACTGGCTGGGTGTTTACGAGGGCTCGTTCTGGGCCAACATGCAGAACAGTGTTTCCTTTACCGACGACGTGCTCAACGGGTTGATCAAGAGCCTGGTGTTCGCCTTCGTCACGACCTGGATCGCCGTATTCCAGGGGTACGACTGTGAGCCCACCTCAGAAGGGATCAGCCGTGCCACCACCAAGACCGTGGTCTATGCCTCGTTGGCAGTGCTGGGTCTGGACTTTATTCTGACCGCCTTGATGTTTGGAGATTTCTGATGCAAAACCGCACCCTGGAAATCGGTGTCGGCCTGTTCCTCCTGGCCGGGATCCTGGCGCTGCTGCTGCTGGCCCTGCGTGTCAGCGGGCTGTCGGCCAGCCCGAGCAGCGATACCTATAAAGTTTATGCCTACTTCGACAATATCGCCGGTTTGACGGTCAGAGCTAAAGTGACCATGGCCGGTGTGACGATCGGCAAGGTTACCGCCATCGATCTGGACCGTGATTCCTACACCGGTCGGGTGACGCTGCAGCTGGACAAGTCGGTGGACAACCTGCCGACCGACTCCACTGCCTCGATCCTGACCGCCGGCTTGCTTGGCGAGAAGTACATCGGCATCAGCGTGGGCGGCGAAGACCAGGTGCTCAAGGACGGTGCGACCATCCACGACACCCAGTCGGCACTGGTGCTGGAAGATCTGATTGGCAAGTTCCTGCTCAACTCCGTTGGTAAGGAACCGAAAGAAGCGCAACCGGCTAATTAAGGAGTTTCCATGATTTCGATCCTGCGACGTGGCCTGCTGGTTTTGCTGGCGGCCTTCCCCCTGATGGCCCTGGCCGCGCAGTCGCCGCACGACGTGGTGCAGAGCACCACCACCGAGCTGTTGGGTGAGCTCAAGGCCAACAAGGAGCAGTACAAGTCCAACCCGCAAGCTTTCTACGACACCCTTGACCGGATCCTCGCGCCGGTGGTCGATGCCGACGGTATTTCCAGAAGCATCATGACCGTCAAGTACTCGCGCAAGGCCACGCCCGAGCAGATGCAGCGCTTCCAGGAAAACTTCAAGCGCAGCCTGTTCCAGTTCTACGGTAACGCGCTACTGGAGTACAACAACCAGGGCATCGTCGTAGACCCGGCCAAAGCCGATGACGGCAAGCGCGCGTCCGTAGGCATGAAGGTCACCGGCAACAATGGCGCCGTATACCCGGTGCAGTACACCCTGGAAAACCTGGGTGGAGAATGGAAAGTGCGTAACGTCATCGTCAACGGCATCAACATCGGCAAGCTGTTCCGCGACCAGTTCGCCGATGCCATGCAGCGCAACGGCAACGACCTGGACAAGACCATCGATGGCTGGGCCGGTGAAGTGGCCAAGGCCAAGCAGGCTGCCGACAGCTCGCCAGAGAAGACTGTCAAATGAGTGAGGCCGCTGTAAGCATGGCCGAGCCGGGCGTGCTGCGCCTGGCCGGTGTGCTGGATTACCGTAGCGGCCCGGTCCTGCGCAAGCAGGGCAAGGCACTGATCGCGGCTTGCCGCGAGGCGCAGCTGGTGCTGGATTGCTCGGCGGTGCAGCACTCCACCAGCGTAGGTCTGTCGCTGTTGCTGGCATTCATGCGCGACGCCCAGGGCGCCGGCAAAGGCTGCCAGGTGCGCAGCATGCCTGAGGACATGCGGGAAATTGCCGGGGTCTATGACCTCGATGAAGTGCTGGCAACCTGATGGCCCGGCGCGGATGATGGCCCCTCGGTCAGCGAAACCCTCGTTGGGCTTCGCAGGCGAGGGGCTTTTTTGTATGATGGCCGACCCGTGCGCATCGGGCGCCGATTGAGGTTGAGCATGCAGGCCGTAGAAGTTAAAAGCTTCCTTGAAGAGAAATTGCCGGGTTCCCGGGTCGAAGTTGAAGGCGAAGGCTGCAACTTCCAGTTGAACGTGATCAGCGACGAGTTGGCTGGCCTGAGCCCGGTCAAACGCCAGCAGGCGATCTATGCTCACCTGAATCCGTGGATTGCCAATGGCAGCATCCATGCGGTAACCATGAAATTTTTCAGCAGCGCAGCCTGGGCTGAGCGCACCTGAGCCAACGTGGCGGCGAGATTCCAATGGACAAACTGATTATTACTGGCGGCGCTCGCCTTGACGGCGAGATCCGCATTTCGGGCGCGAAGAACGCAGCCCTGCCAATTCTGGCGGCTACCCTGCTGGCTGACGGCCCGGTCACCGTGGGCAACCTGCCGCACCTGCACGACATCACCACCATGATCGAGCTGTTCGGCCGCATGGGCATCGAGCCTGTGATCGACGAAAAACTGGCGGTGGAGATCGACCCACGTACCATCAAGACCCTGGTCGCGCCTTACGAGCTGGTCAAGACCATGCGCGCCTCGATCCTGGTGCTGGGCCCGATGGTTGCCCGTTTCGGCGAAGCCGAAGTGGCCCTGCCTGGCGGTTGCGCCATCGGCTCACGCCCGGTCGACCTGCACATCCGTGGCCTCGAAGCCATGGGCGCGAAAATCGAAGTGGAAGGCGGCTACATCAAGGCCAAGGCGCCTGAGGGCGGCCTGCGCGGTGCGCACTTCTTCTTCGACACCGTCAGCGTGACCGGTACCGAAAACATCATGATGGCCGCTGCCCTGGCCAAAGGCCGCAGCGTGCTGCAGAACGCCGCGCGTGAGCCGGAAGTGGTCGACCTGGCCAACTTCATCAATGCCATGGGTGGCAACGTCCAGGGCGCTGGCACCGACACCATCACCATCGATGGCGTCGAGCGCCTGCACTCGGCCAACTACCGCGTGATGCCGGACCGCATCGAGACCGGTACCTACCTGGTCGCTGCTGCCGTGACCGGCGGCCGTGTCAAGGTCAAGGACACCGACCCGACCATCCTTGAAGCCGTACTGGAAAAACTCAAGGAAGCCGGCGCCGACATCAACACCGGCGAAGACTGGATCGAGCTGGACATGCACGGCAAGCGGCCGAAAGCCGTCAACCTGCGTACCGCTCCGTACCCGGCGTTCCCGACCGACATGCAGGCGCAGTTCATCTCGCTGAACGCCATTGCCGAAGGCACGGGCGCGGTGATCGAGACCATCTTCGAAAACCGTTTCATGCATGTTTACGAAATGCACCGCATGGGCGCGCAGATCCAGGTCGAAGGCAACACTGCCATCGTCACTGGCGTGAAAGCGCTGAAGGGTGCCCCGGTCATGGCCACCGACTTGCGGGCTTCCGCCAGCCTGGTGCTGTCGGCGCTGGTTGCCGAAGGCGATACCCTGATTGATCGCATCTACCACATCGACCGTGGTTACGAGTGCATCGAAGAGAAACTGCAGATGCTCGGCGCGAAAATCCGCCGCGTACCGGGCTAGTAGCCCGAAGGTGCATGGACGCACCCTTTGAATTGAATGCGGCCAGGTCGATGACCTGGCCGGCAGCAGCCGCTTAAGGACCGACGTTCCAATGTTGACCATCGCGCTTTCCAAAGGCCGTATTCTCGACGATACCCTGCCGTTGCTGGCCGAGGCCGGTATCGTGCCGACCGAGAACCCGGACAAGAGCCGCAAACTGATCATCCCCACCACGCAGGACGACGTGCGCCTGCTGATCGTGCGTGCTACCGACGTGCCGACCTATGTCGAGCATGGTGCCGCCGACCTGGGTGTGGCCGGCAAGGACGTGCTGATGGAGTACGGCGGCCAGGGCCTGTATGAGCCCCTGGACCTGCAGATTGCCCAGTGCAAGCTGATGACGGCTGGCGCGGTTGGCGCGCCTGAGCCCAAGGGCCGCCTGCGCGTGGCCACCAAGTTCGTCAACGTAGCCAAGCGTTACTACGCCGAACAGGGGCGTCAGGTCGACATCATCAAGCTGTACGGCTCGATGGAACTGGCACCGCTGATCAACCTCGCCGACAAGATCATCGACGTGGTCGACACCGGCAACACCCTACGTGCAAACGGCCTGGAGCCCCAGGAACTGATCGCCACGATCAGCTCGCGCCTGGTGGTCAACAAGGCCTCCATGAAAATGCAGCACGCCCGTATCCAGAGCCTGATCGACACGCTTCGTCAAGCGGTCGAATCGCGACACCGCGGCTGACTCCTGCGCGCGGCCTTCGCTGTCGCGCCCGTCTATCCGCGTCATAGCCATTTTTCTCGGGTGCCCGCGCGGATGGACTGGTAGCCTAGGGCGCCTGAGCATTCGCTAATAATCGAGGCCCTCGCCATGACCGTGTCCACTGCAATTGCCCGTCTCAACGCCGCTGATCCGGATTTCGCCCGACATCTGGATCATCTGCTGAGCTGGGAAAGTGTGTCCGATGACGCGGTCAACCAGCGCGTGCTCGACATCATCAAGGCCGTGCGTGAGCGCGGTGATGCGGCGCTGGTCGAGTTCACCCAGCGTTTTGATGGCGTAGATGCCAAGTCGATTGACGACCTGATCCTCAATCGTGAACGCCTGGAACTGGCGCTGACCCGCATCACCCCGGCACAGCGCGAAGCCCTGGAAACAGCCGCCAATCGCGTGCGCATGTACCACGAGCGGCAGAAGCAGGATTCCTGGCAGTACACCGAGGCCGATGGCACCGTGCTCGGTCAGAAAGTCACCCCACTGGACCGTGCGGGCCTGTATGTGCCAGGCGGCAAGGCGTCGTACCCGTCGTCGGTACTGATGAACGCCATCCCGGCCAAGGTTGCCGGCGTCGCCGAAGTGGTGATGGTGGTGCCAACCCCGCGTGGTGAGGTCAACGAACTGGTGCTGGCGGCCGCGTGCATTGCGGGTGTCGACCGTGTGTTCACCGTCGGTGGTGCCCAGGCTGTTGCCGCGCTGGCCTACGGTACCGAAAGCGTGCCGCAGGTGGACAAGATCGTCGGCCCTGGCAACATCTACGTTGCCACTGCCAAGCGCCATGTGTTCGGCCAGGTGGGTATCGACATGATCGCCGGCCCGTCGGAAATTCTTGTGGTGTGCGATGGCCAGACCGACCCGGACTGGATCGCCATGGACCTGTTCTCCCAGGCCGAGCACGACGAAGACGCCCAGGCCATTCTGGTCAGCCCGGATGCCGCCTTCCTCGACCGCGTTGCCGCCAGCATCGACAAGCTGATGCCGACCATGGAGCGTGCCGAAATCATCGAGAAGTCGATCAACGGCCGTGGTGCACTGATTCAGGTGCGTGACATGCATCAGGCAATGGAGGTGGCCAACCGCATTGCGCCGGAACACCTGGAACTGTCGGTGGCCGACCCGCAAGCCTGGTTGCCGCACATTCGCCACGCTGGCGCGATCTTCATGGGCCGCCACACCAGCGAAGCGCTGGGCGATTACTGTGCCGGTCCCAACCACGTGTTGCCGACCTCTGGCACCGCACGTTTCTCGTCGCCGCTGGGGGTGTACGACTTCCAGAAGCGTTCGTCGATCATTTTCTGCTCCGAGCAGGGTGCGTCCGAGCTGGGCCACACCGCGTCGGTCCTGGCCCGTGGCGAGTCGCTGACCGCCCACGCCCGCAGTGCTGAATACCGTATCCTGACCCAAGAGAAGGGGAACTGAGCATGAGTCGATTCTGGAGCCCCTTCGTCAAGGACCTGGTGCCTTACGTGCCGGGCGAGCAGCCCAAGCTGGCCCGTCTGGTCAAGCTCAACACCAACGAAAACCCCTATGGCCCATCGCCCAAGGCGCTGGAGGCCATGCGCGGTGAGTTGAACGATAACCTGCGCCTTTACCCGGACCCGAACGGTGACCGCCTCAAGCAAGCGGTGGCCGACTACTACGGCGTAACCCCGGCGCAAGTGTTTGTCGGCAATGGCTCGGATGAGGTGTTGGCGCACATCTTCCACGGCCTGTTCCAGCACGATGCACCGCTGTTGTTCCCGGACATTAGCTACAGCTTCTACCCGGTCTACTGTGGCCTCTACGGTATTGCCTTCGAGCAGGTGGCGCTGGACGAGCAGTTCCAGATCCGCATCGAGGACTACAACAAGCCCAACGCCGGCATCATCTTCCCCAACCCCAACGCGCCGACAGGTTGCCTGATGCCGCTGCAGGCGGTGGAGCAGTTGCTGCAGGCCAACCGTGACTCGGTGGTGGTGGTGGATGAGGCTTACATCGATTTCGGCGGTGAGACGGCCATCAGCCTGGTGGACCGCTACGACAACCTGCTGGTCACCCAGACGCTGTCGAAGTCGCGCTCGCTGGCTGGCCTGCGGGTTGGCCTGGCGGTGGGGCATCCGGACCTGATCGAGGCACTGGAGCGGATCAAGAACAGCTTCAACTCCTACCCGCTGGACCGAGCGGCGATCGTAGGTGCTGCGGTGGCGTTCGAAGACCGTGAGTACTTCGAAGAAACCTGCCGTAAAGTGATCGACAGCCGCGAAGCGTTGGTCGGGCAGTTGCAAGCCAAGGGCTTTGACGTGTTGCCTTCGGCTGCCAACTTCATCTTCGCCCGCCACCCTCAGCAGGATGCTGCCGAGCTGGCGGCACGCCTGCGCGAGCAGGGCGTGATCGTGCGTCACTTCAAGCAGCAACGTATTGCCCAGTTCCTGCGCATTACCATCGGCACGCCAGAGATGAACCAGGCGTTGCTTGATGCGTTGAACTAAAGCATTGTCGGGCGCGCCTCTATAAAGAGCGCGCCCGGCATTAATAAATGCTTCCTTCTATGGCAAACGCTTTGCCAGCCGGCCGGTTACGCACCGCCGCTGGTGTGCCATCGAGCACCAGCACATACGCCGGTATCACCCAGCAAGGGATGTGCCATCCAGTAGCCATTCCGGCAGCAGTTTCAGGCCCATGTGACCCCATGTGACGTAACACGGTGGGGGCGACCGAGGTTTGCGCGGGCAGGCTGTACAGGTGGTTCGGCCCAGGGTTTTCCGCTGGAATGCCGGGTTGCGAAAGCTCTTGGTTCAACGGCTTGTTGCTGGCAATGAAGATGGTTTTTACCTGCTCCGAAATACCGCCATGCGCTTTGCCCGAGTAATCCCGCCCATGGTCCGTGCTGACGATCACCAGCCAGTCTTCCTGCGGGTTCAGGCGCTGGCGCTCATCGACCTTGTCCAGTAAATGGCCAATCTGGCTGTCGAGGGTGCGCAACGACTGTAGATAGCGTTCGCCAAAGCCGCTGTCGTGGCCAGCAGAAATGTCAGGTGGTTTGCGGCGTCGACCGTCCTCCAGTAAGCTGTGAAAATTCATCGGATGATTGGTTGAGTGCAATGAATACAGAGCTGACCAAACGTTCCCTGGTTGAGCTTGCCGTGGATCGCATGCGTGAGCGCATCGTGCTGGGCGACTGGCAGGTCGGTCAGCGACTGCCCACCGAGCCGGAGTTGGCCCTGCAACTGGGCATCAGCCGCAATACCGTGCGCGAAGCCATGCGTGTGCTGGCATTCAGCGGCCTGGTGGAAATTCGCCAAGGTGACGGTAGCTACCTGCGCACGGCCCAGGACCCGCTGCAGGCGGTGCAGGCGATGTCTCGCTGCACCGCTGAGCAGGCCCGGGAAACCCGTCACATCCTCGAAGCCGAAGCCATCGGCTTGGCGGCGCTGCGCCGTACCGATGCCGATCTGCAGGCGCTACGCGATGCGCTGGCCAGCAGTGCCGGGCACTTTCACGGGGATGTCGATGCTTATGTGGCCTGCGACCTGGTGTTCCACCAGCGGTTGGTCGATGCCGCCCACAACCCGGCGTTAAGCGAGCTGTATCGCTACTTTTCCGGGGTGGTGGCTGCCGCGCTGCAACGCAACATGGCGACTGTTCCGCGCTGCCAGGCCACGTTCGACCTGCACGGCCAGATCCTCGAAGCCATCGAACAACGCGACGCGGAGCGGGCCAAGCGCCTGAGCCGCACCCTCATCGAATCCTGACACCGAGAAGGCCATGGCTGAACCCATCACCCGCAATACCCCGCCGAATGAGCGGGACCTCGATGAGCTGCTGATCGATGCCGAGGCTGACGACGAGCAGGTGCAGCGGCAGCCTGTGGTGTTGCGGCGGCCCTGGCTGTTGCTGCTGGGCCTGGTGCTGGTGGCCTTGAACCTGCGCCCGGCGTTGTCGAGCATGGCGCCGGTGCTGGGGCTGGTGTCTGAAGGGCTGGGGCTGAGTGCCTCGCAGGCGGGCTTGCTGACCACCTTGCCGGTGCTGTGCCTGGGGTTGTTCGCCCCGCTGGCACCCGTGCTGGCGCGGCGTTTTGGCAGTGAGCGGGTGATCCTCGGCATTCTTGTCACGTTGGCGCTGGGTATCGGGGTGCGAAGCGCCTTCGGCCCCGTTGGCGTGTTCCTCGGCAGCCTGATGGCGGGGGCCAGCATTGGCATTATCGGTGTGCTGCTGCCGGGTATCGTCAAGCGCGACTTCCCGCAGCATGCTGGTACGCTGACCGGTGTGTACACCATGGCGTTGTGCCTGGGCGCCGCCATGGCGGCGGGCGCTACCGTACCGTTGGCCCAGCATTTTGGCGGTAGCTGGGCACTTGGGCTGGGCTTCTGGGTGCTGCCGGCCTTGCTGGCCATGCTGGTGTGGCTGCCGCAGGCCCGCCAGGGGCATGGCCTGCACAAGGTGGCCTACCGGGTGCGGGGCCTGTGGCGCGATCCGCTGGCCTGGCAGGTGACCTTGTACATGGGCTTGCAGTCATCGCTGGCTTACATCGTGTTCGGTTGGTTGCCATCGATCCTGATAGGCCGTGGCCTGAGCCCGACCGAGGCTGGACTGGTGTTGTCGGGGTCGGTGATCGTGCAGTTGATTAGCTCGCTGAGTGCGCCTTGGCTGGCCACCCGTGGCAAGGACCAACGCCTGGCGATCGTGCTGGTCATGTTGATTACCCTGGCGGGCCTGTTCGGTTGCCTGTATGCGCCGGTTTCGGGGCTGTGGGGTTGGGCCGTTGTGCTGGGCCTGGGGCAGGGCGGTACTTTTGCCCTGGCGCTGACCCTGATTGTGCTGCGTTCGAAAGACGCGCATGTAGCGGCGAACCTGTCGAGCATGGCGCAGGGCGTGGGTTACACCTTGGCATCGATGGGGCCGTTTGCGGTGGGGCTGGTGCATGACCTGACCGGGGGCTGGGCGGCGCTGGGGTGGATTTTTGCGGTATTGGGGATGGGTGCCATCGTGTTCGGGCTGGGTGCCGGGCGGGCGTTGCATGTGCAGGTGACGAGCGAAAAAGTCTGAGACTGATGGTGGCAGTACCGGCCTCTTCGCGGGCAAGCCCGCTCCCACAGGATCACCACAGATTCGAGGTTTGTGCGGTCTCTGTGGGAGCGGGCTTGCCCGCGAAGAGGCCGGTACTGGCATAAGCCATCGGGGGAGATTATCGTGCTGGTTTCGACCCCAGCACGGATCTGCCCCATGAGCGACGCCAACCGCGACCTGATCTCCCGCTTCTACCAGGCCTTCCAGCGCCTGGACGCCGAGGCCATGGTGGCCTGCTACAGCGACGATATTGTTTTCAGCGACCCGGTTTTCGGTACCCTGCGCGGCAAGGATGCAGGCGATATGTGGCGTATGCTCACCCGCCGCGCCAAGAACTTCACCCTGACGTTCGACAACATCCGCGCCGATGAGCGCAGTGGCGGCGCGCACTGGGTGGCCACCTACCTGTTCACCCAGACCGACCGTGTTGTGGTCAACGACATCCAGGCGCGTTTTGTCATTCGTGATGGGCTGATCTGCCAGCATGACGACACCTTCGACCTGTGGCGCTGGTCGCGGCAGGCCTTGGGTATGCCTGGTGTATTGCTGGGCTGGTCGCCGCTGGTGCGGAACAAGGTTCGCCTGCAGGCATTCAAGGGATTACGCGCATTCCAGCAGGCCCAAGGTGAGTGAAACCGTCGAATCCGTTGTTGGCAAACCCTGGTATGTCTATCTGGTAAGGGCCGCCAACGGCTCGCTGTACTGCGGCATCAGCGATGACCCTCAGCGGCGTTTTGCGGCGCACCAGAAGGGGCAGGGCGCCCGCTACTTCAAGACCAGTCCGGCCCAGGCACTGGTGTATGTGGAGCAATGGCCGGATAAAGGCGAGGCTTTGCGCCAGGAGCGGCTGGTAAAGCGGCTGCGCAAATCGGCAAAGGAGGCACTCGTGGCCTCCTTTACCGGCTTTGAGGGGATTAGTCCTTGCGCCGCTTCAACTGATCCACCAGCGTTGTCGGCAGCCCCTTGATGATCAGGGTGCCTGCCGCCTCGTCATACTCCACTTTGTCGCCCAGCAAGTGTGCCTCGAAGCTGATCGACAGCCCCTCGGCACGCCCGGTGAAGCGGCGGAACTGGTTGAGGGTGCGCTTGTCCGCCGGGATTTCTGGCGACAGGCCATAGTCCTTGTTGCGGATGTGGTCGTAGAACGCTTTGGGCCGATCTTCGTCGATCAGGCTGGACAGCTCTTCCAGTGTTACCGGTTCGCCCAGCTTGGTCTGCGTGGTGGCGTACTCGACCAGGGTCTGGGTCTTTTCGCGGGCGGACGCTTCCGGCAGGTCTTCGCTCTCGACGAAGTCACTGAAGGCTTTGAGCAGGGTACGGGTTTCGCCCGGGCCGTCTACACCCTCCTGGCAGCCGATGAAGTCGCGGAAGTAATCCGACACTTTCTTGCCGTTCTTGCCCTTGATGAACGAGATGTACTGCTTGGAGTTCTGGTTGTTCTTCCACTCCGACAGGTTGATGCGTGCCGCCAGGTGCAACTGGCCAAGGTCGAGGTGGCGCGAAGGCATCACGTCGAGTTCGGCGTTCACCGCTACCCCTTCGCTGTGGTGCAGCAGGGCAATGGCCAGATATTCGGTCATGCCTTGCTGGTAATGGGCGAACAGGATATGGCCGCCCGTGGACAGGTTGGACTCTTCCATCAGCTTCTGCAGGTGTTCCACGGCAATGCGGCTGAAGGCGGTAAAGTCCTTTTCTTCGTCCAGGTACTGCTTCAGCCAGCCGCTCAACGGGTAGGCGCCCGACTCACCGTGGAAAAAGCCCCAGGCCTTGCCTTGCTTGGCGTTGTAGCTGTCATTGAGGTCGGCCAGCAGGTTCTCGATGGCATCGGAGGCGGCCAGTTCGGAGTCGCGAGCATGCAGCACCGCGGGGCTGCCATCAGGCTTTTTGTCGATCAGGTGAACGATGCAATGACGGATTGGCATGGGATTCTCGGCGAGCTGCAAAAGTTGCCAAGTTTACCCTAGACGCAAGGTGATGCAGTGGCCGTATGTTGGCAGATATGTCGGTTGTTCGTTTTTTGTTCAGTTTTGTGCGTTTTAAGCTAAAACCCCCGAAAAACCTGCATTTAATCGAAGTGCGCAGCGGATATTTATCTGCTCCTGTGGTAGTTTTGCGCGGTCTTGTGCCCCTCGTGTGGCGCATTGCTGGCAGCGTGCTGTCGTCGTGTCGAACCAAACGCCGATTTACGTATCTACATACGCGATTGGCGCGGCCCTCCACTTTCAGGGGCTGGCCCGATAACGTCGTAGTTCGCAGCATAACCATCGAATTTGATAGGGAAGGAACACCACCATGGCATTGACCAAAGACCAACTGATTGCCGACATCGCCGAATCGATCGCCGCGCCAAAAGCCACCGCCAAGAACGCTCTGGAGCAACTGGGCCAGATCGTTGCCGACCAACTGGAAAACGGCGCTGAAATCACCCTGCCAGGCATCGGCAAGCTGAAAGTCTCCGAGCGTCCTGCCCGCACCGGCCGCAACCCTTCGACTGGCGCTGCCATCGAAATCGCTGCCAAGAAAGTCGTCAAGTTCGTTCCAGCCAAAGTGCTGACCGACGCCATCAACAAGTAATTGTTGAAGTGTTGATGAAACCGCGCCCGGCTTGCCCGGGCGCGGTTTTTTCATGCCTGCGATTTACGCTGGGCGTGCCAGGCCTGGCGCGTGGCATCGTCAAGGAAGCTCCAGGCGACCATGCGGCTCTGTTTCTGCCCCTGGCCCATTTCGATGATGCGTACGGCTTTGGCGCCTGCCTTCTTCAGTGCGGTCTCGATGCCCGGCAAGTTACTGGCCTTGGACACAAGGCTGGTGAACCACAGCACCCGCTCGGCGTATTGCACGCTCTCGCTGACCAGTTGGGTAACAAAGCGGATTTCGCCGCCCTCACACCACAGTTCATTGTTCTGGCCACCGAAGTTGAGCACAGGCAACTTGCGCTTGGGGTCTTGCTTGCCCAGGTTCTTCCACTTGCGCTGGCTACCACGGGTGGCTTCTTCGCGTGAGGCATGGAAGGGCGGGTTGCACAGGGTCAGGTCGAAGCGTTCGTCATTCTGCAGCAGGCCGCTGAGGATGTGCGTGCGGTTAGCCTGTTGGCGCAGGATAATGGCCTTGCCCAGCCCATTGGCCTGCACGATGGCCTTGGCCGATGCCAGGGCAACGGGGTCGATGTCCGAGCCGAGGAAGCGCCAGCGGTAGTCGCTGTGGCCTAGCAACGGGTAGATGCAGTTGGCACCCACGCCGATGTCCAGCGCACGCACCTGGGCGCCCTTGGGGATCTCACCGGCATTGTCGTCGGCCAGCAGGTCGGCGGCCACATGGATGTAGTCGGCGCGGCCGGGAATCGGTGGGCACAGGTAGTCGGCGGGGATATCCCAGTGCTGGATGCCGTACTGGGCCTTGAGCAGGGCACGGTTGAACACTCGCACGGCTTCAGGGTTGGCGAAGTCGATGCTCGGTTTGCCGTGGGGATTGGTGATGGTGAAGCGGGCAAGGTCCGGGTGGGCCTTGATCAGGCTGGGGAAGTCGTAGCGGCCCTGGTGGCGGTTGCGCGGGTGCAGGGTGGGTTTCTGAATCATGGTGGGGTCCTGAAAAGCATCGCCGGCAAGCCAGCTCCCACAGGTACGGTGCATTC